>NZ_JBIVXE010000003.1:0-491742 GCF_044769125.1 Glutamicibacter sp. NPDC090743 | reverse complement strand
CTTTGTTTTTCAATTTTTCTAACTTCCCGGTGCTCTCCCAAACCCCGACCGCCGTCTTTTGGTGGCTGTGTGTGGGCGGGGGGGGGGGGGGGGGGGGGGGGGGGGGGCCCCCCCCCCCCCCCCCCCCCCACGGCACTGGAATCCCTGTTCGCTGTCGCCTAGTTGGTGAAGTGCTCGTGAACGCCGACAGCAACCACCAGATCTTGCCAGGACATCCCAGTGCCCTTGAAGATATTAGGCCGATCATCACACCGGGTGAATTGGCCTTGCACCAGCTTGGCGATGGTGGCTAGGTTACCGGCCAGCAAAGTGCCTTCAGCGATGGCTTGAATGACATCGCCAGCTTCACGCAGAGCTGTAGCGATATCTTCTACCACTACCAATGAGCGGCCAACCAATTCACCATCGAGCTCGCGCGACTCGGGCACATGTGAACCCATCGCGATAACGCATGCTCCTGGCTGGACAAGCGATCCGTCGAACAACGGCTCGCTTGCACTTGTCGCGCACACCACGAGTTGAGCGTTGGCAACGTCGCCAGGATCCCCAGCTCTGGCAGCCAGTCCAAAAGCATTGGCCTTCGCCACCAAGGCATCGACTCGTTCGCGATTGCGGGCCGAGATGATGACCTCGGTGATTTCCCTGATTTCCGACATGGCTTCTATATGTCCCCAAGCTTGCGGCCCGGTCCCGAAGACCATGAGCGTGCATGGGCCTGACGGGGCCAAGTGCTTAGCTGCTACGGCCGAAGTTGCTGGTGTGCGCAAAGCCGTGAGCATCGCGCCCTCAAGCAATGCCTGGGTGGACAACGTCTCGGCGTCCATCAGAATGTAGTTCGCCTGGATTCGGGGCAACCCCTTGCCCGGGTTATCTGGGGCAACGGTGGCTACTTTAATGCCCGACCATTCGCCGATGGTCGAGGGCATGAGCAGCATTTCGCCGCTTCCGGCAGCGATGCCTGTGCGATCAGGATCTGTCGCTGGATCGAAGCCGTCCCGCAAGGCGTTTTCTAGAAGTTCGCGCGCGCGGTCAGGACTGACAGCTTCCGCAACTTGCTCGGATGTGTACCAGACAGGTGAAACTTGCTTAGTGAGGTTCATGGATGCTCGTTTCTGTTGTTTTGACAACGTCAGGATTTTGACACAGCTTGTTGCGGTTCGCTCGCAGTGTTCCGCTGAGCTTCTGGATACTCACGCTTTGGTTCTGCGCGAAGCCGAGCGACCAGGTAGCCAAGAAGGCCGCCTGCGAAGGCCGGGATAATCCAACCGCCGCCTTGGGCGAACATCGGGATGAAAGCCAAGGCGTTGTTGAGGCCGTCAACAAAAAGACCTGCGGATTTGATTGCATCGAATAGGCCGATCAGTCCCGCGCCCAAGATCGCGCCGATGTATACGGACTGGTATCCGGAAAAGAACCGGTTGAGCATTACAAGGAGAATCAAGGTAATTGACAGCGGATACAGGAACATCAGCAGCGGAATAGCGGTTTCCAAAACGGTTTCCAGTCCGAAGTTGGTGAATAGCAACCCGGCCAGGCCGAAGATATATACCCAGCGCCGGTAACTAGCCCATGGAGTGATGTTGCTGAAATATTCAGATACGGAAGACAGACAGGCGATGTTCGTGGTGATGCCGGTCAAGAGAACAATGACGCCCATGGCAATGACGCCGCCGGTCCCCAGCAGATAGCGGGAAGACTCGGCCAGTACTGCGCCGCCGTTGTCGAAGCGTCCGATAGCTTCAACGCTGGTTGCGCCGATCCCAGCCATCGAAATATGCAATAAGGACAGGCCGATGACGGTGATCACGCCGGCTTTGATGAAGACCTTGGTGATAGCACGGGGCTCAGTAATCCCGATGGCTTTTATGGATTGGATGAAGACGCCACCGAATACGAGCGCTGCTAGCGCGTCCATGGTGAAGTAGCCTTCGGTGAAACCTTTGAGGAATGTGCTGGAAAGGTACGGTTCAATAGGATCTTGCGGGGCGCCCATCGGCGTGAGGAATGACTTGCCGATAATGATGAGCAGCAGCACGGAGAAAACGGGAGTAATCAATTTTCCCAGACGCGCCACCAGCTTTCCCATGTCGAGGGAGAGGAAGATCGTCAACGCGGTAAATGCGGCCGAGAAGGCAAGCAGCATCCAGCGGGCGCCGTCGTCTGATAAGTCAAGGTGCGGCTTGAGAGCGATCTCGTACACCACGGAACCTGTCCGGGGGATTACGTACAAAGGGCCGAGCGCCAGGAACAAGAGCGCGCAAAAGCCTCTGGAAAACCAGGGATGCACGCGGTCCGAAAGCGGCTCAACTCGACCGCCGGCCTTAGCCAAAACGATGATCGCCAGAAGCACCAGGCCGACACCAGTCAGGAGGAAGGCGCTCACGGGCACCAAGGAAGACTTGCCGGCTTGCTGCCCGACCAACGGGGCGAAGATGATGTTGCCGGCGCCTAGGAACATCGCAAATAGCGTCAGGCCGATAACAAGCATTTGAGGTGCTGAAATCTTTGTTTTCATTCGAGTCCTCGAGATTGTTGGGGATCGGGATATCCGATGTCCAAGACGCAACTGTAGCGTGCATCACTTCTATGTTATATATTACACAAAACGTGATTCGAGTCCAATGGCGGGTTCGGGACTTTCTAAGTAGCTTGAGGTTCGGGGCGGTCGGCCCAAATGCCGCGGCTGTGCGCGAGGTGGCGGGTCATTAGTTCGGCGGACAGATCGCCGTCACCTGTGGCAATGGCTGCCAGGATCTCCAAGTGCTCTTCGGCGGATTCCGTGAGGTCACCATGATCAGCCATTTTCTGCAGGCCCTGCATGCGAGCTTGGTCGCGTAGCTGATCGACGGTCTGCACCAGGCGATGGTTTCCAAGGGTCTCCAAGAGCGCCTTGTGGAACTTGCGGTCGCTGTCCAGGAATCTGCGGACGTCGCCTTCGCGGGCCGCGAGAATGATGTCAGCAGCCAGCGTCTTGAATGGCTCCGGATCGGTGCCATGGAAATTTTCGGCGACTTCGCGCATCGCTGGAACTTCCAGCATGGTGCGGAGCTTGAAAATCTCGTCCAGATCTTGCTCGGTCAGGACCGGTACGCGGAATCCCTTGTTGCGGATGACTTCCACAATTCCCAGGTTTGCCAGATCCATGACAGCTTCGCGGACCGGGGTAATTGACACCCCTAGTTCGGCGGCAACTTTGACAACGCTTTCCACATTTCCCGGTTGGATTTGCCCCATGACAATCGAGGTGCGAATTGCGTTTCGGGCCTGTTCGCGCAGGCTGATCGCCCTCAAGGGAGTGTGATTGCTCGTAGTCATATCTACTTGTTTACCACGTTCGAGCAAACCCTCATGGCAGTGTGCCCGCCTGGCGGGAAATGTGGCTGTATCCGCAGGCAGGATACCCACTAAGGTGTAAGGTATAACACAATACTGATTGGTGCTGGCGTGATGATTTAACCATCTAGCCAGCAAGGAAACGTAGCGCAGGAGCAAGAATGAGCCTAGAACGAGCTGACGTCGCAGTTATTGGTGCCGGAATAATCGGCGCAGGAATTGCCAGCCAGCTGAGCCGAGACGGGCTGGATGTGGTGGTTATTGATCCCGCGCCGGGACGCGGTTCATCCCTGGGCAATGCAGGACTCATCGTCCCGAGCTATTCGACTCCGATGTCCACTCCAGGGAACTTGTGGGAGGGCATTAAAACTTTCGGCAGCCAGCATGCCCCGGTGACGTTTGCGAAGCCATTGGGGTTCGAATCATTGAAGTTCTTGGCCAGCTTTGCAATGAACTGCAGGCCGGGACGTGTCAAAAGGGATACAGCGAAGCTCCATGGCCTGGCGACACTGAGCCAGAAACGATACCAGCAGCTGAGAGAAGACGGATTGGATCTCGGCATGCAAGAGCAAGGCTGGTTGTGGCTATCCACGGATGAGGGCAATGCCGAACGCCTGCATGCGGATGCCGAGCGCATGCGTGCGGCTGGTGCGACCTGCGATGTTGTGAATCGAGAGCAAATCGTTGATCTGCAGGCCGGGGTAGAAGATGGAGTTGCCAGCGGGATCTGGTTCTCCAACGAAGGTTTCCTGGATCCTGAAGAAGCCGCAAGGCGTTGGTTGCAAGATGCCATTGACCATGGAGCCCAGGTCGTAGGTGCGAAGGTCATCGACCACGAAGCTACCGGATCCAACCTGCACACCTTGATCACTGATTCCGGGAGGGTCTCGGCGCGACACGTTGTTTTGGCAACGGGAGCCTCCAGCCGTGAAACCGGCAAGGCCTTGGGAGTCAGTGTGCCAGTTGAGCCTGGATACGGCTGGTCGGTGACTCTGGAAGATCAGGACCGCTTGGTTAGTCGTGCCTTGATGGGGATGGAAGATCATGTGGTTATCAGTCCAATGCCTGGACGTGTGCGAATTACGGGCGGAATGCGTTTTGGCGGCATGAGCAATGCAGTTCCAGCTGATTCGGATATTTCAGCCCTGCGCCAGGGCGCGGAAGCATTGCTGCCAGAGCTTAGGCATTTGCCGGAACTTAGCCGTTGGCAGGGCGCCCGGCCGATGACTGCAAGCGGCGTGCCGATCATCGGGCAACGCAAATACGAGAACCTGACAGTAGCCGCGGGGCATGGACCCCTCGGCGTTACCCTGGCTCCGGTTACCGTCGACAAGGTTCATGAAATTGTCGAGCATTCCTTGGCAGCAAGCAGGGCCTAGCCAAGGTTGCGGCGAACAATGTTGTGCGGTGCCGAACCGGTGGATAGCAGCTGAACTTGCTGCGTCGCCAAATTCGACACCAACCGCATGAATTCCGAGGTATCACCAGCCATATGCGGCGTAATGATGCAGTTCGGCGCGGTCCACAACGGATGGCCCGTGGGCAACGGCTCGGGATCGGTCACATCCAGAGCCGCGCGCAGGCGTCCCGAGCGCAGCTCGTCGAGCAGATCTGCGGTGTTCACAATAGGGCCGCGGCCGACATTCACCAGCAGTGCGCCGTCGCGCATGCGCTGGAGGAATCCTGCATCAATAAGGCCTTGGGTCTGGGGTGTATGCGGCAGAGTGCAGATGACGACATCGGCTTCAGGCAGGAGCTCAGCTGCATCGCGCAGGGCGACGACATTGGTGCCATCATCCAGGATTCGCGGGGAACTGGCGACTCCGGTGATTCTGGCTGGTTTGAAGGCTTTGAGCCGTTCAATAGTGGCTGTGCCAACACCGCCCACTCCGAGCACCACGACATTGGAGCCGAAAAGCGAGGAAGTCCACAAGCGAGGCCACTCCTGCTCTTTCTGCGAGGCCATGGCCGCAGGGAGCTCGCGCAATGCGGCCAGTACGAGGGCGAGGCAGTGCTCAGCGGTGGAGTCTTCCACTGCGCCGCGGGAATTCGACAAGACTGCTTCGCCGGGGAGATGCTCCAGCACCCACTCGTAGCCGAGGGATAGCAGATGCACGTGCTTGAGCCCCGGGATTCTGCTGACTCGCGAGCGATGCGCAGGATCCAGCGGCCGCTCGGTAACGAGCACATCAGCTGCTGGAGGCTCGCCATCATTGATATTCCACAAGACGGTTTCGACCCCGGGAATCTGCATGCTGTCGACCAAGCTTTGCCACGGAACTAATACACGCAAACCATGAATCCAATCGTGAGATGAGATATTGCCGGCGTTGCCCGGGCATTGAATTCCACGGTACCAAGGCCCCCGCGAAAATGATCAGTTCCAGAAACCATTTTCCCCAGAGCTCAGTCCTGCGTCTAAACTGGCGATATGACTCAGAGCGTGAAGAAAACCCGGCAGGCCGGACTAGGAATGACTACAGGAGCAATGTTCATTGCCTGGACCTTGGGCCTTGTCGGAGTAGTCATGCTGATTCTTGGAGGGGCCACTGCGGCCGCGCTAGTCATTCTTGCGGCAGCCATTTTGCAAGCAGGCGCCATGATCGCCGAAGCGATATACCGCTCCAGAAGCTAGCGCTCAGTGGCATCGTCCGCGTAGTACTGTACCGGACCAAGGATCAGGCTTCTGGACCCTGCTCAAGTTCTGCAACGAATCGGGCCAAGCGGGCAGTCCTCGTTTTCTCCGTTCGGGCAATCATCAGCTGATGCAGGATGTGATAGCGCGGTTGGGATTTCAAGGCCGCAAAATTCGTGGCCGCCACGGTCGAACGATCCAGCGCTTCTTGCAGATCCGGAGGAACCTGGGCGGTGGCCTGGCCTTGGTAGGCACGCTCCCACCGTCCATCTTCCTTGGCCTTCTGGATTTCCGCGAAGCCTCGTGGCCGCATGCGTCCTTGATCAATTAATTCCTGGGCGAATTCAGTGTTCTTCTGGGACCAGACAGAGTTCTTCCGGCGGGGAGTGTAGCGCTGGAGGAAGGTCGTCTCGTCGCGTTTGCGGCGGATGGCATCGATCCATCCGCTGCAGAGCGCCTCGGGCAATGCTTGTGCGACAGCGAGCGAGGTGGGGGAAGTCGTTCCCTTCTTTGCCACTACCAGCCAAACGCCATCGCTGGTTTCTTCGTGTTCGTCGAGCCAAGCGCGCCAAGCGGTGACATCAGGAAGAATCAAAGCATCTTGTGGATCCATGGAACCTATCCTGCACCTCGTTGCCCATAGTTGCTAGAGCTTGGACTCGCCGTCGGGATGATGCCTGCCATTGCTTGCCCGATGGACGGCGGGACGTGTCCGGAGCCCGTGGAGCAATTTCCTGCTCCGGTACATTATGAAATGACACGCCACGGATCATGGCGAAGGGCACGGTCAGCCGTCGGCGGGCCAAAGCGATGAGGGCTCGACTGCTGCATTTTTCCAGCACCAGTTTGTCCCCGCAGTCCTGGTCATCGCCAAGCTCAGCGTCAATGCCGCGCATCTACACGCAGGCCGACGTAGAGCGGTATGCGAAGGCGTGGTGGGCGCGCATCCAGTCCCACAGTGCGTTGACTGCGGCGGTGACTCCGGCACGCGACGAGTACGTTGCCCGGTGGGCTGATGCATCGGAAAGCGATGACGGCCAGGCCCTCGACGAGCTGCGCACATTCAAGTAGGACTGCGGCCCGTTCGTGCGCTTGTACGACTTCATGTCCCAGGTCGTCGACTACGGCACCAGCGACCTGGAAAAGCTCGCGGAGTTCCTGCGCCAGCTTATAAGGCTGTTGCCATCCGACGATGTCTCTGCCTCGGTGAACGTTTCCGGGCTCGAACTGCGCAAGGTCCGCCAGATCGACAGGGGCAAGGCGGACATCGGCCTGTCCGGCGAGCTGGACACTCCGGTGCTCCGTGGATCACCGGCGTCGGTTCGCATGTCTCTAGGCAGGATCCGCAGCAGGAATTGCTCTCGGACATCGTGGCCAGGATCAACGCGCCGTTCGGTGCGGAGTTCGCCGATCCACAGATCCAGGGCTTCGTGGTCGCCGCGGCTGGCATGGCGGAGGATGATCCGCGCATCGGCGAGAAGATCGACCACAACGCGCTCGACCAGTTCATGGCGTCGCCGGAACTGCGGGAGATCCTGACGGATGCGGCAGTGCTCAACGAAGGAGCTTTCGGGAAGCTCACCGGTGCGCTGACCGGCGAGAACGACCGCGCGGATGAATTCATCCGGCTTAGAGGCCGCTATCTCTATCAAACTCGTCGTTCGAGAACTGAGAATTCTGAAGATGAGGGGAACGAGGGATCATGAGTCGACCGCAGCGAGCAGGCTGACTCACTTACAGCCTGACCGAGAGGGACCTTAGAATGTCCAACCCTCGCGGCGCACATAATCGAAGAACTTTAGGACTTCCACGCCGTGCTCAGCCGCGACGTTGGGAATCTTGAGATTCTTCTCAGATGTGTTGGGCCCTTTCCTGCGCTCTTCGGTGACCAGCAACGAGCGCTCGACTTTCGCATGGGCGATCACGAATGGATCGGCCTCGTTGAGCTGGCCTTGTACCCATCCTGGATGCGCGTTAGCGATCTCCGCTACCATGTTGAGTTCGTCTTCAGAAATTGCGCAGACGAAGTCGGGAAGTTCCTTGGCCCACTTGTGGAGGGCGTCACCACTGCGATTGACCTCCCGGTGGACGGCCTCGCAAATGCAGCTGTCTCCGTTGGTTGCTGATACCTCGATACTCTCCCAGATACTAGGGAAGATGTCGCGCGGATACACCCGCTGCAGATTGATGAGGATGTTGCTGTCGAGGGTGTAGGTCACTCCGCACCCCCAGTTCTGTAGTATTCGGTCAAGAGCTGTTCGACCATTGGAACGCGCGCATTGAGGAGATAAGTGGCATCCATCATGTCTACCCGTCGGTCCTCGATTGCATGAGCAACGGCGCCAATGTAAGAAGAGCCGAGATCTCGATAGCGGAGTCGCCATGGTGGCACAATACTGCCAGACTTCTTTCTCAACTCTCGCACTTTGCTCCACTCAGCGTCACTGCGCAACCGGATCGCGGCTAAGCCTTCGTCATCGATGATGTTGAGGGTCCGAAGACGTACGGCGGCGGCAAGCGGACTGACCTTGAAGACCGACGCTAGGTGTCCAGACAGTTCATACGGATCGTCGATCGGGCGCAACTGTCGGCGAACAGAGTTTTCGGGCATTAAGAAATTGGCCGCGAAGCTGTTTGCCAACGCCTCCTCGTTGATGTTTTCTTTGAGTACACAGAGGCCGCTGGTGCGGTTCGCAAGGTGCGCGAGCTCGTGAAACAAGGTGAATGTGCGACCGGAAGCGCTGTCCCCACCGTTGATCAGGATGACAGGCAACCTGTCATGATGGATGGACAATCCGCGGAAGGTCCCCAACGCGATCTTCGTGGTCTGGAACACGAGGATGTTCCTGGCCTCGATTAGTCCGCGCCAGAAGTTGAAGACCTGGTTGATCTGGGACTCGGTAGGGACGAAGGTGTCAAGGAGACCGAACTGTCGACGCACGTCGGCGGCCTGGTCTTTCAAGTTTTCCTAAGACAAGGGTCGCAGCTCCAACTTCTCACCGTGAGTGGTCGCCAGATCGAGCATAGCGTCTCTATGCTGCTCGGCCCGGCGCATCTCTCGGGCGAGGTCCGCCGGCAGCTCGTCGTGTAGGCGACCTCGGAAGTCGGCCGTATCGGGTACGTCAGGCTCCGCCGGGGCCGGGGCGAAGAAGAATCCAAGTGGGCGATCAAGTTTGCTTGCCATCAGGGTAAGCTGTCGGAAGGTAGGAAGACTCTCGCCTGCTTCGAATTCCATGACCCGTTCAGTCTTGACCCCTACAGCCTTTGCGAGGTCTTCCTGCGTCACGCGTCCGAGTTCGCGTGCCCAGTTCAACGTGTCACCATTAATCGGGGCGCGGGCCATGAGCACTCACCTCCGTTCATGACCAGTATGCTTTAAAGTTGGTCTATTTCGACTTATGTCAGTTAATCCTAAGGCGGGACCATCCTTTAAAAGGAAATATGACTCTCGTTTCGGTCCGAGGTTTAGCGCCGGATCCGCGTGTGGGACCGACCGCGGCTTCCCTTCGGAATGTGCGTCGTTCGGCTGCTGTAGTTATCCCACTATTTCGCGCCGATGATCGAGCATGGGACTAAAGGTATGCCAACCGGACTGTACCCGACGCTTGTAGGTCGCAGAAGCATGGGGCGGCCGAGAGTTGGCCGGATCGTGTAGCGAGTGCGTAGCACGTGTAGCACGTTCTTGTTTCGTAATTCAACGATGGTGCCCGTCCTCGTCTCCTGCATGCCTTCTGCGACCAGATGGCAGCACTTGACCAAAACGGGATCATGTCATGCTGTCGATCGCCGCTCGTCTTGGGCCGCATCGCCGATGGTGAGCCTTGAAAGTTAGAGTGTAATCATGTTGAGGTTAGGAGCGTGCCAGTAACTTTCGCTCTTTCCAACGTCGGTCTCTGCTGCTGCCGGTGCCTTACTGGCGACCGACGGAACGAGGATGAACTTCGAACCCGAACTGCGTCCCCGACTCGCCGAGCGCGTGGTTCCTGCCGGCAACGGCGATCATTTCCCACAGGCGTTCGATGGAAAGTGCGATTCGTTCATGGAGCGAACGATGGAAGGAATCCCACAGTTCATTGTCCGATACGGAATTCATGGCCTCATTGAATAAGTCCTTGATCTCCGGTTCGAGCATCACGGCGTCTTCGATGCGCTGCCAGTGTTCTTCGGGACTTTCCCACACCTGCGGCGAGTCCCCAAGAACATCCAGATAGTAAAAGCGACCACTTTGCCCGTATCTGCCCAGCGCCGCGATCAAAGGCTTGACTACGAAATCGTCCTCAACTGAGGAGAGCAGACCACGAACATATTCGGACTTATCCGCTGTTAGTTTCCTGAGTTCGTCGAAGACGGCATCATGCATGTCTACGAGGTTGTGCCCGTGCGATTTCATCTGCGCCTTTGTTGGCCATTTGCCATCGCGTTCCAGGTCGACTAGCCCCAACGTCAGCTTGTATAGCTTTTCCACGCCGATGGAAAGCATGGTGAAGATGGGATCTCGTGTGGTTTCGACGAACGCTGCGGTTCGCATCGCCCGTATCCCGTAGGCCAATAGATTGCGAGTTGAATTCATTTCAGAGATCAACGCGAAAGTCTGATCGCGGTTGAGATTTTCTATCATGAGAGTCCCCTTTTTGTTTTCGGATGGGTAGTTAAGGAGGAATAGATTACACGTAGATCGCTATCGGGATCACTTTGAACGAAGCCCCGTCGATGCGCGCAGAGAGGCCAAGGTCGAAGGCCATTGCTCCAGTGATCTTCGCTTTCTTGAGACCTTGATCCGCCTGCTCCATCAGTTCGTCCACCAGTGTTTCAAAGCTTTCAACAGGAACAGAGCTGAGGAGCTTGTTACGCTCAAGGGTGGGACGGTCGTGTTCGACTGACTCCGCGACCTTGCCCAAAACAGTAAAGCGCCCGTCGAGGATCCGATCGGTGTCCTCGACGGTGAAATAGGCAGCATCGCACATAGTTATCGCCGTGACTTGGTAGTTCTCCGAGCCGAGATTGCCAAAGAACTCACGTGTTCCATCGCTACGGAAGTCCTTCCGAATCGCCCTGGTTACGGATGCCGCAAACTCGGCCTGGGCATCGGCCCGGAATCCAGTTTCGGCGAAGTAGGCCTGCTGCGCATCGAAGTCGCCCCACTTCTCAAAAGCTTTCAGCGCCTTCTGCTTTGCTTGGAAGCGAACGACGGATGCTATGAGTTCTGGCGAAAGTACATCAAGGAACGCTGACATCTGATCTGGCTTGAACTCAGTAGTGTATTCAACGAGATCACCAACTTTCAGAGTCTCCGCGTCGGACAGAGTTGCGACCGTGTGAAGCAACCCGAAATGACGCAACGACTCGCGAACGACATGCAGATAGTATGCCTGGGTGTATTCCCAGACTGAGCGGCGGTTCTGAGTCGAGGCCTGTGCCTCGATAACCTCTTCACCTGCGGACATTCTCGCAGTGAGACCCAATTTCGACCCGAGCCAACCGATGTTTCCTGTGCCTTCCGCCGAACCGTCAACAGTGGTTGTCTCCGTTGCGGTATTGGTTCCGCCGCCTTCAGTCGTATCCTCTTTTACCAGCGGGGCTCGATAAATCTGCTGAAGTATGCCGCTGACATGATCGGGATTCTGATAGACCGTGACTGTGGGAGCTGACTGTTGTTGATTGAACGCGGTGTCCTGAGTCTTTCGGGTGGCCATTCTCTCCCTCTTTCTGAATATTGCTTTTCAGTATATGAATGAGAGGGGACAGTTTAGTTCGAAGGTGAATTCCAGGCACTTTGCGTGAGATCAACGAGCACTTCTGCTGTTCAGAAAATTCGAATACAGGTATACCAAAGAATCATTAGCGGAATTGAGCTTAATTCATAACCTCGTTTAATGAGGTTCCTCAGGCTCGCAGGCAACGAGTTTTACGTGAAAAAATTTCTTGGTGAATCTTCGGGCAATGAGCTAGATTTAGCCTAATCATCAATTCATCGGCGCAGGACAGAGCGACTTTAGCAATCATTGCTATTTTATTCTGTTGTGAGGTTCTTGCGCCGATTCGCACTCTTTGAAGCAGGATAATTGAAAACCAAATTAGGCGCGGCGGCAATGTCGACGGCACTGATCACGGGATTGGTGCTTAGCGGCCCGGCAGCAAATGCAGAAGTGATTTCGGATGAGGTCATCTCAACGCCAGTGGAATCGTCAACGTCAGCGGACGCGCAGGCGGAGCCAGTTGCGTCGCAGTCTCCCGTAGCGGACGTCGTTGAATCCGAGGAAAGCATCCTTCCAGCTGAGCCAGAGACGATGCTCGATGCCGACGAATCCAATGAGACAGAAACGTCGGAACCTGCCATTGACCCCGCAACCGAGTCCTCGGCTGCTCCAACTGCTGTTTCCGATGTGGCCGAAGAATCAAAACCCGCGGTGACGGAATCAGCTGCTTCGTCAGAACCTGAAGCTACACCTGAGCTCACTGCTGAAGTTGTTGAGTCGGTCAAGGCCACCGAAACATCATCGGACGTTGCCGTCCAAGGCGAAGACCCTCGCTGGGCCCAAATTGACGCGCTGATGCCCGAAAGTAGTGAGGACTGGGACGAAGCCCAGTGGGAAGCTTTCGATCAGACCGAAGCCGGGCAGGAGATGAACCGACTTCTTGATGAATTGCTTGCTGAAGATATCATCTGGTACGAAGAATTCGACCTTTCTGATGAAGAGCTGGCTTTCTGGCAGTCCATTAACGAGCTTATTCCTGAGGAAAGTTTCGACTGGGACAAAGCCCAGTGGGAAGAATATTTCCAATCCGACAACGGGCTCGAGCTGATTGACTTGATTCTGCCTTTCATGATGGAAGGCATTGAAAGCGATGAAGACGCCGCGGAGATCCAAGCATTCCTCGAAGAGGTTTTTGCTAACGACCCCGAACTGCGAGCGTATTACCTTGAAATGTACTTCGGCATCCAGCCGGAGACTGAAGGCGAAGGTTCGGGAGATCCAGAAACCGAAGAGGAAACAACTCCATCCGAAGATAAGTCTCCAACGGCTGCCGCCGAAATCAAGCCAGCAGGTGAAATTAGCAAGGCTCCTGCAGTCGAGAAACAGTCCATCACGAAGGCTGCCGGTTCCACCGCGCCAGAACTGGCAAACACCGGTTTTGACGGCTTCGCCGCTGCAGGGCTAGGACTTCTCATGGCCCTCGCTGGTGCGGTATTTGTGGCCCGTGGACGCAGGAAGTCCGCCAAGCACTAACTCGCTGCAGCACAAGACCGTCAGTGCAGTCTGAGGCTGTTCGACCGGTGTCCCAAGGGGCAGCGGCCGGACAGCTTCAACTGGTTACCTGCGAGTTTTCATCCAAGCGGTGCCAGGCGCGATTATGGTAAACCAGTCCATTGCCGGGTTGACCGGGTTCGCTATCGCGGTCAACGTGCGACTCAAAGGCGCGCGCGACAAAAACTGTGGATGTTCCTGCCTGAACCCGCTCGATGACCGCGCAACGAACCCAGGCCCGGACGCCATCAAATACCGGTTCGCCGGTGCTCAGCCTTGACCACGTTTGCTTCTGTGCGAAGCGATCGATCCCACTGGTTGCTCCCAATTTAGCCACCTCGATGTCATGTGCATCCAAGCTGTGAACGACAAGAGATGTTGCGCGGGTGAGCACTTTGGCCGCCGAGGACAGCGCAGAAATCGAGAAGACGAGCAATGGCGGATCAACGCTGATCGAAGCCACGGACGTTGCCGTGAGGGCAACTGGTCCGTCGCCGGCATCGGCGGTTATCAGGCTGACGCCACCGGGATGCCCGCGGAAGATTGCTTTGAAATCATCTGCGGGCAACGATGGTGTCGCCGATTCTGTCACTTCAGACGCGGGCACCAACAAGCTCCTCGCGCAGGATGCCAGCCCCTGCGCTGAGCGCGCTGAGCTTGGCCAGGGCAACATCGCGACGGAATGGAGCCATGCCGCAGTTGGTGCTGGCGATCAGCTTGTCCGCATCCACAAATTCCAGTGCATTGCGCAGAGTCTGCGCTACTTCGTCCGCTGTCTCCACAGCGTCATTGGCCACGTCGATAGCTCCGAGCATCACTCGCTTGCCGCGGACCAATTCGACGACCTCCAGCGGGACATTCGAATGGTGGGATTCCAGCGAAACGGTATCGATGGAGGAAGCCTGCAACAGTGGGAAGGACTTCTCATAGTGGCGCCACTGAGCGCCGAGGGTGGCTTTCCAATCATTGTTCGCCTTGATGCCGTAGCCAAAACAGATGTGGACTACGGTCTCGGCTTTAAGTCCCTGGCAGGCACGCTCCAAAGCTGCGATGCCCCAGTCGGCCACCTCATCGAAAAAGACGTTGAAGGCAGGCTCATCGAACTGGATGACGTCCACTCCAGAGGCTTCCAGTTCGCGAGCTTCCTGGTTCAGGATGGTCGCAAACTCCCAGGCCAGCTTCTCGCGGCTGCGGTAGTGTGCATCGTACAACGTATCAACCATGGTCATCGGGCCAGGCAGGGTCCACTTGATCTGACGGTCGGTCAGCGTGCGCAGGAACTGCGCGTCCTGAACGAATACCGGCTTTTCACGTTCAACGGCACCGACCACGGTGGGGACACTGGCATCATAGCGGTTGCGGATGCGCACGGTCTCGCACTTCTCGAAGTCGACACCGCTCAGGTGCTCGATGAATGTGGTGACAAAGTGCTGGCGCGACTGCTCGCCGTCGGAAATGATGTCGATGCCGCGCTGGGTCTGTTCAAGCACTGCTGCGCGCATGGCATCTTGCTGGCCCTCGCGCACTTGCGCGCTTTCAAGCTTCCAGGGGGACCAAAGTTTTTCAGGCTCGGCAAGCCATGAAGGTTTGGGCAGACTGCCGACAATAGACGTGGGGATAAGCGGGGAAGTCATAGAAGAATCTTTCGGAATATCAGGCGACAGGAGTCGGGTAGGAGGAAGACCACTGATCGAGCAGTTCGCGATTCGGAATAATGAAATGCTCTTCGGCGAACTTCCCTTGGGTCTTGCCTAGCTGGGTTCGTTCTTCGCGGTCATAAAAAACGCGGGTAGGGGAGAAGTCCTGGGCGCCGAGACTCGGGTGGTACACGGCAGGCGCTCCCGAGTTGGCATTGTAGATTTCCGGGCGGTAGATCTTCTGGAAGGTCTCCATGGTGCTGATCAGGCTGATCAGCTGCAGATTGGTGTAGTCGTTGAGCAGGTCACCGCGGAAGTAGAACGCCAGCGGTGCCACGGCACCTGGCGGCATGAAGTAGCGGACGCTCAAGCCCATTTTCCCGAAGTACGCATCGGTCAATGAATTTTCGTCCTGCTGGTATTCCAAACCGAGCACTGGGTGGCTGTTGCCGGTGCGGAAATAGGTCTTGGAAGTCGAGACGCTGATGCAGATCACCGGTAGCTGCTCAAAACGCTGACCATAGGCCTGCGAGTTAAGGAAGTGCTGGAAAAGTTGCCCGTGGAGATCGCCAAAATCTTCGGGAAGAACTGGGGTGCCGGCGCCACGACTCTGCGCAGGAAGCACCACACTGAAGTCATAGTCGCGGACGTACGACGAAAAATTATTGCCGACTATTCCCTGGGTTCGAGTGCCTAGGAGTTTATCCACGATCGTGGTTTCAAGGACTTCTAAAAGGGGAAATTTCTGGTCGTTATTATCGGCAGTGAAATGCACGTTGGCAGAAATGATTTCCAATTCCAGCGCATATCGGTCTCCTTGGGGATTGTCCCAGTGAGCCAAGGAATTGAAGCGGCGGTTGATCATTGTTAGAGCATTGTTCAGGTTCTCTGCGCGGCGCTCTCCACGCGCCAAATTGGCGAAGTTCGTGGTGGTGCGCGAATTTGCTGACGGGGTGTAATTCTCGTCGAATTTAGTGGTGCTAATGCTGAAGGTCAACGCGTCTGCCATGATGGCCAATCTGTTTCTTTGGGGGCCGTGGTGGGCCGAGGGGAAGTCGATGCGTCAATCATGCAGGGTGATTCTTGATATCGGGTAACTCGATATAACTATGGATTCATATAGACTCTGGCTATGGTTCAGGGAACAAATGGTTTGACGCTGCAGCAACTTCGCTATTTCGTGGCGGTGGCCTCCGAGGGGTCGATTTCGGCTGCCGCCGACCTGATTTACGTCGCACAGCCCAGCATGTCCTCAGCGATGAAGGAGCTTGAATCACGGGTGGGGCGCACCTTGCTGATGCGTTCGGCCAGGGGAGTAACGCTCACCGCCGAAGGCGCCGAATTCCTCGGCTACGCCCGGCAGGTCCTCGAGCAGGTGGAGCTTCTTGAACATCGCTATCTCGGCCGCCCCTCCGCCCGGCGGCTGCTGGGCGTCTCCACCCAGCACTACTCGTTTTCGGTGGATGCTTTTGTTCGGATGGTGCAGGCCAGCGGGGCCGAGGAATACCAGTTTTCGCTGCGCGAGACCCGCACCGAGCAGATCATCGAGGACGTGCGCACGCTGCGCAGCGACATCGGGATCCTGTACCGCAACGACTTCAACCGAAAGGTCATCGACAAGCTGCTGCGCGAATCCCGGCTGGTCTTCCACCCGCTGTTCCTGGCTGATCCGCACATCTTCATCTCGCGCAGCAACCCGCTGGCCACCCGAACCCAGGTCACGCTCGAAGACCTCGAAGACCTGCCCCGGCTGACCTTCGACCAGGGCGCGAATAATTCCTTCTACTTCGCCGAGGAGGTGCTCTCCACGCGCTCCAGCCAACGCGAAATCCAGGTCTCGGACCGCGCCACCATCTTCAACCTCATGATCGGCTTGGGCGGGTACACGATCTCCACCGGCATCATCAGCGACGAGCTGGATCCCTCCATCGTGGCCATCCCGCTGGCCATCGAGGAGCGCATCGAAATCGGCTGGATCGACCACGCCGCTATCCCGCTCACCGACCAGGCCCAGCGCTACCTGCAAGAAGTGCGAACGGTGGTCGCCAGCTTCGGGGTAGAAGTGCTCGGCTGAGCCGCCAGCAGCGTAACCCCCGGTCATCGAGCACCGGCACATCGTCACAAACTTCCAGCAAAACCCCTGCATCACGCCGATTCATCTCAAAAGGTCGCGTCATAAAGTGCTGCCGGCCACCGCGTCATCATGACAACGAGAAGTCATATGAAGCCTGGCGGCCTTGTATGAAGCCGGGCGCCGGATACCGCTTGCACCGTTTGCGGCGGATAGCCAACCATGGAAGAACAACCCATCAAGAGCGGCTGAGAGATCTGGCTCGGAGACGCCGCAGCAACCATCGGGAAACCGAAAGGTGCTACCGCCAGGAACGATGGAGCAGTTCCGAACGCGTTTTTGCGTAGCTTCGTGCCGCCGCACGATGCCAATCGGTGCACTCCCTCGCAGAGAATCGAGGAGGAGCCATGAGCCAGGAAACCGACGCGGTGCACGCAGGGTACCGCCCGAGCGGAGACTTCCGCCCGATGCTGCCGCCACTGCACAATTCCGCGGCCTACCAATTCGCATCGCACGCCGAAGCGGTGGAGAAGTTCGCCCTGCGCCAGGCCGGCTTCACCTACTCGCGCACCGGCAACCCCACCGTTGCGATTCTCGAACAGCGCGTGGCCGCCCTGGAAGGCGGGGCCCACGCGGTGGCCACCGCCACCGGGCAGGCTGCCGTGGCCCTGTCCCTGCTGGCCCTGACCCAGGGACCCAAGCACATTGTGGCTTCCTCCTCGCTCTACGGCGGCACCGTGGATTTGTTCACCGACACCTTCGCCGACTTCGGGATCCGCGTCAGCTTTGTCGACCAAGCCGATCCGGCCGCCTGGGCCGCTGCCATTGAGGAGGACACCCGGGCGTTCTTCTTAGAATCGGTCTCCAACCCGCTGTGCACCGTGGCCGACATCCCGGCCATTGCGGCCATCGCGCACGAGCGCAACATCCCGGTGGTGGTGGACAACACCCTGGCCACCCCGCTGAACGTGCGCCCGCTGGAACTCGGAGCGGACATCGTGGTGCACTCGGCCACCAAGGCTCTGGCCGGGCACGGCTCGGTGCTCGGCGGGATAGTGGTGGATTCGGGAACCTTCGATTTCTCCGATTCCTCCCGCTGGCCGCAGATCGCCGCGCCGCGGGTGCGGCTGAATGGCGCTTCGCTGCTTGAACGCCACGGGCCGGCGGCCTACGCGATGCTGGTTCGTTCCAAGTTCCTGCACGATCTGGGCCCGACCCTCGCACCGGCCAGCGCCCAGGGCATCCTTGCAGGCATCGAGACCCTGCCGGTGCGCGCGGCCCACGTGCAGCGCAGCGTCGCCCGGCTGATCGACGCGCTTGCCGAGTATCCGGGCATTGCCGCCATCCACCACCCCGCGCTGCCCGAGCACCCCAGCCACGAGCTGGCCCGGGCGCTGGCGCCGAAGGGCACCGGCTGCGTGCTGGCCATCGAGCTGGCCCACCCATCCCTGGTTTCCCCGGTCATTGACGGGCTCAAGCTGATCAGCCTGGCCGCGAATGTGGGCGATACCCGCACCATGGTCGCCCACCCGGCCACCATGACGCACTGCCGGCTCTCCGAGGCGCAGCTGGCAGCCGCCGGGCTGAACACCTCGACCCTGCGCCTGTCGGTGGGACTGGAAGACCCAGCCGACCTGCTGGCAGACATCACCCAATCGCTGGATCTCGCGCTGGCCGCAACCACCGCCGACACCAAGGAAGTGAGCTTCGCATGAGCGGCTTCAACACCCTGGCCGTGCACGCCGGCCAGCACAAGGACCCGCACACCGGTGCGGTGATCCCGCCGATCTACCAGACCAGCACCTTCATCCAGGACGGCATCAACGTGCTGCGCGCCGGGCACGAGTATTCGCGCGGCTCCAACCCGACCCGCAACGGCTTCGAATCCCAGCTCGCCGCGCTGGAAGGCGGCGCCGCCGGGTTCTCCTTCGCCTCGGGCATCGCGGCCGAAGATGCGCTGCTGCGTGCAGTGCTTGAGCCGGGCGACCACATCGTGCTGGGCGCCGACGGCTACGGCGGCACCAACCGGCTGATCTCGAAGCTGCACGGCAAATGGGGGATCAGCTCCTCGGCGGTGGACATCACCAACCTGGATGCGGTGCGCGCCGCGCTGCGCCCGAACACCGCGCTGCTCTGGGTGGAGACCCCGTCCAACCCGCTGCTGGGCATCGCCGACCTGGCCGGCTGGGCCGCCATCGCCGCCGAGCACGGCGCCCTGCTGGTCGTGGACAACACCTTCGCCACCCCGTACCTGCAGCGGCCGCTTGACTTCGGAGCGCACGCGGTGGTGCACTCGACCACCAAGTACATTGGGGGGCACTCCGACGTTCTCGGCGGGGCGGTCATCGTGGCAGACTACCTGCACCGCGGCCAATCGTTGGCCGAAGCCGTCGGCTACCAGCAGTTCGCCGGGGGAGCGGTCTCCGGTCCGCAGGATTCCTACCTGGCCGCCCGCGGGCTGAAGACCCTGGGCCTGCGCATGGAACGCCACTGCGCCACCGCAACCACTCTGGCCCGCTGGCTCGATGACCGTCCCGAGGTCGCCCGCGTCTACTATCCCGGGCTGGAAAGCCATCCGGGCCACGAGCTCGCCAAGCGCCAGCAGCGCGGTTTCGGCGGGATCCTCTCACTGCAGCTCTCCGATGAAGCGGCAGCCCGCGCCTTCGCCGAGTCCATGGAATACTTCCAGCTCTCGGTGTCCCTGGGTGGGGTTGAATCCCTGGTCTGCTATCCGCGCGAAATGACCCACGCTTCGCTGATCGGCACACCGCTGGAGATTCCAGCGAACTTGGTCCGCCTCTCGGTGGGCATCGAGGAGCCCGAGGACCTGATTGCCGATCTGGAACGCGGGCTGGCCGCAGCCGCGAAGGCTTCCGAGGCCGACAGCATCCAGCACCGCAGCCTGGCTACCGCCTGACCTGCCGTCGCAGCACGCGGGCCGTCCGCACAGGAAGGCCCGCGTGCAAGACGTCGGCACCGCTTAGCGATTCGCGCCTCCGGGGCACTCCAAGCTTGCAAATCTGGGTTCCAACCTAATGATCTCCGGCATCGCGATCTGCGCCCCTCACGACGATTGCTTTCGAGGAGCCGCCTATGCCGCGAAATCCATTAGTTGGCGATGGCAAGGACGGGGCCGTGGTGCAGTGGGCTCCTCCGAGGAGGTTCAGGCCTTGGAACCCGACTTGCCCAATGCGAAGGTCGGTGCCGTCGGCGCGCACGCCGGGGGATCGCCGCATGCGTTCGAGCTGCACACTTTCTCCCCTGAAGCCAACGTGTTCGAGGATCAGGTATGCGGATCGATGAACGCCTCGGGCGTCCAATGGCTCACCAATACTGCGAAGACACCTGCGAACTATCGAGCCTCCCGGAGAACGCTGATGGGCAGGTCCGGCGAGCACGCAGTCAGATTCCAGGGCAGGATGGTGTGGGCCGGAGGAACGGCCAGTATCCTATACTGAGGCACAACGGCAGTCTGACGACAGTGCGACGTCCATCTGCTCTGAGCAGGCACATCCACGTCAGGAGTTCGCCAGCCGAGACGGCGGAAGATCCTTCGCCCTGGCGCCATGGCTGAAGAGGAAATTCATGCCAAGAACCTCTGTCTGGTACTGGTCTTAGCCGCCGGTCGCAACTAACATTTACCGGCTCCGGCGATAAGCAGGGTCTTTGCATGTCAGAAACGCCGTTTAAAACCAAAATAGGTCGAAGGGCTCAAGGTCCTGTTGTTGCTATGGCAATTATCGGATACGCGCGAGTAAGCCGGCACCAGGGGACCCCAACGCCGCAGGAAGCCAAGATGCGTGCCGCTGGCGCGGAAAAGGTGCTTACCGAGCGCGGGGAATCGAGCCACATCGCCAGCCGGTCGCGATGGGAAGCATGACTGAGATACATGAGGGCCGATAGCAGGCGCGTGATCTGGGCACATCGGATAGCCGGCACCGAACGTACCCTTGAAACGCTCCGCGAGCTGGGAAACGCGGATTAATCCACTCAGTCTCGCCCAACCGCTCCCCGACATCGCGGCGCACACGCCTTTGGGCGATGCCGCAGCAGGGGCACTGACCATGCTGATTCATTTGCGCGTGCTCCACGGTCCGCGAGAACATTCGCAGGATCGCGGAGCACGCGCTGCAGCGGGCCGCCGGCTCGATGACCTATATTCGATCAGTCTCCTAAACACGGTACCTAGCCTCGAAACGCCTATTCCAACACTCGAAGGTCGACGATCAACAGGCAGATAGGCGAATAGTGTGCGGTGGCGGAATGCCTGTGAAGTTATTGAGGCCCCTCCCGGGGTTGGGAACCATACAGTGAGTCGTTGACTTGATCGATCATTTCTTGTATCGCGTGGACTTTGCTCTGCCAGTACT
Source organism: Glutamicibacter sp. NPDC090743 (assembly GCF_044769125.1). Taxonomy (NCBI): domain Bacteria; kingdom Bacillati; phylum Actinomycetota; class Actinomycetes; order Micrococcales; family Micrococcaceae; genus Glutamicibacter; species Glutamicibacter sp. NPDC090743. The sequence continues at coordinate 470,449 of NZ_JBIVXE010000003.1, read as the reverse complement.
TGTTGTTCTCGCGAGCTTGCGGTCCTTCTGCTTCTTCGTTCAACTCAAGAAGCTCGCTGAAATGGTCTCGGTAGGCGCACAGCGCAGCATTGAGAACTTCGATTTGCTCGTCATTGAGGTGGACGTTGAGCAATGATTCACGCATGGTGCTGATCCTTTCGTTGCCAGGGTGCGTCCGGTGCGTTCCGGACGCACCCCCCGAATCAACCACTCCTTAAAAGTTTCCCCGGGAGTCATCTCTTGTTCGGTGGCGAGCGTGAATACACCCGGACGGGACCCGCCCGACGCACTGAACGTTGAATTGTTCGTATTTCGTTAGTTCCTTCCGGGCACCGCTGACTGGGCCGCGGAACATCCTCGATCGAGGTGCAAAGGTGCGATCGAGGCGGCTGATGCTGACGGGAAGCTGTGGATAGCTCGAGCTCGTATATGGCCAGAAGCAACTCGTCATCAGCGACCAGCGGATCAAGTTCCGAATCAATGTGGGCAGACATGACACATCATCTCCGCACAGGCCTCCAAGGGGCCTTTCTTGGGTTAACTGGTGATTTCCTTGGGGTTCTTCTTGCCTTGGCCGACCGCGACCTGAATCCGGCGGGGTTTGGCACTCTCGGCGACAGCGATGTCGACACGTAGCACGCCATCCACGTAGATGGCCCGGATACTTTCAGTGTCCAAATGATCCCCAAGGATAAGTTCCCGGGTGAAATGGCCCCAGAGTCGTTCCGAGCCGGCGATGTGCTGGCGGTCTCCTGGTTTGGCGCGTTCAGCGCGGATGGTCAGGATGTTCTTTTCCACTGCCATGTCGATCTGCTCGGCGTCGACCCCTGGCAGGTCGAACTCAGCGTGAAATCCGGTGTCGCCCTTCCAAGCCTCCATTGGCATTGGGTGGACAGGTTCGGAGCTGAGCTGGGTGTTGAAAGCTCGCTGTACCAAGCGGTCGAAATCGCGAAGTACCTCGGTCTGCATCATCTGAACTCATTCCTTTCTGGTGTGACTCTCTACGATGCTGCAATTCACTTTCCGTTAGATCTATGTCTAACGATGTAGATTTTATAGCATGGGATTCTGAGTTCATGCAAGCCTATTGGAAGCAAGAAATGACAAAAAATTCGCCGCGATCCGTTCCTGTTGCTGGATCGCATTCGATTGCTGCCGCTGCCCAGAGTGTGGGAGTGAGTGTGCAAACAGTGCGGTTGTATGAGTTGCGTGGTTTGATCACCCCGTCACGTACCAGCGGTGGCACGCGCAGGTATCAAGCCAAGGATTTAGCTCGGTTGCAGCAAATCTCAGAGTTGATTGATCGAGGCGTGAATTTGGCAGGCATTGGCATCATCTTGGAGCTGGAATCTGAAAATGAGGGGTTGCGTAAGGCACTTGCAAAGCAGTCTCATCGGCAAGGCGCGGATTGAATTATCAAGACCGTTGAGGGTCTATGCTTCTCGGCAGGGTGCCGACGAATTCTTGCCTAGGCGCCGCGGAGCCTGAAAATGCACGTTCTGCTCGAGCACTTGGCAGTGGCCCTTGCTGTTTGGCGGACTGGTCCCTCCTGAACCTTCTCTATGGAGCAAATAGTGGAGAGTGCTAGTGTTCCGTGTTAATTATTTGGTTGGGTTTCATCCAGCTCCAACACATTAGCCTTCGCCCTGCGAATCATCTTGCCCAAGAGGTGATCCGCGGTCTTCGTCCAGGCAAACGGTTTCGCCTCCTCGTTGTACCGTTCGATATACCGGTGCACCGCGGCCTCCAACTCCGGAATCCAGGCGAAGTTTGATCGCTTCAAGCACTGGCGAGTGATGATGCCGAAGAAGATCTCCACCATGTTCAGCCAGGAGCAACTGGTCGGAGTGAAATGCAAGGTCACCCGTGGGTTCGCTGTCAGCCAGCCCAACACGTTCTGGTACTTGTGCGTGGCGTAGTTATCGCAGATGCACGTGCAAGTCGATCTCCGGGTTCGCCTCGGCGACCTGCTGCAAGAAGTCCACGAACTCGACGTTGGTGTGCTTCTGGTAGAACTTGCTCGCGCTCAGCTTCCCGGTGAGGACATCCAACGCGGCAAACAGCGTGGTAGTGCCATTGCGCCGGTAATCATGAGTTTGCTGCAACGGATGCTCAGGAGCCAACGGCTGCACCGGCTGCGTGCGCGAGAGGGCCTGGATCTGGGTCTTCTCATCAATGCTCACCACCACCGCGTTCTCCGGTGGGGACAGGTGCAGGCCCACCACGTCGCGCAGTTTCGCTTCCAGTTGCGGGTCGGTGGAGAACTTTAACGTCTCGATCCGATGCGGTTGGATTTTCCAGCGCCGCCAGATCCGGGCTACCGAGGAGAAGGAGACCTGATGGCGTTCGGCCATGATCCTGGCTGACCAGTGGGAGATCCCCAGTTCGGCCGGGGGAACCCCGTCGTTGGCCAGGGTGTCGGCGAGGATCGCCAAATCGTCGATCTTCTGCGTCTTGCCTGGGCGCGGCGCGTCGCCAAGACCGTCGATGCCGGATTCTTCGTAGGGGTGCGCCATCGGCGCACCGTCGGTTCCGAGAAGCCGGTGGATTCAACGATGTGGATGGTTTGGTACGCCGTCGGCGGCCAGCAGGACGGTGGTGGCGCGCAAGGCCAGTGAGGCGTTGGAGTCCTTGCCGCGGGTCATGGATTCCAGGGTTGCCCGGTCGCTGTCGCGTAGCTGCCGTGGTTTTGCGTAGTTGGCCATGGAACCAATTGTCCCACCTGCTCAAAACAGGTGGAATTAAAGGCACGCTACACTAGCTCCAAGCCTGCAGGACTATGAATGCACATGGACACAATCGCGGCAGATGATGCCTTGCTTGGTATGTTTTTCGTCCTGGCTTCGATGGCGAATAGTAAAGCACTCCCCGCAGACGAATTCGTCATTCCCTGGCGGAGTCACGTTAATGGAAAGTTCCTCATCAACGATGGCGCCGGGAAGTTCCAACCCGTCAGCGAAATCGTTCTCTTCAAGCTCCGCTGACACGCTCGTCGCCGTGGGCGCATCCATCTTCTGTACATCTTGGAGGGTCTTTTCTGATGCTTCGGCAACGTCGGGTAAGCCTGCTCCCTTGAGGATTGCGGTGCTGGCCCACTTGCATTACCCGATCTGTCCACCGTATGCCGGTGGGATGGAATCGCACACCGCGCATCTCGTCAAGGATTTGTCTGATCGCGGCCACCACGTGACGCTCTTCGCCAAAGAAGGCAGCAACCCTTTTGGCCCTGGTTCGGAAGGGATGGCCGTCGGCGTACTGGCCGAAACCTTCACGGTTCAGGGGTACCCGGATGAGGACGGACGTAATCATCAACATCACGTTCTGGACAGTTCGATGCAGGACGCTGTGCGAAAGGCCCGCGACGGAAATTTTGATGTGGTGATCAATAATTCGCTCAGCCCGGTCCCTCACGTGCACCTTCGAAACATCCCGACGCTGCATATTCTGCACACTCAGCCGCTTCCACGGATCACCGCAGTCATTAGCAAGAGATCATCCTCGAGCCAGATGCATCGCTTCGCTACAGTTTCGGAATCGAACAGCCGCGCGTGGAAGCAATGGTTGCCTGAACTGCACGTGATTCCCAACGGAATCGATCTGGACGCCTGGTGCGGGGAACCTGGGAACAGGATCAACCCCGGAACAGCGGCTTGGACTGGCCGAATCACTCCGGAAAAGGGGTTGCACATCGCCATCGCAGCGGCGCGAGATGCAGGGATGAAACTGGCTATTGCCGGGCCTGTTCAGGACAAGGAGTACTTCAACAGCCTTATTCCCCCGAATCTGGATCAGGACATCGAGTATCTGGGCCATCTTGGTCAGGAAGAGTTGAAGACACTCATCAGCTCGCGTGAAGTATTTATCTCCTCGCCCCTGTGGGCTGAGCCTTTTGGATTGACGACGCTCGAGGCAATGGCTAGCAGCACGCCAGTGGCTGCCCTGCCATCTGGAGCGATGGGGGAAATCATCGGTACCAGCGGAGGGGCACTCGCGGATGGCTCCGATTCAGCCGCTCTTGCTGCCGCAGTGCTGAGGGCAGCGAAGATGGATCGCGAAGCGGTTCGGCAAAGAGCAATGCTATTTACACGAGAGCGCATGCTTGACGGGTATGAGGCTCTCATAGACCAGATCGTTCCCCGAGTAGGTTCAGCGAGGCAGAATCGATGAGTAGGCCAAAGATCTCCTAATTACGCCCACCACGTGGGAACAGGGCATCTTCGCCACGCCCGTAGGCTCACCGAAACTGGCGCTTTCGAGGTGCAAGTGGCAAGTACGGGGGAGGAAAACCAAGGATTGCTCCCGGTCGGAGCCAACTATGTTCCTTTGCGGCCTGATATCGATGATCAACGGCCGGAAAGCCCTGTACCTGTATCAGGAGAATTTCTGCACTACGCTCCCACTGGCGATCATATCGTTGAACGCTTCGCCGCTCTGAACCGTGCGTGGGAACAGTTCGCCCCCGATGTAGTCATGGTTGACGTATCGGTGGAGGTTGCTCTTTTTGCCCGGCTTAGCGGCTACCGGGTTGCTTTGCGCCGGATGCCTGGACGGCGGAATGACAAAGCGCACCTGATGGGATACGAGATTGCAGATGCGCTGTTCGCCTACTTCCCCGAAGCCTTGGAAGAGCGGGAACATCTGGCCAAATTCGGTTCAAAGAGCCATTACTTCAAGACTCCCGAACCTGCCTCGGGCTTCGATATGACTCAGCATGTCGGCGCATCATTGGCGGATCCTGTGCCGGGGGAGCGCAAAGTCGCAATGCAAACCTCATTGGCGGCATCGATCGGTTTGTCCGATATTGCGCATGCGGCGGCTTCTTCTCCACAGTGGTCATGGGACGTTCTAGGCTCTGTGCATGAGGACACCGATTGCATGCCTGAGAACCTCACGCTGCATGGAACAGTCCAGCAACCATCGCGCATCATGGCACAAGCCGATGTAGTGCTCACTTCCACCGGCCACAATGCCGTGGCCACCGCCGCAGCCTGCGGCAGACCGATGCTTCTGATTCCGGAGGAACGTCCTTTCGACGAGCAGCGAGTCTACGCTCGGATGCTGCAAAGAGCGACCGGTTGCATGACACTCGATTCGTGGAAGGAACCGGTAAATTGGAATGCTGTCCTGGAGCAAGCTGCTGCCAGCGACCCGCATGCTCTTTCCCGGGTTCTGTTCACCGATGCGGACGAATTCACGCGGCAGGTCGAAGCCATGGTTCGAGAGCTGACGAGCTGATGGGCAGCCTAGTAGGCGTCTTGGCTTCGGACGTGTTGAATCTGAAGCGGCGTGGGATGTTGCAAGATTTCGAGTGTTCGGCCATCGGACGCCCAGCGCAGCAATCCCATGTGGGCGAAAGCGGTGAGCCATCCTTCCATCGGCCACACGCCCCATCGAGCATGGAATTTCGATGCATTGGCTACGATTGCGTCGAAGTGGTTCAACGGCGGCTTGGAGACACCGTGATGCTGGTGGAAGACCACCGCACGGGTGAACACTACGGGGATGCCATGGCGGCGGGCGGTGAAGGCGAAGTCTGTATCTCCTGCCCCGTACCCGCTGTATTCCAGGCAGAAACCTCGGACTCGCTTGAAATCGCTGGAAGAGATCGCAAAACCCAGCGACCAGAAATGCTCGTGCATTTCACATGGCACGTCGGTCGGCAGCGCGGCTCTTGCATGGTGGGGAACCGAAAGCTCGTCCAGAGTGAAATCATAAGGCGTGGGTCCGGACGCTATGGGGCCTTTCAGATACCGGGGATCGGCCATCGCCAGGGCAGAATGCTCGCCCAAAGCCTGCAGCAGGCGCTCGAATGCCTGTGCCGAGGGGATGCAATCCACATCAAGGAAGACCAGTTGCTCCGTGCTGGCATTGGCCGCAGCAGTGTTCCGTGCGCGGGCCAGAGGTAATCCGCTTTCCTCGGGGGTGCTCTGGATATGGAGGGCTTTCAATGGCACATCGCACGAGACCGGTTCCGGGTAGGGGTCGTCCATGTAGACAACGATGACCTCTTGCGGCAGGACGCTACTTCGCTGCACTCCATCGAGCAGCCGTTGCAGGTGGCCTGCTCGTTGATGAGCGATGACGAGAACCGAAAATTCCATTCCAAACCAATTCTTCATGCAGCCCAACCGATATAGGTGAATAGCAAATCAACTTCGACCCTACCCATCCGCCGCTCGACAGAGGAGAATTCGGCATGACTTCCCAGAATGCTTCCACGATGATCCGTGTTGCTTCAGTACCTCAAGACCAGGTCTATATTCGGCATTTGGAACCATTGCAAGAACAGGACCGCGGGTCGCTTCGGTTGCCTGACCCCATCCATGCGCCAGGCTCCCAAAGCGAACAGTCACCGTGGTGGCCTCCGCTGATGCTGACTCCCGAGTGGGTGAGGGACAACCATCAGCGGTTCGATTTGATGCATATACATTTTGGTTTTGATGCGGTGGACCCACAGACATTGCGCAATACCATCACGGAATTGCGTCATTTCCACAAGCCATTGGTCTATACGGTGCATGACTTGATCAACCCCATCAGCCTGATGCCACGGCCCACCGCCAGATGCTAGATATCCTCATCGCCTCAGCTGATCAGCTGATCACCCTTACCGATGGAGCAACCGCGGAGATCGCGGCGCAATGGCATCGTGCCGCCCACGTTCTGCCACACCCCCACGTCGTTGATTTCGCAACCATGGATCGGCTACGCCGACGCAGGGAGGTTTTGGCGGTGTCTTCCCAGAGGAGGACTCGTCATATCGGGGTGCACCTTAAAGGTCTCCGGGCTAATATTTCTCCAGCCATTCTGGAACCTCTGGCCCGAATCGTCGCGGGAATTCCAGACACTGAACTGCAGGTGCACATACATCGTCAGGTGCTTGATCCATCCAACCGCGAGTACAAGGCGGATCTCGCAGGGCAGCTCCTAGAGGGAGAAAAGCAAGGAAAGTGGAATCTTGAGGCGCATGAGTACTTCTCCGAACAGGAGCTCTTCGAATACTTGGGTTCGCTGAATGTGAATGTCCTTCCCTATCGATTCGGCACGCATTCCGGGTGGCTCGAAGCGGCTTTGGATACTGGAGCTGCCATCGTCGCTCCTGATTGTGGTCAGTATGTGGGGCAGCAGGCGTCGGTGGCACCGTATCGATGGGATGACGACCGTGTTGATGAGTACTCACTGGAAGAAGCAGTGAAGCATCAATTGGCTTTATCCAGCGTGCCGGGGATGGATGCAGAGGAGCGCAAGCGCCAACGTATGGCAGTAGCGGAAGCCCATGAGCGGATCTATTTGGATTTGCTAGCAAGATAGCGGGCGTGACAGGTGGTGGAAGGTTTGCCGGTGAATTACAGAGCTTCTGATGGTCGTTCTCCAGTAGGCAGGAGCCATAAAGTGAGTCGCTGACTTGGTCTATGAGCTCTTGGATTCGGTGAACTTTGCTTTGCCAGTATGGCGCGATGATGCTGCCAGCAGACCCCTTCACCAAGGCCCATACCGGCCAGTACCCGGTGAAGTGGATGTGCCAGAAACTGCAGGTTTCCAGGGCATCCTATTACCGGTGGCTTAACCCCTGCGAGGAGCTGAGCGAAGCCCAAGCACTGCGCAGGCGCCGCACCGAACTGATCCACACCGAATTCGAAGCATCCAACCAGGTTGCTGGGGCAGGCCAACTGGTGGACCTGCTCCGCAACAACCATGAGGAACAGATCGCGAAGTCTACGGTCCTCTCGATTATGAAAGACCTGGGAATCCAGGCCAAACGGATGAGTGCGTTCAAAACCACGACGGTGCGTGACCACCAAGCGCGAACAGCGCATATCAAGAACCATATGGTCGATAAGCTCGGCCGGCGGGACTTCCGCTCTTGCCGGCCTGGGGCGAAGCTGGTTGGCGATATCACCTACCTGCGCACCGGCGAGGGCTGGTTGTATTTGGCGACGGTCATCGATTTGTTTTCGCGTCAGATCGTGGGCTGGTCAATGGGTGAGAACATGCAAACTCAGCTGGTCATCGATGCCATGGAGCTTGCCGCGTCGCGGGGCTTTATCCAGTCTGGCAGCGTGTTCCACTCGGACCGGGGAACGCAGTACACCTCGGACGCGTTCCAAGGGTGGTGCGCTGTCCACGGCGTGCGGCAATCGATGGGGCGCACCGGGGTGTGCTGGGATAATTCCGTGGCCGAGTCAACGTTCTCGACCATCAAGAACGAAATGTACCATCACCGGGCATTTACCAGCAGGGTGGCAGCGCGGACCGCGGTGATGGAATACATCGAAGTCTGGTACAACCGGAAACGACCGCATACAGCTAATGGAGGCTCAGCCCCCAAGCAGTTCTGGACTCGTATTGGGAAATGAATTCTCTGGCCCTTGCGGCTTGAGAATAATTAGAAAAGATCAAAGATCGTGTCTCAGAAACTTGACCAGCTCAGTTCTGCCTCGTGCTTTGGTGAGGTTAGTTTGAGGCCTAAAGTGGACATGTATATAAAATTCTGTGAAAAATTTGCCAGAGTGTCTTCCGTGGTGACGCACCTAACGCTAGGATCATATTATCCACTGACCTGAAATATTATTTCTCGTCAGATCAGGGATTCTTTTTCGTTGAATGTGCGTTGGATGCGCTATGTGTTTTTGTGCTTCTTTATGTTCATGTTTGACGGGTTACTTGGATCATTACTGCTACGTGCTAGGGGTTGTGTTTTGAAAAAACGTCATATGCTCGCGGGAATCGCCGCTTCGAGCATGCTGGTCATTGGTTCGGCTATGCCGGCGTTGGCTGATACGGGAAACGGTTCTTTGAATGAGTTGGCAAGTCTCAATCCTGGAACCTCAGTCACCGAGCTGAAGGATTCGCTGGGTGAGTTCGCACAGGATGAAGGAATCAGTTTGGACGAAGCCGTTAATCGGGCTTTGTCCGAGAGCAAGGCTTCGGTTAGGGAAGCAAAATCGGTCGATTCTCTGGCTAATCGAAGCGTGGCTTCGGCCGCCAGCAGCGGAGGCAGCGGTACCGTCACCTTAGGTTCTGCAACGCGTAAGGGTGATCTTTTCGTCTCTCCTGCTTCGACGCTTTTCGTTCAGCATGGGCACACAGGAATTTACTACTCAACCGCAACCATTGTGGAAGCTCCCGGCACTGGAAAGAACAGTCGATCGATCGCTGGCAGCTCGGTGAAGGTAGGCAAGGGTGCAGTGAAGCAGTACGTATCGACTACATCGACCAACAGAGGCAAGGCTGCCAATCATGCCTTCAACAAATTGCGCGGCAAGGGATATAACTCCAACTTTGCCGTGAACAAGTCGACGACCGGTTCGAAGATGAACTGCTCGCAGTTGGTGTGGGCGGCTTACAAGGCGGCTACAGGGATTGATCTGGACGGCAACGGCGGTTTGGGCGTTTATCCTTACAACATCAAGGATTCCTCAAAGACGGTGACGTACAAGACCCTCTAAGCGTACTGGAAAACTAGTATCTGGGCCGGCCTGAAATTGGGCCGGCCCAAACTCTGCACCAGAATGGAACATTCCATGATTCACACCCGTCGTATCATCACCGCAGCGGCAGTGGCGACCACTGTTTTTACCCTGGTTAGCTGTTCACCAGCGGATCCCTCACCCCAAAAAACCGAGGCTCTAGGCAAGGCCACGTACGCACTGTGCTTCAGTGCTGCGAGCAGTGACATGGATGGGGAAAGCCAAGACGGAAAGGTTGTTCTGTTAAAGGATGATGGTGCTTTTACAGAGGTACAGACCTGGGGCATGGACATGTGCTCGATGGAGTGGACTGAGAAGGGGTTGTTCTTCAGTGATATGAAGACCGACTATCTGATTGATGGTGCCGGTTTGAAGAGTTTTGAGAATGCAAAAACTGATAGCCAATACGCCATGCTTGCCACAGCAGCGGATACTGCAGTGGGACTTTATAATCTGGGCTTCAGCGACGTGGGGTATACGACTCAGGTTGTGACCACTACCAGTTCCGGAACCTCTTTAGCCGAGGTTGAAGGTAGCTATTTCATTGCTGCTCAGTGCGAGGGGGAGGTCTTCGGAATTGGTTTGGCTACCGGCCCGTATTCGAAGACGGGGGATCCTGATACGGAGCCCATGGTTCTCAGCCAATTGACTGGCACGAAGGACGGCAAGGAAAAAGTTGTCGGCAGCAGTACACGGGCTAGAGAGGGCGCGGTACTCAATGATGCGCCATGCCATGATGGAAAAATCTACTACATCTCTGATGAGAGACGAGGTGGATTGGATGTTGCTGCTAAGGCCGTCTTATCGATATGGGACACCAAGACCGGTAAGTATGAGAGCAAGGCACTGATCTCAGATGAAGCGACTGAGCCTTTCATCAGTGAAGATGGTACGGGCCTTCCCCAGGTAACCCGCCAGTCGCTGAAGGACGGAAAGCTTGAATGGTACGGGGTTAAGGACTCGATCATGTCTACGGACATTCAGACGGGACGGACAGAACGCAAGTTTACGGTGGAAGCGTATAGCGATAATTCGGCTTCGTCGAAGGCGATCTTCACTGATGCTGACGTTGTCATCATGGCGGATAACAATGATGGTTCTCCGTACAGGGTTTTGCGTTATGACCGGCACACCGGGGAAGAGGTGGGGCGGGCCGTGTTGGATGAAGATCCCGCAAACCTCAGCAGCGGTTTCTTCTTTAGGGGATTTGCGGTGAAGCCGTGAGGGTCTACTTTGTTCTCGTTTAGCCGATTGTTTTGGTTATGGAATTGCATTTCTCTGGTTGTGGTGACCCGGGTCTGATGACGGCTGGTTCGTATCGAGTTAGATCGACTTTCTGTGTAGATGACCAGCTTTTTCGTGTGATATCGACCTTTACGCAGCGGCCGGGGATAGCCGTCTCGCGGCAGGCTACCCTTCAGGGGCGACGCAGGTTGGTAGGGAACGGAAAATTGGCTCGGAGTCATAACGCCAGGACTCTGAACAAACCTAGTGATCAAGAACTGGCCGATGGCGGTTCGAGAAGCGATCACTGAACCATATTCTGCCGATGGCCCAGCTGACGGCCGCCAGCGGCACGGCAAGGATCGCCCCGATAATTCCAGCGAGCACGGCTCCGGCGCTTAACGCGATCAGAATAACCAGAGGGTGGATATGGAGGGTTTTTCCCATCACCAGCGGTTGCAGAAGGTTGCCCTCTAGTTGATTCACAGCGAAGCTGACGCCAATGATGATCAGTCCTGCCGTTGGGCCATTGGCCACGAACGCGACCAGAGCAGCAAGAAGTCCGGTGGTGGTGGCGCCGAGTATTGGGATGAAGGCACCGATGAAGACCACGACAGCTAGAGGAAGCGCCAGGGGTACCTGCAAAATCCATAAGGTAAGGCCGATCAGCACGGAGTCAACCAGAGCTACGATGGCTGTGCCACGTACGTATCCGCCTAGCACCTCTATACCGTGTATTCCGGCGAGCCGGGCTTTTGCCAATTGCCGCCCTTTAAGGGGTATCAAACAGAATGCCCACAACTTCCTGCCGTCTTTGAGGAAGAAGAACAAAATGACTGCCATGAGGATGAAACCAGTGAAGACCTGGGTGGCAACGAAGATGCTGTCTACCGCGGTGTTCCCTGCCGCCTTGCTGGTAACGAAATCGCTCGCCGCGTTGCGGGCATCCTGGATCATGGCATCATCTACGGGCAATGGTCCCTGTGCGATCCAGGCGTACAAACGGTCAAATTTTTTCACCGCCTGATCCACGAGCTCCGCCCACTGGGCACGGATGGTTACGACGACCCCGGCGATGACAGCCGCGAAACCGGAGAGTACGAGAATGTAGGCCGTCCCGCTAGCAACCGTGTTAGGCAACCCTTTGCCACGCAACCAATTCACCAGCGGTGCGATGGCTGCTGCCAGAATTACGGCCAGCAAGAATGGGATGACAACCAAAGTGATCTTGTGCAACCCGTAGACCGCAACCACAACCAAGGCAAGCAGCCATAGTATCTGGCGGGAGCGTTCACCAGCCCAGCTGAGGCTGTCGGGCCAGCGCATGCCCTCGGCCTGGTTCCGTTTATTATTTATCGTCTCCACGCGGGTCTCTTTTCTTGGGCATGCTGCAGAAGGCCTCGTCAATTGCATTCAACTGCTCACGGCCGGTGCAAGAACTATGTTTCTTCGGGTGGGTAGCAGTGGTGTATGCTCCGCAGTTCTTGCAGCGCCAGAGGGTGCGGACGGCACTGGTTTCGCCGTCTTGACGAACTTGTTTTCGCGTCCATCACAGCGCGGTTGGTTCACAGTTGTTGACCCGAGTACAGGCCTTCAAGGCATGTGCTCGTGGCGGTGTTGCTAGCAGGGAAGTGTTTCAGATGGATTCTATACATCTTTGGGCAGTGGACTTGCGTTGGGTGAGCTGGCTGTCAGCATTAAACACTGAAGCATCCCGCGATGTCCGTGGGATGCTTCAGTGCGAATAGGCTGATTTTCAGTTATACACAAGACCAGCTTAACTCTCCGCACCGCAGGTCAGTCCGCAAGTTCTGGATCATCCAGGGAATCTTCAGCTTGCGATTTACCTAATGCACCGAGGTGCGTGTTGTACGAGGTGCGATGTTCTAGGTCGCTGCGCACGTAACAGGGGATTTCAAAAGTGATGGCACTGTGTGCCCAGTGCCGGACACGGAACGTTCTCGCCCCGTCAGGTGTGCCAGGGGCGATGAATTCCCCCACTGTCTGGCCTCGCGGTTCGACCAGTACGTTTTGCAATGCCGGGTTTGGCAGAGAGACGAACCAGAAGCTTAGGTGGTCGTCGGGTTCGTCGTAGATCGCGACCACTGCGGATCGTCCGTGGATGGAGACCAGTCCCATGACGTCATCGAGTCGTTCGTGGGGTTGTGCCAGGACGATGGGCATCCCTTCCCTTCAGCCGTAGGAGGCCAGATGGATGCGGGCTTGGCGGGAGCCAAGGATATGCTTGACGTGTTCAGCGGTGTGGGATCTTAGGCTGTGGATGGACATGGAGGGCCTCCGCTCTTGCGGCTCGTGCGGTATTTCCAGTTAGAGCCCTGCCGCGATGCGTTGTCGTGGATGGTGCAGGTGCCAGGTTTGCCACGGGTACTATCGCGGAGTGTTCTTTCGACGGTACGCGCAATTCCCTCATATGGATACCCGACAGTTGAGTGTTGCTCTGAATGGAGAGCTAGTTCGCGGGTGATAGCCCAAAGAATGATCAGCTTGTTATGCAATTCCTTCGCGGAGAAGAATCGAATACGGTTCGTGCTGCTAGTTTCTATCGGTCACGTTCGCGGAGTTCAGCCAGGCTGCGTCAACCATGTCGAGTAGCCGGCGCATGCTGTGCAGTTCGGGCTGGTGGTGCTCCTGTGCTGAAAGGTATCGACGGTAATGCTGGAGCGCCTCGAAGAGGAAGCAGCTGTCGTCTTCGCGGTTAATATCGAGCACAACTCGGTAGGGGATAAGGTTTTTCGCTGAGCTCATCGAATCCGTCCTGAAATGCTCAATTGCCGACCTTCCGATGAAAGTCGGCAGTTGATTGAAGTGGACGCTGCGTCCCGGGTAACTTTCCGTGCTGATGGTGAGCATTTCTTAACGCCTTTCACGAGAAGGCGTCATTGAAAGAAGGCGTCATTGAAAGGGGACTGGCAGGCAGAAGAGTCCGGTTCGAAGGCTACGAAATGGGAACGTTCTCGCTTCATAGGTGATGCCATCACGCGTTGTGCATCTTGTTGCGGCTTCTTGGCTGTTCCGGGTCCTGGTATCCGCAAACCTGGATAGAGGACCGAGGCCAACAACTAGCCCCAGACGGGGCCCGGTTCTGGCTCGCCAGCCGTTCCACGGGGGTATTGGCTGGCTGGCCAGGTCAATGAGCCAGAACCGGGGCTAAGGTGTTTACCTGCTAGTGCCCGCCGCGACGCGCTCGGCTCCATGCTGGTGTGCTGGCATTGGGTATCGAGTCGATGAGGTGGTTCGCGACTGCATAGCGGGGCAGGCTGGGATCTTGTGGGCGACGGCAGTGTTCTTCCAGAATTTCACGCGGAACTCAGCAATGAGCTCGGTGGCCAGGCGTTCGAAGAACTCTCCCATGGTGAGTCGATCAGCGCAGGCCTTGGTCACTTTCAGTGCTGCTTGGGGGACGGTGACATGCATCATGTGAAGTTCCTCGGTCTGCGGATCGAGCATGGCCACCAGCACTGCACGGCCATGGATTGATGCCATGCCCATGGCATCGTTGAGAGATTCGGCAGGCTGCGTCATGACGATCGGCATTCCCTGCGCCCAGCCGTAGCCGGACAGGTGGGCTTTGCCTTCACGGGTGGCGAGAAAATCAGCGACTCTGACTGCGGTTCGGGTTCGTACGATTCGACCTGGCATTTTAGATACTTCCCTTTCTTGCACTGCTCATGAAAATAGCGATATTGACGTAAGGCTCCGCAGCGGGATGCGCTTTGGAAAGGTCCTTTCGTTTTGGTGCTGCCGCTCTTGGCGGGCGGCGGGTGCTGCAGATCCTAGGCCATGCTCAAATCTGCATGGGATCCATCTGATTCACTTCCCAAACTGGCAGGTTCGAGCCCTGACCCGGGGGTGGGGGTCTGCTTCGGTGCGGCGAAAGGCTGATCGAGCCAATGCGCGGGGAGTTCGGCCTCGGGTGCGTGCTCTGGTGCTGCGAGCAGGCTCTCCTTGCCCGCGACGGCGAACTGCAGATTCTTCACCTCGAATCGGACACCGAGCGAGCTTTCCATCTTCAGAAGGAGGGTGTCGTTGACGTACTGCATCAACTCGGGCACCTGGTCTTCGCTTTTTGCCGTGCATGCCAAGTTGATGACGAGCTGCTCCGGGGAGCCGGTAATAGTGCACATTGCTGAATGCACGGTATCCCGGCTCCGGCACTGTTCAGAGGCGAAGGTGGCGATCTTCTGGATTCGCGTGCTCCACGCGCTGCCTTGCTGCGGGGAGGTTTCTACGGGAACTGCTAAGGATTCTCTCATCTTTCACTCCGGTACTGATAGCTGTTTCGTAGTAGAATATCTTTAGACAGGCTAACTATTAGCTAGGTTACATGAATTTTTCGATGTTAGGCAAGCTGGACCTCGCGGAAAAGGGGCATTGGAAGCCCCCCGGGGTTGCGGGCATGGCGTTCGTATCCGGCGGAAGGAGTTCTTCTCATGAGCAGCTATCAAGCCAGCGGGTACTGGTACCGCGAGGGCGGTTCGGTGCCCGAGGCAGTGGATTTGCTGAATCTGATGCGCAAGTACCGTGAGGCGGAGCACAGGATGCGAGCTGCGACCCGCGGTTCGATGGGGATGAACGAGACCGATATGTCCGCGCTGCGATTCCTGCTCGCCGCGCACCGCAAAGGGGTGACTCCCCGCCAGCGGGATTTTGCTGAGGAACTGGGGATCTCCAATGCTTCGGTGTCGGTATTGATCGACCGGTTATGCCGCGATGGGTATGCCGAGCGTGTCGTGCATCCTGCGGATCGGCGGTCTGTGGGAATTGTGCCCACGGATTACAGCGATACGGAAGTTCGTGGAACACTGCATCGGATGCATGAGCAGATGATGGATGCCGTAGGCACGCTCTCCGAGGACGAGCGGGTTGCGGCAGCCAAGTTCCTGGAGGCTATGATCCGCAGTGTCGAGAGCGATGACGAGTCAAGCCGGCCATCCGCGGGGAAGGGCGCGGTGAGGGAGAGTGCCCTGCCTTCGCGGTAGGCGCAAGGCGCAGGGCATGTGATTCGCCCACGGCGCGTGACCTGGCTGACGGCTTGACTGCTAGTCTTGCCGCGGGGGCGACCCTGGCTGGTCGGCTAGGGCATTTGTCGGGTGAGTGCCAGATGTGCGAAAGAGCCCATTTCCGGGTTTCTGGGGAAAGGCTTATGGCTACTGCCATGGATAACCCGGGGCCGTAGGGTGGGAGCATCAAAATTATTTAGCCTGTCTAACAAGTTAGGATGATGCAAATGCGACGAAAGCACCTTGACGTCAGTGTCAGCCATGACGAGTTCGAAGATCTGAATAACGCTCTGGAGGACCATCGAGATGGTTTCAAGAGGATGGCCGAAGAGGCGGCCAATGGCTTCGGTTTGGAGCCGGAATACTGGGAGCGGCGAGCCAAGGAGGTCGAGGGTCTGCGCGAGACGATTCACGAGCACAGTACTGACGAGCTCGAACAGGGCGAGTCTTCCGCCAAAGGAGCGGACGCTGGCCCCGGGGTCGATTCGGCTCGGGATCGGGACTTCGAGTCTGATTCTCGTCAATGAACATCCGGCGCAGGCATGCCAGATGCGCTTCCTCGCAGAGCAGCGGTCCACCGCGATTCCGTGGTGGACCGTTGCTCTGCAGGTGCAGTTAGGCATGCTTGCGCGTGAGCACTCCCCAAATGACCAGTACGATCAACGAACCGCTGATGGCCAGAAACCAACTGGATAAGGACCAGAACTGATCCACTCCTTCACCGAAGACGGCTGAGCAGATCCAGCCACCGGCAACAGCGCCGACGTCGCCTAGAACCGGGATACTTTGTCTTGCGGGAGCCGACTGGCGAGGAAAGGCAGGAAACGGTGCACAGTAGTTCTTGCAGCGATGCGCCCGTATTGGCTACTGTCGCAAGCTGGCGTCATCGGACTAGCTGATCGGAGCGAACCGCGAAAGTCGGGCGCTACGATGCCTCCCCTCGGGATAGTTGATGGCGAAGGGTGGGAACATGATCGGAATTCTGAATCGGCTCATGGATCAGATCGAACAGGAGCTTGATGCGGAAATAGATTTTGGCCAATTGCTGGAGGGCTCGGGTACCACCGTGTGCAACGTGCGCCGCATGATGCCAGCCCGGGCGAAGCCCGCTGTCCAGGTGGACCCCTTCGAAGCCAAACAATACTCAGGTTCAGCCTGACCGTCGAGGGGATCGTCGCCACGGATGCCCGAATTGTTGAACGCCCGGAATTCAAACTGGTGGGCCACCCAGCCCGTGTGCCGTTGGTCCATGAAGGAGCCAACCCGAAGATCCAGGCGCATATTGCTTCGCTTCCGATCAGCGAGCATGACAGGCTCAATGAATTGGGCAACACCGAACCTGCCGACTTGCTCCAGATCGCCTCCAATCTAGAGACCGATTATACGGAAAGATCCGAGCTGACTTACCTGCACGGTGTCGGGGTGCTGGACGGATCGGTGCCGGAAGACTTGTATGCCATCACGGTGCCTGCCGGTACATGGGCGGTGTTCCGTACCTCCGGTCCGTATCCAGCGGCTTTGCAGGAGGTCTGGGCTTCCACCGCAAAGCAGTGGTTCCCATCGAATCCGTGGGTGCTACGCGAGGGCCCGTCCATGGTGGCGGTGCTGGAACGAGCCGAAGATTTCAGCACCGCTACCTGCGAGTTGTGGCTACAGGTGGAACGCGGACTCTAGGAGCGCGAACGGCGTCCTATGAGTTCCAACGGATGTCGATAACCAAGGTTTGCCCACAGTCCGCACAGTCATGCCCCGCAGATCCTTATCTGCGGCGCATGCTGGTTCCCATGAGCACAGACATCGCGCAAGCACTGAAGGACCTGGCCAACGCCAAAGCGTTGGCCGCTTCAGCGACCCGGCGCCTGACCCACGCGGATCTCACCGCAGGCCAGGCCGCCTATCTCGCGCTGCTCACCGAAGACATGACCCAAGAACTCACCCGCACCCAGGTCCACGCGGCTGCCGCACTGCGGAGCACCGGCGCGCACAAGCTGGACCAGGAATCCCTCCAGGCCATCACCGACCTCGAGCCCGACCCCACCATCGAGGAGATCGAAGAGGCGAAGGGGCGCACCACCACCGGGCGCACGCATTTCAAGGACGCCAAAGGGCTGATGACCGGCTGGCTGGATATCCCGCGCAGCACCGCGGCCGCCCGGTTGGTGCAGGCCGACTGCCTGCTCAGTGGCGTGGACGAAGCAGGAGAACCAACGGAGCCATGGCTGCCCGAGCTCGCTGCACAGTTCCAGGACTCGAACATTGATCCGCGGCTGGTCGCCTCGGCGGCGATGAAGCTGCATTCGGTGCGCAAGGACCTGGGCGAAGGGAAAGCCGCTGAAGCGAAGAAGCAGCAGCTGCAGGCCGAGTCCGCGGCGTTCCTGCGGTCGGAGCCGAAATCGGCGCGCAAGCACATCAACGACCTGGTCGCGCAGGTGAAGGCCGGCAAGCGCCCGCTCAAAGCACTGCTGGATGGTATTGGGATCTTCAAGCGCGGTATGCGCAAAGGGGTTGTCGAATACCTCATCCGTGTTCTCCCTTCGCAATCCGCATATATCGAGGCGTATTTCGCGAATCTGGATAATCCTTCCACCGTTGCCGGGAACCGGCAGGGGTTGAAAGGCGTGGATGCCCAGTTCACCGGTGAGGAAACTAGTGGCTGGGATGATGAGGACAGCAAACCGGATTGGGCGAAAGGCAGACCCGATGACGAGGACGTCGAGGGCATCGAGGATGACCCGCCGGGAGAAGGACTCAATCCAGACGCAGAGGATCCCCGTTCCCAAGGGGACGGTCATCGGCCAGAAGGGGAAGACGAGGATCACCAACCAGAAGATGATGGTCATCAACAAGAAGGTGATAGTTCCGAACCGGAGCTGGCAAGCGGTGAATGGGAGGATTTGAAACCTGAGCGGCGGCGGCTCGTTGGTTTCATGGCTTTGCTGATGAGCGAACGAAAACCGAACGGCAGACCACCGGGCCAGCAGGCTGGGCTTGCCGGTGCTCAGGTGAGCATCATTTTGGATTGGGAGAAGCTGCAACAGAAAATGGAGGATTTCGCGGTGACGTCCTCGGGGATCCTGCTGTCCCCGGGCGAGGCCAGGACAGCGCTGTGCACTGCGGGGATTTTGCCGGTGGTGCTCAATGGCAAGAGCCTGCCCTTGGATCTGGGGCGGACCCAACGACTGTTCTCCAAGGCGCAAGTCCGTGCTTTGCGGGCGGTTTATCGGGGTGTTCGTATCCTGGGTGCAGCATGCCGGCGCAGCGGTGCGAGGCGGATCATTTGGATCCGTGGGAGAAGGGCGGGCGCACTGATATCAAGTCTGCGGTGTTGAATTGCTTGATTCACCATACGGCCAGGCATTGCGGGTTGTTCCAGGCGGTGAAGATTCCTGGGAGCCGGCCGATGGTGCTGTTGCCGCCGGAGTTGGATCCGGAGCAGAAATTGCGGGTCAATACGTATTTCATGACTCCGGCCGAAGGGTTGGAGGCTGAGGCGTTGGCGGAGGAGAGCACTGCGCGGTGGCGTGCGGGGTTGCTGGACGTCGAAATCGCCGAGCCATGAGCAACACGCACAATGCTTAAGGCGCAAGGTCCTGGAAGCAGTGCGCTTCCAGGAGCTTGCAAACTCTAGGCGTTGGCTTCCAGATGCTTGGCTGCCAGCACGAGATAGTGATCAGCGTTGGTCTTCAACCCGGCGACTTCTTCATCGCTCAGTTCGCGGCGGACCTTGGCAGGAACTCCGGCAACCAGTGAACGCGGCGGAACCTGCGTGCCTTCCAACACCAGTGCACCTGCAGCAACCAGCGACTGCTCGCCAATCACCGCGCCATTCATGATGGTCGCGCTCATGCCCACAAGGCAGCCGTCACCTACGGTGGCGCCATGCACCACAGCCGAGTGGCCCACCGAGATGCCCGCACCCAGGGTGCAAGGAAAACCTTCATCGGCGTGAAGCACGACGTTGTCCTGCAAATTGGTGCCTTCACCCACACGAATCGGCGCCGAATCGCCGCGCACGGAGACGCCATAGAAGGCGCTGGAGCGATCCGCGAGGACGACATCCCCGCTCAACACTGCGGTGGGTGCGACAAAAACGTTCTCGCCGACCTGTGGAGTCGACCCGTCAATAGTAATCATGTGGCTCATGCCACCTACTCTAATTGGCTCAGGCGCACGGGGCGAGTCACGAGAAGACGATGGTGCGCTGGCCGTCGAGCATCACGCGATGCTCAGCATGCCACTGCACAGCGCGGGTCAGCGTCCGGCCCTCCACGCTGCGGCCCAGCTCAACGAGCTGCTCGGCGGTGCGGGTGTGCGAGACGTGGGTGACTTCCTGGTCGATGATCGGACCTTCATCGAGGTCCGCGGTGACGTAGTGCGCGGTGGCACCGATCAGCTTCACGCCGCGGGCATAGGCCTGGTGGTACGGCTTGGCGCCCTTGAATGAGGGCAGGAAGGAGTGGTGGATGTTGATGACCCGGCCTTCCATGCGCTCGCAGAGCGAATCCGAAAGGATCTGCATGTAGCGGGCAAGCACCACCAGTTCGATGCCGTAGTCCTCGGCGAGCTTGAGCAGCTCAGCCTCGGCCTGGGACTTGTTCTCCTTGGTCACCGGCAGGTGCACGAAGTCCACCCCGTAGAAATCGGCCATCGGCTTCAGATCCAGGTGGTTGGAGACGATCACCGGCACATCGATGGGCAAGGTGCCAGCACGCTGGGCGAACAGCAGGTCGTTGAGCGCATGCCCGGCCTTGGAACACATGATCATTGTGCGGGTGCGCTTGGCGCCATCGTCCACACGGAGGGACATGTGGAAATCGTCGCGGATGGGCGCGAGCCCCGCGCGGATCTGTTCCAGGGACTGCTCGGTGGCTACCTCGATGCGCATGAAGAAGGTGCCGGTTTCGGGCGAGAGGAACTGCTGGGACTCGGTGATATTGCAACCGGCACCCAGAAGACCCCCGGAAATGGCATGGACGATGCCGGGACGGTCGATGCAAGATAGGGTGACGATGAAATTGTTCATGCATTGAGATTAACCGGCTGGCGCGCTGCATGCACATTCGTCTCGGTGGAGTTACACAGTTAGGCGTCGAAGCTACTGGATCATCAGCAGGTTTCCGCACTCAGCCGAGGTGCTTTATGCGTCTTCAAAAAACACCGTGCGAACTGATGATCAATACCTGGCCGCGCTATGACATGATGTCTATAAATTTGGCATTTTCACGCTTGGGGAAACACATGAGGCTGCTGCATCGTTTTACTTCGGTTATAGGCGCCACCGCCTTGGTATTCGCCGGGCTCGTGCCCCCAGCCCACGGTGCTATCAGCCCTGCAGACTGCTTCGAGTACATGGATGAGACCGCTAGTGTCGTCGTGGGTTTGTCCTGCAAGAACGTGGCATCGTTGCAGGAACTGCCGATGACGCGCGATATCCAGTGGATCGGCGTCGACACCCAGAAGGAGCAGGCGCTCGGTGGGCTGGAAGTCCTGGCCGCCAACCCCCAGTTGCAATCGGTGCGGATCAATAAGGCTCCACAGGAAATCATCGCGGAACTAGCCAAGCTGCCAGTGCTGGAGTCACTGTCATTGACATTCCCCAAGGGGCAGCAGGTGCAGCTGGCTGGGCTGGGACAGTTGTCTGACCTGAAGGAACTTGAAGTGCTCGCCACGAGTTCGACGGATTATCGCTGGGCCAAGGATCTGTCTGATCTCGAAGTACTGGATCTGGCCAGCTACACCAAGCCGCTCATCGAACTGAAGATCGGTGCCAGCACGGAAATTGAACCGGTGATCACGGTGGATGGCAGTGTGCTCAAGCCGTGGGAATACACCCGCGAACGAATCCTGGGCCAGATCAGCCCCACCGGATTCACCGCGAACAAAGCTGGATTCGCGGGTGTGGCGGCTGAACTCACCGACTTCGAGGCGGTGATCCCGGGACAGGAGAATCTGAAGTCTGTCAGCTACGCAGCCAGCTGGCACATTGGCGTGCGCGATACTGCCCAGCTCGGCCGAATTTCACTGAACAGGAACCCGTCGCTGGCGGGCCATGACGCGGCGGTCGTGGGAGATGCCCTGCTGGCACCGACAACCAATTACCCATACACGGCCCTGCAGTGGACCCGCAACGGGGCACCGATTCCCGGTGCCGTGGGAGAGAGCTACCAGCTGGTGCGCGAAGACTCCAAGAAAGTCATCGCGCTGAACTATGAGACGAAAGCAGTTCGTCAAAACGGCGAAGTATGGGTCCCCTCGGCGCAGGGGACGATGAAGTACGGAGCGCCGATTGCCGCGACAGTCGCCTCGATCGCCAAGCCGACGATCAGCGGCAGCAAGATCGTGGGACAGAAGCTCACCGCTTCCCTCGACGCCGCATACTTGCCGGAGTTCACACGCCATTATCAGTGGCTAGTCGACGGTTTCGAGATTCCGCGGGCTACCGCGAAAACCTATACCCCACCTCAGTCCTATGCCAACCGCAAGATCGCCGTGCGGGCAACTCTGCACGCGGCGGACGGAGAATCGGTATGGCTGCCGGCCAGCTCGGCAGTCAAGGTCGTCAAGGGTACGATCACGGTTGCCAAGCCTCAGGTCTCCGGAACCGCAAAAGTCGGTTCGAAGCTCACCGCCAAGGCCGCTACAGCGGCTCCAGCCGCTCAGTCCACTAAGTACCAGTGGCTGCGCAGCGGCCAGAAGATCAAGGGCGCCACGGCAAAGAACTACACGCTCAAACCGGCAGATCTGAACCAGCGGATCTCGGTTTCGGTGGCCTATGCCAAGACCAACTACACCACCAAGACCGTGACCAGCACTGCGACCGGGAAGATCGCAGCCGCCAAGCTCAAGGTCTTGAAGAAGCCGGTGATCACCGGCAAGAAATCCACCGGCAAGACCTTGAAAGCCACGGCAGGCAGCTACAACACTAAAAACGTGAAGATCTCCTACCAATGGACGCGCTCCGGAAAGATCATCCCCAAGGCCACCAAGCCGAACTACAAGGTCGTCAAAGCCGATGCCCGGAAGACCTTGGGCGTGTGGGTGACGGTCTCGAAACCCGGCTACACCACTGTGGTAACCAAGGTGAGTAAGAAGTAACTGGGCACGCTATACCGCAATAGCGGACAGGAACTTGCTGGCTGCCAGCGCCGCCTTCCTCCCGGCCCGGGTAGCACCCAAAGTCGAGGCCGACGCGCCATAGCCGACGAAGAACAGCCCGGGCACCGCCACGGCGGCCACCCCATCCTCCATCAGGATGCCGCCTTGAGCCGTGTGCAGTTTCAGATCGCGCAAATGCCGGTGGGCATGCCGGAAGCCGGTTGCCCACAGGATCGCATCGATCTTTTCGCCTGACCCGTCGGAGAAGAC
This sequence comes from Glutamicibacter sp. NPDC090743, assembly GCF_044769125.1. Taxonomy (NCBI): domain Bacteria; kingdom Bacillati; phylum Actinomycetota; class Actinomycetes; order Micrococcales; family Micrococcaceae; genus Glutamicibacter; species Glutamicibacter sp. NPDC090743. Next base: position 447,369 of record NZ_JBIVXE010000003.1, on the reverse strand, counting down.
GACGGCGTCGGATTCCAGATGGTCGATCTTCCCCCGCGAAACCAGCGCCCCGGAGGCGATCCCGGCACGCATCTTCTCGGTGAGCAGCAACCCGGTGGTGCCCACCACCGACTTCGGCGGCAGTCCCGCACTGGTGCGCTCGTTGACCTGGCGCTCCACTTGCTGGCCCCATTCGGCTCCGGTGGGAACCTCGCGCCAGTCCGGTGCGCTGCGCGTGGACCACAGGGTATCCACGCCGGCAGCGCGCAACTGCACGATGAACTGGGTGGCACTGGCGCCGGCCCCGACCACCAAAACGCGCTGCCCGGCGAATCGCTGCGGGGAGACGAAGCCATTCGTGTGCACCTGCGGACCGTCGAAGTGCCCGGGGTAGACCGGCCAGAACGGATTGCTCCAGGTTCCGGTGGCGTTGATGATGGTGCGCGACCGGTAATCCGCATCGGCGTGCACCACGAAGTTTTCTCCGTCGTTTTCGACCGAGGTCACCGGTGCGCCGTGGCGTACCGGCAACGCGAAGCGCTGTTCGTATTCCGCATAGTATTCGGACACCACTTGCGAGGCCGGCCGGGTGGAATCCTGCACCTCGAGCGGGAAATCGGGCAAGGGGTGGATATGATGCGCGTCGCCCAGCGTGAGGGTATCCCAGCGGTGCTGCCAGGCCCCGCCGGGTGCAGGGTTTGCGTCGAGCACCAGGAAGTCGATGCCGCGCTTGGCCAGATGGTAGGCGGCGGCAAGCCCGGCTTGCCCTGCGCCGATCACGATTGTCGAGTACACGCTTAAGGTAACCCTGCGCACTTCAAAGTCATTCCCGCAGCCATTTTCGCTACACTGGAACGCGTGACTGGCGTTAGGTGGGTAACCACCAGGGAGCTAATCGTGCGAGCCGCGCGCCTGGGTTTGCACACCACCCGCCTTGGGAACAGGGCACCTACGGAAGGAACAGCGTGAGCGCACGCATTCTCGACGGCAAGGCCACCGCGGCCGCCATCAAGCAGGAACTGGCCGAACGCGTTGCCAAGCTCAAGGCTGCCGGGCACACCACCGGACTGGGCACCATCCTGGTTGGCAACGACCCGGGCTCGGCCTGGTATGTCGGCGGCAAGCACAAGGACTGCGCCGAAGTGGGCATCGAGTCGATCCGCGTGGATTTGCCCGAGGAAACCACCCAGGACGAGCTGCTGGCCAAGGTGCGCGAGCTGAACGAGAACCCGGACTGCACCGGCTATATCGTGCAGCTGCCGCTGCCCAAGCACATCGATACGGATGTCATCCTCGAAGCCATGGATCCTGCCAAGGATGCCGACGGCCTGCACCCGATGAACTTGGGCCGCCTGGTCGCCAACGTCAACCGCCCGATGGCCTCCCCGCTGCCATGCACCCCGCTGGGCTGCGTGGAACTGCTGGCCCGCCACGATATCGACCTGAACGGCAAGCACGTGCTGGTCCTGGGCCGCGGCGTGACCATCGGCCGCCCGGTAGGACTGCTGCTGACCCGCCGCGACGTGAACGCGACCGTCACCCTTGCCCACACCGGCACCACCAATCTTCCTGAACTACTCGCCCAGGCCGATGTCATCATCGCCGCCGCTGGCGTGCCGCACGTCATCAAGGCCGACGCCATCAAGGAAGGCGCGATCGTGCTGGACGTGGGCGTTTCCCGCGTGGATGGCAAGGTCACCGGCGACGTTGATCCGGCTGCCGCCGAGGTCGCGTCGTGGATCTCGCCTAACCCGGGCGGCGTGGGTCCGATGACCCGCGCGATGCTGCTGAACAACGTGGTCGAGGCCGCCGAGCGCAACGCCCGCTAACGCGAAAGCTCCCAAGGGCCGGTTCCATGCGGAACCGGCCCTTGGCCTATGTGCTGGCGATTGCGCAAGGGGTCTAGGCGACCGGCTGCCTATCCTCGAGAGGAACGCGTCGGTCGAAGACCAATGCCCCGACTTCCTGCTCGGCCTGATTGGTGATGGACAGGTTAATCCCGGCTCGATCCCGCACCAGGCTGACGGCAATCAGCGAAACCGCCGTGATGCCGATCAGATAGAGCGCTACTGCGTCCGTTGACCCGGTGGCCTGCACCAGCGCGGTGGCAATCATCGGGGCGAAAGCACCGCCAAGAATTGCACCGAGCGCGTAGGAGATCGAGACGCCGGAGAATCGCACCGAGGCTGGGAACAGCTCGGAGTACAGCGCCGCCTGCGGACCGTAGGACAGACCCAAACCTACTGCGAACAACGCAAAGCCAAGGTACAGCATCGGTAGGCTGGCGGAGTTCACCATCCAGAACAACGGGAAGATGCACAGCAGCTGGCTGGTGAAGCCAATCTGGTACGTGCGTTTACGGCCGATCTTATCGGCCATGATCCCCGAGAGCAGGGTGAAGAGGAACCACATGACGGCACCGAAGGAGACCGCCAACAGTACCTCGGTGCGGCTGAACCCAACCGGTCCTTCAGGATTAGTCATGTAGGCCTGTAGGAATCCGCCGGTAGTCATATATCCAGCGGCGTTGTTTCCCGCGAAGATCAGCGCCGCGATGAGCACCAATGCCCAGTGCTTCTTGAACAGCAGCAGTACCGGCACCTTGGTTTGGGCCTTCTTGTCTGCGATTTCCTGGAAAATCGGGGATTCATCCACGGCACGACGGATGAAGAAGCCGACAACCACGAGTAGCACCGAGAGCAGGAACGGCACGCGCCAGCCCCAGGCCACGAAGGCTTCACCGGGGGAGATGACGCCGGTCATCAGCGCGGTGACCGCCGAAGCGAGCAACATGCCCAGTGGCACACCCAGCTGCGGATACGAACCTGCGCGCGCTCGACGGTCAGCTGGGGCGTGCTCCACCGCCATCAGCACGGCACCGCCCCATTCGCCACCCGCGGAGATGCCTTGCAGGATGCGAAGGACTAGCAGCAGGATCGGTGCCAGAATTCCAGCGGTTTCAAAGTTGGGCAGTAAACCGATCAAGGTGGTGGATGCCCCCATGAGGGTGAGCGTGAGCACCAACATGGCGCGCCGGCCAATCTTGTCGCCGAAATGCCCGGCGAGAAATGCGCCAAGCGGGCGGAATAGGAAGGATATGCCCACCGATGCGAAGGCTAGCAACAGCCCGATCTGCTCGCCTGCAGGTTCGAAGAACAGGTGCGCGAAGACCAGCCCGGCGGCCGTGGCGTAGATGAAAAAGTCATACCATTCGATGGTGGTGCCGATGATCGTGGCCATGGCCACTCGGCGTTGGTTGGTGCTAGGAGCGGAGCTCATAATCAGATCCTTGCGGTTATCTGGCAGGAGCCAGGGTGAGAAGTTCCTTGAGCGTGTTGCGCTCGAGCATTTCTGCCGTGATCGGCATGCCGGAGGCCAATAGTTTGCGTGCCGCCTGATGATCGGCGGGCCGGTTGACGGATTCGACGGCGACCAGCAGACCCTCGCGCAACAGGGCGAGGGAGAATTTCCCGGTGCTCGGCTCTCCAAGCACCAGCTGGGTGTCCTGCGGTGCCCCGAGCCCGGCGATCTGGACCTTGATCTTGTTCTGCGTGCTCCAAAACCAGGGAACCTGCCCGTATTCGGTGGGTATATCGGTGAGTGTGCGGGCTAAGGTGCGGGCCTGGTCGGTGGCGTTCTGCACGGATTCCAGTCGGCACCTGCCCGTTGTGGACGGGTAGTTGGCGCAGTCGCCCAGAGCGTAGACCCCGGCGTGGCTGGTCTGCAAGGTGGCATCCACGACGATGCCATCCTGGATGCGCAGGCCAGCGCCGGCCGCCAGCTCGGTGTTCGGGAGCACCCCGATGCCATAAAGCACCAAGTCTGCATCGAGTATTCGACCCCGCGTCGAGTGGACTTGGAGTGCTCCGGCGACGTTCTCGATCCGCGCCACGCCCTCTTCGTTGTGCACGTCGACGCCGTGGGCACGATGCTCGGCCGCCAGCCAATCGGCGGTGGTGGAACTTAACGCCCGGTTCAACGGGCGGGGGCCGGTAGACAATACGCTGACACCGATGCCTTGTGCGGCTGCCACCGCCGCGAACTCCATCCCGATGAAGCCGGCACCGATGACTACCGCACGCTGCGCGTTCTTCAGCTTTTCCCGCACGGCTTTGGCATCGGCAAGGGTGCGCAAGGGGTACACCGCGTCCAATTCAGCGCCTGGGCAGGGCAGGTCGCGGTTCCGGGCACCGGTGGCGAAGACCAATTTCGTGTAGTCCAGCAGCTTCCCGTTCGATAGGGTCACGGTGCGCGCGGCGGTATCTACCGCGACGGCGGTCATCGAATGCACCGTGATCGCCTGCCGAACGTAAAACTCGGGCGCGCGTAGCGGGAGTACGGCATCGCAGCTGACCAGGTCCTTGGACAACGGCGGGCGCTGGTAGGGCAAAGTGCCTTCGTCGTCGATGAGGTCGATCGCGCCGGCAAACTGCTGCTCGCGCAGCGAGTCGGCCAGCTGGACTCCGGCGTGGCCGGCGCCGATGATGATGATGCGCTCCATGCTCACACCTGATCGCTGGGAATGCTCACGTGCAGGCTTTGGCCGGCACCCACCGAGATCTGGCAACCGAGCCGGCTGAATTCGGAGCGCGGTGCGGTGGTGCAGTCCAGCATTTCTTCCTCGTCGTCGGCTATTGCAGGCAGCTGGGCTGCATCGGCCGGGTCGACGTAGACGTGGCAGGTGGCGCACATGGCTTGGCCGCCGCATTCGCCGACTACCCCCGGGACGCCCCGGGTGACCGCGGCACGCATGACGTTGGTGCTTTCGGCGAGCTCGACCTCGGTGGCAGTGCCGTCGGGTTGGGTAAAGATGATGGTAGGCATAATTCCTTCTTAGAAAAGTACTGGCATTTTGGTCATGCCGCGGAAAACCCAGCCGGCATCGGTGCTGGCCTGCTCGGGGTCAAGACGCAGCTGCGGCAGCTGGTCGATCACCGCGGGCAGAGCGACCTGGGCCACCTGGGCGCGGGCGATCCAGGTGCCGGCGCAGAAGTGGACCCCGCCGCCGAAGGCCAAATGCGGCTTCTTCTCGCGGAAGATGTTGAAGCTTTCGGGATCCTCGAATATCTGCGGGTCGCGATTGGCTGCGCCGAGCACCACCCCAAGCCGGGCGCCGGCGGGCAATTCGATCCCCTCGAGCACCACCGCCTGGGTCGTCTCCCTCGGGTACATGCCGATCGGGGCGATCCAGCGCACCGACTCCTCGAAGGCCTTGGCGTGAAGCGCCGGGTCTTTGCGCACCGCGGCCAGCTGCTCCGGGTGGTTCAGCAGCGCCCAGACGGTGTTGGCCAGCACGTCACGTGGTTCATTGAGCCCGCCGCCGATGGTCATCTTCAGGTTGGCGCGGATCGCTTCTAGCGGGATTGGCACGGTGGCCAGGTTGGAGAGCAGCGAGTGGTCAGGGTTGGCGGCGAGGTACGGGATCATTTCGTCGATGGCGGCGTCCACCTCGGCCGAGGACTGCGCTGCCTTGGCCCAGATCTGCGGGTCGTCGGCATAGTTGCCGGTGCCATCGATCATGGTTTGGCTCCAGCGCTGCATATCCTGCTGGGTGGCATTGTGGAATCCGCAAATCAGGCGTAGGTTCTCCGCGGTGTAGGGAGCCGCATAGTCCCAGACGAAGTCGGCGCCGGGACCCGCCTCCCGCAGGTTTGCCAGCCAGGTGGCGTGGTTTTTTTCGAAAATGCCCATCCAGTGCTTCTTGATGGTGCCCGGACGCAGGGTCGCTCCATAGGCATCGCGGTCCACCTGGTGTTCCGGGTTGTCCTTGCGCAGCATCGAGTGGCCCATGGAGCGTTTCATCAGCGAGTTGCGCTCGTTTGCGGAGAAACGCGCCTCATCCTGTTCGATCTCATGCGCGGCGGCGTAGGAGGTCACCATGTAGCGGTTGACCGCCGGAACCCAGTGCACCGGTGCCTCCTCCCGTAGGCGCTGGTAGATCGGGAACGGGTCCTGGTGCAGGTCTTCGATGCGTACCCAGTCGGCGACCGGGGCGGGGTGGCCGGGGGTGCTGGCTGGGGCAGCCGCAGGGGCTGGGGTGGCAGTGGCCCCGCTGAAGGGGCAGGTTACGGTATTCATTCGTTCTCCTCGGAGTTGCTTCTCACTTCAGTGTGAGGCGTGTCATAACCTCGGGTAAAGTGGTTATTATCGATGAGCATCCGCGGTTTTAGTGAGGTGATGATGAGATATACGTTGCGCCAAATCGAATGCCTGCGCGCCGTGGGGCAATATGGTTCCATCGCCGCCGCAGCGCAGGCACTGATGCTGTCGGCTTCGGCTGTAAGCGGTGCACTTAACGAGCTCGACCGCGCATTCAATACCCAACTGACCGTCCGTCGCAAAGCGCATGGCGTGAGCCTGACCGCATCTGGTGAATATGTGCTAACAGAGGGGCGCAATCTCTTGCAGCTGGCCGAAGACCTGGACGCGATGGCCGCCGAGGCCGGGGCGGTGCTGCGCGGACGGGTGCGCATTGGGTGCTACCAGTCGCTGGCGCCGACGGTCCTAGTTGAATTGCTCGACGAGTACCTCAAGCGCTACCCGCAGGTGCAGGTGGATTTCTTCGCCGGCACCCAAGAGCAGATTCACCGGAAATTGCAGGCCGGGGAGCTGGATTTGGCGGTGGTGTATGACTTCGGCATGCCCGATGGGCTCAAGCAGCGCGTGCTGCAGATCTCCGAACCGGTCGTGGTCCTGCCGCCAGCGCATCCGTTGGCGCAGCAGCCCAAGATCGCTTTGGCACAACTGGTTTCCGAGCCGATGATCCTTCTTGATGTGCAACCCAGCCGCGAGCATACGAATATGCTCTTCGCGGCCGCCGGGTTGACCCCGTGGATCCGGTACCGGACTACCGATTTTGAAGCCACCCGTTCGATGGTTGCGCGCAATATGGGTTACGCGATCCTGATCCAGCGTCCGCAGGGAGATCGCTCCTATGAGGGCAAAGAGCTGGCCGTGCGCGGCATTCATCCGGTGGTCAGCAAGGTCCGGGTATGTCTGGTGAGTCCCGAGGCGCTGCGACCATCGCGTGCGGTGGCCGCCATGCATGAATTAGCTGTAGCGCTGCACTAAAAATGGCCCGTTCCAAAAGGAACGGGCCATTTGCATGGAGATTAGGCGTCCTGGGTGGACTTCACTGCTTCAGCGCGGCGCTTGTCGAAGACCAGCGCGCCCACTTCCTGCTCCGCTTGGTTGCGGAAGGACAGGTCGATTCCGGCCCGGTCGCGGATCAGCGAGACCGCGGTGAACGAGATTGCGACGACGATCAGCAGGTAGATGGCCACCGCGGTGGTGCCGCCGGTCGCCTGCACCAGCGCCTGGGCGATGGTCGGTGCGAACGCGCCGCCGACGATCGCGCCGATCGCGTAGGAGATCGAGACGCCGGAGAAGCGTACCGAGGCCGGGAACAGCTCCGAGTACAGTGCCGCCTGCGGGCCGTAGGTCAGCCCCAGTCCGATGGAGAACAGGCCGAAGGCCAGGTAGAGCAGGCCCAGCGAGCCGGAGTTGACCAGTGCGAAGACCGGGAAGAGCGAAGCTGCCAGAACAATGAAGCCGATCTGGTAGGTGCGCTTGCGCCCGATCTTGTCGGCCAGCAGGCCAGCGACCAGGGTCATGACCAGCCACACGGCGGCGCCGAAGGCCACAGCGACCAGCACGTCGGTGCGCTCCAGCCCGACCGGGCCATCAGGGTTGGTTGTGTAGGCCTGGAAGAAGCCGCCGGTGGTCATGTAGCCTGCGGCGTTGTTGCCGGCGAAGACCAGCGCGGCAATGAGCACCAGTGGCCAGTGCTTCTTGAACAGCACCAGGATCGGCACAGCGGTCTGAGCCTTGTGCTCGCTGATTTCCTCGAAGACCGGGGACTCGTCCACCGAGCGGCGCACGAAGTAGCCGACGGCGATCAGGATAATCGACACCAGGAACGGAACGCGCCAGCCCCATTCGAGGAACGCATCGCCGGGGGAGATCACCCCGGTCATCAGCGCCATGGTGCCCGAGGCCAGCAGCATGCCCAGCGGCACGCCCACCTGCGGGTAGGAGCCTGCGCGGCCGCGGTGGCCGTCGGAGGCGTGCTCGACGGCCATCAGCACTGCGCCGCCCCATTCGCCGCCAGCGGAGATGCCCTGCAGGATGCGCAGCAGCAGCAGCATGATCGGCGCCCAGATGCCTGCGGTCTCGTAGGTCGGCAGCACGCCGATCAGCGTGGTGGCTGCACCCATCAGCGCCAGGGTCAGGACCAGCATCGCACGGCGGCCGATCTTGTCGCCGAAGTGCCCGGCCAGGAATGCGCCCAGCGGGCGGAAGAGGAAGGACAGGCCGACCGAGGCGAAGGAGATCAGCAGCGCGATCTCCTGGCCTGCTGGTTCGAAGAACAGCTGGCTGAAGACCAGGCCTGCTGCGGTGGCGTAGATGAAGAAGTCGTACCACTCCACGGTGGTTCCGATGACCGTCGCGAAAGCTACGCGGCGCTGGTTGGCCTTGGCGGCCTTGGATTGTGTCATAGTGCTTCCCTTGCGAGTGGTACCGAGGCGTCGATCACTGGCACCTGAGTTTTGGGTCACTCCAGTGTGGCACCAAGCACAAGTAAGGTAAACTTCAAATATCTGCAAAACTTCTGAAGGCTGGCTTATGTATTCGATGCGCCATCTGGAAATCATGGCTGAACTTCCCGCCCACAGCACGCTCGGTTCGGCGGCCAGCGAATTGAGAATCTCGGAATCGGCCTTGTCGCAGGCAATCACCGCCATCGAGAAGCATGCCGGGGAGACGTTGTGCCTGCGCCGTAAGGCCCACGGGATCCGGCTCACCGCGTCCGGGCAGCACTTCGCCGCCATGGCCCGGAAGATCCTTTCCGATGTCGGCGAATTGCGTGCAACATTCCCGCAAACCGAAGGAGCGCTGCGCGGGCCGGTGCGCTTCGGCTGCTTCGCTTCGCTCTCTCCGCACCTGATTCCGGCCACGCTGGAAGGGTTCGACCACCCCGAGGTGCAGCTCGATGTGCGCGTAGGCACCCACGAGGACTTGCTGCCGGCCCTGCGCGAGGGCGAGATCGATGTCGCTTTCGTCTACGACCTGCAGCTGCCCGCGGACATGGACAAGCAGAGGATCTACCAGACCGAGATGCAGGTCGTGCTGCATCCCGAGCACCGGCTGGCCAACCTCGCCCGGCCGCTGGAATTGGCCGACCTGGTCGACGAATCGCTGATCATCTACGAGTCCGACCCGAGCACCGAGCACCAGCAGCAGCTCTTCGCCTCCCAGGGCCTGCAGCCCAGGATCGCCGCCTCGGTCCCGCAGATGATCCTGGTCTCCGCGATGGTGGGCCGCGGCCTGGGCTACGGGCTGCTCATGCGCCGCCCGAACAATGCCGAGGTCTCCATCGAGGGCCGCCCGCTGGCCTTCCGCGAGCTCAAGGCTCCCAACTACCCGAATGCGGTTGTGGCCATCACCCCGCGCGGGGTGCGCATTCCCGCGCGCGTCCAGGCGCTGATCGACCACTGCACCTGCGCAATGGCTGAGTCCTGGTAGACGCGCACCCCCCGGGGCGCGCATAATGGCCACATGATTGGCACGTGGCAGGCCATGGTCATCGACTGCGAGGACCCCGATGCACTGGCCGGATTCTATGAACAGCTCCTCGGGATGGTGCGCATCGACAACGAGCCCGACTGGGTATCCATTGGCGACGCGCCGGACCATCCTGCGCTCGCCTTCCAGGCGGTCAGCCCGTACGTGGCCCCGCAGTGGCCCGGGCATGTCCACCCGCAGCAGGCGCACATCGATGTGAAGGTCAAGGATCTGGACCTGGCCGAAGAACAGGTGCTGCACCTCGGTGCGCGCTCGACCGGCGAAGGGTCCAAGACCTTCAGGGTCTATCTGGACCCGCAAGACCACCCGTTCTGCCTGGTGAGCTGGTAGCCGCGTAGGCGATCTTCGCCGCCTGCAGCCGGGTCGAGACCCCGAGCTTGGCCAGCACCTGGGAGACATGCGTCTTCACGGTGCTCTGCCCGATGCCCAGCCGCTGCGCCAATTGCGGGTTGCTCAGCCCTTCGGCCAACCCGTCGAGCACCTCGCGTTCCCTGCCGGTCAAGCTATCAGGCAGCTTCGCGGTGCCGGGCTCCGGCGCCAGCGCCCGGGCCAGAATCCGCGAGGTCACCTGCGGATCCAGCACCGATTCGCCGCGGCCGGCGGCACGCACGCCCATGATGATCGCCTGCGGTTCGGCGCTCTTGAGCAGGAACCCGTGCGCCCCGGCCTGCAGCGCGCCAAAAAGGTACTGGTCGTCATCGAAGGTCGTGAGCACAACGACGCGGCAGCTGCCATGCAGCGCCTTGGTGGCCTCGATGCCATCGAGCACCGGCATGCGCAGGTCCATCAGGATGACGTCGGGGGATAGGGCACGGGCCATGGAAATGGCCGATCGTCCGTCGGCCGCTTCGCCCACCACTTCCAGGTCTTCCGCGGCCTGCAATACCAGCCGGATCCCCATGCGCACGGTCGCATGGTCATCGACGATCAGGACTTTCACGGCTTCTCCATTGCTTCAATTGGTCCGGGGAATTCGACGCGCACCTCGAAATCCGGGCCGGTGCGTATCCCGAACCGCCCATCGAGCGCGGCGACGCGGGTGCGGATATTCTCCAGCCCGGTGCCCGCCCCCGGGCCGCGGCTGGCGTTGGGCCGCAGGCCATTGCTCGCCGTGATCGCCAGGCCCTGGTCCTGGACCACGCTCAGTTCCAGGGTAGTGCCCGGCGCATGCTTGGCGTGGTTGACCAGCAGCTCGCAGACCGTGCGGTGCGCGGCGGTATGCACCGCAGGGCTGAAGCGCTGCGGATGCGCGACCCGGTACTCCCAGCGCACCGGGCTGCCGAATCCGGCCACCAGCTCGGGCAGATCCTCGATCCGCGCCTGCAGCGCAGGGCCCCCGGCATGCAGCATCCGCACCATCGCGGCCATGTCTTCCAAGCCGGACACCGACTCATCGCGGATGCTCTGCAACGGAGCCCGCACCTCCTGGGGTGCGGCCGGAAGCAGGGCGCCGGAGAGCAGGGCGATTGACGAGAACCTGGCCGAGAGCACGTCATGCATCTCGCGGGCCAACGCAGTGCGCTCCTGGACGCGGGAAAAGTCGTGCTCGGCGACCAGCTGGTCCTCGCGGGCATCGGCCGCCGACTGGACAGCCTGCGCCCGCTGGGCTTCGGCCCGGGCCAGCTCCTTGGCGGTGCGCACATTCTCGGCCCAGAGCATCGGGGTGAAGAGGATGAAGCCGGCCATGAACAGGGCCAGCACCACCTCCTGCGGATTCCCGGTGCCCAGCCAGGTGGCGATGGCCAGCGAGATGGCGGCCAAGCACAGCAGCGCCAGCGCCACCGTCCGCGTGCGCACCGAACCGAGCAGGAACAACCCGAAGACGCATTCGAAGACCAGGAAGTACCCGCCCAGGCTTCCCACGGCCAGCAAGCCGGCGCCGGCGAACAGCATGGCCACGGAGCTGGCTACGAGAAAACGGCGACGGACCAGCACAGCGGCCAAGCCGATGAGCAGCAAGACGATCCATTCGTACCCGCGGATCGCGAACCATGGGGGATTGGCCAGTCCCGAAAGATGCAAGATGGCGGTGAGCACCAGATAGGTGCCGACGACCTCGGGTTCCTTGTCGCCGCTGCCCATCCGCCGAATGAAGTCCATGCTTCCAGCATCCCCGAACTGGCTGCCCGCCGGTATCCCCCTTAAGGAGGAGAAGGCGCAGCCCACTGGCCGATACCGCGATCCGGCAGGCCGCGGAACAGTGGAATCCATGGACATCATGACAAGCAATCCCGAACTATCCCTTCTCATCCTGGCGCTGATCGATTCGACCAGCATCGGCACCCTGGTCATTCCGCTGTGGCTGCTGCTGCGGGGACGCCGTGAGGCCATCGCCAAGGTCCTGGCCTACCTGCTGGTGATCGCCGGCTTCTACTGGGTCATCGGGGTGCTGCTGCGCAGCGGACTGCTGCTCATCGACCCGGCCATCTTCGAGCACCGGTTCTTCCGGCTGGCGGCAATGGCCGCCGGGGCGCTGATGATCATCTGGGCGCTCACCTACCGCACCGATGCGCAGAAGGAAGCCAGCGCACGGAAAGCCAGCGCACGGAAAGCTCTCGCGCATGGCGGGGCGGCATCGGCAGCGCCGGAACCGGCGGACCCCGCCGGCCAGGTGCCGCTGCGCCTGCGCAGCCGCTTGGGCACTGCGCTGGATACCCGCACCGGGTTGATTGCCCTGGCCCTGTTCGCCGGCCTGCTGGAACTTCCCACGATGCTTCCCTACCTCGCAGCCGTTGGCGTCATGCAGGGCGCCGGCTGGGGCACCGGCCTGCAGCTGCTCGCGCTGGTCGGCTACTGCCTGGTGATGATCGTCCCGGCATTGGTGCTGGTTGGCGCGCTTGCGCTCGCCGGGCCGCGCATCGAGGCCTGGCTGCAGAAAATGGGGGCCAAGGCCTCGGCCTACGCCCAGGAAACCCTTGGCTGGGTGGTGGGCATCGGCGGATACCTGCTGATTCGCGCGAGCCTTTCCGGGCAGGACCTGCACAGCCTGTTCGGCTAGCCACGCTGTGGGCGAAAGGGCACGGTTCCAATTGGCTTGAAGCGGGGTAATGATGCGAGAATTGACGGCATGGAACCTCTAGGCAGCAGCGCGAAGCAGGGCAGGAAAGTCACCCTGAACGCATCAACTTTGGCAATGTCCGTCATGGTCATCGTCCTTCTGGTGGCAGTGGTATTCGCTGCCAACTCCAACCAGATCGTCGGCTGGTTTGTAGTCGTCATCTCCGCCGGTTGGCTGCTGCTGGCCGCATTCATGATGTTCGGCCTCAAGCGGGGCGCCGAGAAGATCAACAACTCGCTGCGCGAAGCCACCGCGGCGGCCACCCCGCGCGCCCAGCCCGGCACCGTGGTGGTTGACGAAGCCACCAGCCAGCGCGACATGAAGCTGGATCACTCGTTCAAGATCGTCCAGGTCCAGGCACGCGTGATCGCCGAACAGCGCCAGAGCCGGGGCGAGGATCACGAGGGCATGATCGACCGGGCGCTGGAGACGATCCAGATGACCGCGACGAATGCGCGGGACATGATCAAGCCGGCCAAGCCGATGGATGGCGAAATCATCGACTAATTGTCCAGGGCAACGCGCAAGCGTTGCCCTTTTTCGTTGCCCGCGTTCCGGCGCAGGCCAGATCAGCGCGTAATCGATCGCATAATTTTGTAAGCTGGAATAGTGATACCTACCAGTGTGGAAATTCTCAACAAGGACGCTGGCGCGCTGCGCGTCGCGTCGGTCAACGTCAACGGCATTCGCGCGGCCTACAAGCGCAATATGGCGGACTGGATCGCCGCCCGTGACGTGGACATCCTGTGCCTGCAGGAAGTACGCGCACCGGACAAGATCCTGCGCGACCTGATTGGCGAGGGTTGGCATATCCTGCATGCCGAGGCCAAGGACAAGGGCCGCGCAGGCGTCGCCGTCCTCTCGCGCACCGAGCCGGTAGCCGTGCGCGAGCACATCGGCGAGGACTACTTCGCCGAATCCGGCCGCTGGGTCGAGGCGGACTTCGATATCAACGGCGAGAGCTTCACCGTCGTCTCGGCCTACGTCCATTCCGGCGAGCTGGGCACCCAGAAGCAGGAAGACAAGTACCGTTTCCTGCAGCGCATGAACGTGCGCCTGATGGAATTGAAGACCGAGAAGGACCACGTCCTGGTGGTAGGCGACTTGAACGTCGTGCACACCGAAAAGGACATCAAGAACTGGAAGCCGAACCACAACAAGCGCGCCGGCGTGATGGACGAGGAGATCGCCTACTTCGACGGGTTCTTCGGTGAGATCGGCTACAAGGATGTGGCGCGCGAGCTGGCCGGCGACGTGCAGGGACCGTACACCTGGTGGTCCTTCCGCGGACAGGCCTTCGACAACGACGCAGGTTGGCGCATCGACTACCACATGGCCACTCCGGCGCTAGCCGCCAAGGCCATCAAGTCCCACGTAGACCGTGCCTCGGCCTACGATTTGCGCTTCTCCGACCATGCACCGCTGGTCGTCGACTACCAGTTCTAAGGAAAACCATGGAAACAACCCGTCCCCGCGTCCTGTCCGGAATGCAGCCATCGGGCGATTCGCTGCACCTGGGCAATTACCTGGGCGCGCTGGTCAACTGGGTCAAGACCCAGGATGACCACGACGCATTCTTCTTCATCCCGGACATGCACGCGATCACCGTCTCGCAGGATCCGGCGGAGCTGCGCGCGCGTACCCGAAAGACCGCTGCGCAGTTCATCGCCGGCGGCATCGACCTGGACAAGTCCACCCTGTTCGTCCAGTCGCAGGTCCCCGAGCATGCGCAGCTGGCCTGGGTGCTGAACTGCATCACCGGTTTCGGCGAAGCCAGCCGCATGACCCAGTTCAAGGACAAGTCCTCCAAGGGCGGCGCGGATGCCGCCAGCGTCGGGCTGTTCACCTACCCGGTCCTGATGGCCGCGGACATCCTGCTCTACCAGCCCGAAGGGGTCCCGGTAGGCGATGACCAGCGCCAGCATGTGGAGCTGGCCCGCGATCTGGCCAAGCGCTTCAACCACCGTTTCGGGCAGACCTTCACCGTGCCAGAGGCGTTCATCCCCAAGGAGGGCGCACGCATCTACGACCTGCAGAACCCGACCTCGAAGATGTCCAAGTCCGCCGAATCCCCTGCCGGCTTGATCAACGTCCTGGATGAGCCGAAGCTGATCGCCAAGCGCATCAAGTCCGCGGTGACCGACGCCGGGTCCGTCGTGGCCTACGACAAGGCCGAGAAGCCGGGCGTTTCGAACCTGCTCGATATCCTGGCTGCCGTGACCGGCAAGCATGTGCCAGAACTGGTCAACGAGTTCGAAGGCAAGATGTACGGGCATCTGAAGGTGGCTGTGGCAGAAGCCGTGGTGGAGCAGCTGGCTCCCATCCGCACCCGTACCCTGGAGCTGCTCGATGATCCGGCGGAGCTGGATCGCCTGCTGCTTGCCGGTGCCGCCAAGGCGCGCGTCGTGGCGTCGAAGACCGTTGCCGATGTCTACCAGAAGGTCGGCTTCCTGCCGCCGCTGGGAGTCTAAGAGCCAATGGTTTTCGAGTACACCCTGGGCGTGGTGATCCCGGTGCCGCAGCCGCACCGCGAGACTCTGCGCGCGTGGCGCCAGGAATACGGGGGAGAGGCCACCGCGCCGATTGCCCCGCATATCACCTTGGTGTCCGGGTCGTACCTGAATTCCTGGGAGAAGGCGGCTGCCCAGGTGCGCCGGGTGGCCGCCACGACGGAGCCCTTCACCATCCATCTGGGTCCGGCCCGGACCTTCCGGCCGGCCAGCGAAGTAGTCTTCCTGCCGCTGGAAACCGGAGCGGACGAATGCTGGAAGCTGCACCGCGCGCTGCTGGGCGACGCGCTGAGGCACGAATCGGCTTTCGCCTACCATCCGCACCTGACCATCGCGCAGAACGTGGCTGCACGGCAATTGGACGCCGCGCAGGCAGCATTGGGCGAGGCGCACCTGTCCTTCGCAGCGGATCGTATCCATTTGTTCGATACCCGTGGCGGGGATTGGAACTTCAGCGAGCAGATTCCGCTGGGTTCCTCGCTTGCCTAGTTCACCCTGCAGAAAACGCCAGCCTCGCGGCTGGCGTTTTCCGTGTCGGCTGGCGAGTCACTTCTGGCGGACGTTGGCCTCGATCTTCGCTCCGGTATCGGCGTCGATGTTCTTCCAGTATTGGATCGCGTTGGACAGCACCGGCTCGATGACGCCATCCAGCGCCCCGGTGACGGTGTCCACCAGTTCGGCGCGCTGGGCATCATCCATCACCTCGCGGACCAGGATGCCGGGTTGTACGAAGTCTCCGTCGTCCTTGCGCAGCGTGTAGGCCTCGCGGACCAGCTCGCCGTCGGACTCGAAGGCATTTTCCGCAGGTCCGGTTTCATCGCTCCATGAATCCCCGAAGGAGTTCGGCGCATAGACGCTGCGATCCCCGGTGTGATCGTAGGTCATGCTCCCCTCGAAGTTGTACGAGTGGACCGGGCACTTGGGCTTGTTCACCGGCAGCTGCTGGAAGTTGGTGCCGATGCGGTAGCGCTGCGCATCCGCGTACGCGAAATTGCGTCCCAGCAGCATCTTGTCAGGACTCATCCCCATGCCCGGGACCATGTTCCCGGGGGAGAATGCGGCCTGCTCGATTTGCGCGAAGAAGTTCTCCGGGTTCCGGTTCAGCGTCATGGTGCCGACCTTGATGCGCGGATAGTCCTTCTTGGACCAGACCTTGGTCAGGTCGAAGGGGTTGAACCGGTAGGTCTTGGCTTCCTCGTAGGGCATGATCTGCACGTACAGGTCCCACTGGGGAAAATTTCCGGCCTTGATGGCATCGAACAGGTCGCGACGGTGGAAGTCGGCGTCGGATCCGGCCAGTGCCTCGGCCTGGGCCCCGCGCATGGTCTCGAACTTCTCGGACTGCTTGTTCAGGAAATGGTACTTGACCCAGAATTTCTCTCCGGCAGCATTGACCCACATGTAGGTGTGCGAGCCGTAGCCGTTCATTTCGCGCCAGGTCTTGGGCAGGCCGCGCTGACCCATGATGTAGGTGACCTGGTGGGCGGATTCCGGATTCTGCGTCCAGAAGTCCCACTGCATGGTTCCATCGCGCAGCCCCGAATCGGGCAGCCGCTTCTGGGAGCGGATGAAGTGCGGGAACTTCATCGGGTCGCGCACGAAGAACACCGGCGTGTTGTTCCCGACCAGATCGAAATTGCCTTCGGAAGTGTAGAACTTCATCGAGAAGCCGCGCACATCGCGCCAGGTGTCGGGAGAGCCGAGCTCGCCGGCAACGGTGGAGAAACGCATCAGCGTTTCGGTTTTCACGCCAGGCTGGAATAGGGCCGCCTTGGTGTACCGGGATACGTCCTCGGTGGTTTCGAATTCGCCGAAGGCTCCGGAACCCTTGGCATGCGGGCGGCGCTCGGGAACATTCATCCGGTTGAAATGCTGCAGGGTCTCGACCAGATGATGATCGTGCAGCACGATGGGGCCGTTGGCGCCCACCGTCAGCGAGTTGCGGTCGCTGGCCGCCGGGATTCCTGCTTGGGTTGTCGAGGTGGTTTCTTCACTGGCCATGTTTGCTCCTCAGCTAGGTGGTGCATTGGGAAAAGGGCGAGTCCTGCCCATCATGCCACGCGAAGCGGGGGCGTTGAAGGGATGCAAAAGGGCCCGAACCATCTATGGTTCGGGCCCTCAGCGCGTCCTTAGACGGTGCGCGCCAGAATTGCCTGCTTGACCTCGGCGATAGCCTTGGTCACCTGGATGCCGCGTGGGCATGCTTCGGTGCAGTTGAAGGTGGTGCGGCAACGCCACACGCCTTCCTTGTCGTTCAGGATCTCCAGGCGCATGTCGCCTGCATCATCGCGCGAGTCGAAGATGAAGCGGTGGGCGTTGACGATCGCGGCCGGGCCGAAGTACTGGCCATCGGTCCAGAACACCGGGCAGGAGCTGGTGCAAGCAGCGCACAGGATGCACTTGGTGGTGTCGTCGAAGATCTCGCGATCCTCGGCGGACTGGTAGCGTTCCTTGGTTGGCTCGTGGCCCTTGGAGATCAGGAATGGCATGATCTCGCGGTAGGACTGGAAGAACGGTTCCATGTCGACGATGAGGTCCTTTTCAAGAGGCAGGCCCTTGATGGCTTCAACGGTGATCGGCTTGGAGGTGTCCAGGTCCTTGAGCAGGGTCTTGCAGGCCAGGCGGTTGCGGCCGTTGATGCGCATGGCATCGGAACCGCACACGCCGTGGGCACAGGAGCGGCGGAACGACAGCGAGCCGTCCTGCTCCCACTTGACCTTGTGCAGGGCGTCCAGCACGCGGTCGGTGCCGTACATGGTCAGCTTGAAATCTTCCCAGTATGCGTCCGCAGTAGCCTCTGGCAGGTAGCGGCGAACGCGCAGGGTGATGTCGAAGCTCGGGATCTCTCCGCCGCCGCCAACGCCTGGCTTCAGGTCGATCTTTGACGGTGGTTCTGGCAGTTCGGTGCTCATTAGTACTTACGCTCCATTGGCTGGTAACGGGTAAAGACCACTGGCTTGGTCTCCATGCGGATGCCCTTGATGTCCTCGGTGACGGCTTCTGCGTCACGGTAGGACATCGAGTGCTTCATGAAGTTCTCATCGTCGCGGTCTGGGAAGTCCTCGCGGTAGTGGCCGCCGCGGGATTCCTTGCGGTGCAATGCAGCAACGGTGATGACCTCGGCCAAGTCGAGCAGGAAGCCCAGCTCGATGGCTTCGAGCAGATCCAGGTTGAAGCGCTTGCCCTTGTCCTGGATGCTGATGTTCTTGTAGCGCAGGCGCAGATCCTCGATCACGTCGCGCGCTTCCTTCAGCGAACGCTCGTCGCGGAATACCTGGACGTTGGCGTCCATGGTCTCCTGCAGGATCGAGCGCAGGTCCGAGACGCGCTCGGTGCCGTTGCCGCTCAGCACGCCGTCGATCTGCGCGGTGACGAATTCTTCCGGGTTCTCCGGCAGCTCGACGAAGTCGGCGGTCTTGGAGTACTCGGCAGCGGCAACGCCGGCGCGCTTGCCGAACACGTTGATGTCCAGCAGCGAGTTGGTGCCCAGGCGGTTCGAGCCGTGGACCGATACGCAAGCAACCTCGCCGGCGGCGAACAGGCCGGGAATGACGGTGTCATTGTCCTGCAGCACTTCGGTGTTGATGTTGGTTGGAACGCCACCCATTGCGTAGTGCGCAGTGGGGTAGACAGGCACCGGATCGGTGAATGGCTCGACACCCAGGTAGGTGCGGGCGAACTCGGTGATGTCCGGCAGCTTGGATTCGATGTGCTCTGGTTCCAAGTGGGTCAGATCCAGCAGCACGTAGTCCTTGTTCGGGCCGCAACCGCGGCCTTCGCGGACTTCGTTGGCCATCGCGCGGGCCACGATGTCACGTGGTGCGAGGTCCTTGATGGTCGGCGCATAGCGTTCCATGAAGCGCTCGCCATCCGAGTTGCGCAGGATCGCGCCTTCGCCACGTGCACCCTCGGTGAGCAGGATGCCCAGTCCGGCAAGGCCCGTTGGGTGGAACTGGAAGAACTCCATGTCCTCCAGCGGCAGGCCCGAGCGGAAGGCGATGCCCATGCCGTCGCCGGTCAGGGTGTGCGCGTTGGAGGTGGTCTTGAAGACCTTGCCGGCGCCGCCCGAAGCGAAGATGACCGACTTGGCCTGGAAGACGTGCAGCTCGCCGGTCGCCAGGTCGTAGGAGACGACGCCGGCAACGCGCTTCTGCTTGTAGGCGGTGCCGTCCTCGCGGTAGGCATCCTCTTCGACCATCAGCAGGTCGAGCACGTAGTACTCGTTGTAGAACTCGACGTTGTGCTTGACGCAGTTTTGGTACAGGGTCTGCAGGATCATGTGGCCCGTGCGGTCAGCTGCGTAGCATGCGCGTCGCACGGCGGCTTTGCCGTGGTCGCGGGTGTGGCCGCCGAAGCGGCGCTGGTCGATCTTGCCCTCTGGGGTTCGGTTGAATGGGAGGCCCATCTTCTCCAGGTCCAGCACGGCGTCGATGGCTTCCTTGGCCATGACCTCGGCTGCGTCCTGGTCAACCAGGTAGTCGCCACCCTTGATGGTGTCGAACGTGTGCCACTCCCAGTTGTCTTCCTCGACGTTGGCAAGTGCTGCGCACATGCCGCCCTGGGCCGCACCGGTGTGCGAGCGGGTTGGGTAAAGCTTGGTTAGCACTGCGGTGCGTGCGCGCTGACCGGATTCGATCGCTGCACGCATGCCTGCACCACCGGCACCGACGATAACAACGTCGTACTTATGTACCTGCATTCTTGATGCTCTCTTTTCTAAAAATCTGTGTGGCTATTGGCTGGAACTAGGGGAGTTCCAATTAGCACTGCGGCAGCTGGCTGCCGGCTACGCAAGGATCGAAGGTGAAGATCACCAGGGAACCAAGCACGATGATGAAGATCGTGGCGACGTACAGGATGCCCTTGAGCCATGCACGGGTAGCGTGCTTCTCTGCGTAGTCGTTGATGATGGTGCGCACGCCGTTGGTGCCGTGCAGCATGGCCAGCCACAGCATGGCCAGATCCCAGAACTGCCACAGCGGCGAGGCCCACTTGCCGGCCACGAAGCCGAAGCTGATGCCGGAGATGCCTTCGCCGACCATCAGGTTGGAGATCAGGTGGCCGAAGATCAGGACGATCAGCACGACGCCGGAGAGGCGCATGAACAGCCATGCCAGCATTTCGAAGCTTCCGCGGGACTTTGGTCCGCGCTTGTACTTTGGATCAATGCGCTGGCTGCGAGGAGCAGGAATAGAAACGCTCATGGCTTAGTGGCTCCCAAATGCGATCGACAGGTGACGGATGGCGAAGCCCGCAAAGACGATGACCCAGAGGATCAATACGCCCCAGAGCAACTGGCGCTGGTACTTGGTACCCTGCTTCCAGAAGTCGACCAGGATCAAGCGCAGACCGTTGAATGCGTGGAAGAGGATTGCTGCAACCAGACCGGTTTCACCAAGTGCCATCCACGGGGTCTGGTAGGTGCTAATGATTGCGTCGTAGGCGCCGGCATCGACACGGACCATGGCCGTATCGAGCACGTGCACCAGCAGATAAAGAAAAATAACGACACCGGTGACTCGGTGTCCCACCCAGGACCACATGCCTTCATGGCCGCGGTATAGGGTGCCTGACGAAGTCTTCGACACTGAACTAAACCTCCAAGGCTCGCAACGGCGCATGTGTATATTGCACACAATGAGATTTGACGCACTTGTGCGAGCGTTCCTTGTGCGAGTCTAAACCACTTGGCTAGCTCCAATCTATTTCGTGTCTCGTTCCTGTGAGCATGTTCACCGAAAAGGGGTAATTATGCGCTAAAAGGCCGAAATCCCGCCCGTAATACCTCATGCGATGTTTTCGTATTTAATCTGTGGCACAGGTTTCAATGGACAGGATTATCCACCGAATGAATTAGTCTGGAAGGCGTGAATGCAGACCTATTAGCCCGATTCCACGGCGTGATCCCCGCCGGCGGCGTCGGCACCCGATTGTGGCCCCTCTCCAGGGCTTCCGCTCCGAAGTTTTTGCACGATCTGACCGGATCCGGATCCACGCTGATCCGCGCCACCTATGACCGCCTGGTCCCGCTGGCCGGCGAACGGATCATGGTGGTCACCGGGCGTGCGCACCGCGGGGCCGTCGTGTCCCAGCTGCCCGAGCTGTGCGACGAGGACCTGGTGCTTGAGCCGGAGCCGCGCGACTCGGCCGCCGCCATCGGCCTGGCCGCCGCGATCCTGTACCGCCGCGACCCGAGCATCATCATGGGCTCCTTCGCCGCGGACCAGGTCATCGAGCCGGTTGAGGTGTTCCAGGCCGCGCTGAGCGAAGCGATCCACACCGCTGCGACCGGCAAGATCGTGACCATCGGCATCCACCCGACGCACCCTTCCACCGGTTTCGGCTACATCCAGACCGGCCAGCCGCTGCAGGTGCCCAATGCGCCGTCGGCGCGCGGCGTGGTGCAGTTCGTGGAGAAGCCCGATGAGGACACCGCCCGCAAGTACCTGGCCTCGGGCGGGTTCCTGTGGAATGCCGGCATGTTCGTCGCGCCGGTGAGCCTGATGCTCAAGCATCTGGAAGCCAATGAGCCGGCGCTGTACGCGGGCCTGATGAAGATCGCCGATGCCTGGGAAACCGATCAGCGCGAAACCGTGATGCGCGAAGTCTGGGCCGATCTGCCGAAGATCGCCATTGACTATGCGGTGGCCGAGCCGGCCGCCGCGGCCGGCGATGTCGCGGTGATCCCGGGCGTTTTCAACTGGGACGACGTGGGCGACTTCGCCGCGATCGGCCGCTTGAACAAGGCCAGTGCCGAGGAGGGCATCATCAACCTGGGCGGCGAGTCGGTGCGCGTGTATGCCGACAGCGCTACCGGCGTGGTCTATTCGGACCGCCCGCGCGTGGTGGCCCTGGTCGGGATCGAGGATGTGGTCGTGGTGGATACCGCCGACGCGTTGCTGGTGACCACCAAGGAGCATGCGCAGAAGGTCAAGCAGACCGTGGAGGCCTTGAAGGCCGACGGCGCTACCGAGGTGCTCTAGCACAGCAGGATTGCGAACGGGGCGAGCTGGCCGGCAATAGGTCGGCGCGCCCCGTTTCCCTTGCCTGATGTTGCGCAATGCGCCCGAACATTACGGAAAACTGTCATTTTCTGCACCGTGCCGAGTATCTTCAAAAGGTGTCCACCGTGAATGAAAATGGCAATCCGGCTTCCGTCAGCGACTTCACCGAGCCGCTGATCGACCAGCTGATCGGCTTCCGCAGGGAACTGCATCGCAACCCGGAGCTGTCCTTTGCTGAGCACCAAACCACCGAGCGGATTCTCGAGACCCTGCGTGCTGCCGGGCTGGCTCCGCAGAAAATGGCCGACACCGGCGCCTTCGTGGACATTGGCGAAGGGCCCATCCGCATCGCCTTCCGTGCCGACATCGACGCGCTGCCGGTGGTGGAGGAAACCAACCTGGACTTCGCCTCGATGACCCAGGGCGTGGCGCACGCCTGCGGCCACGACATCCACACCACCGTGATGATTGGCGTGGCCTTGGCCCTGGGCAGGATCCATGCCGCCGGCAAGCTCGATGGCTGCGTGCGGGTGATCTTCCAGCCCGCCGAGGAGAAGCTTCCCGGCGGGGCGCTGTCGGTGATCGAGCAGGGCTTGCTCGATGGCGTGCCGCGGGTGCTCGCGCTGCATTGCGACCCGCGGATCGACGCCGGGCATATCGGCACCCGCATCGGTGCAATCACCTCGGCCAGCGACACCATCCGCATCGAGGTCAACGGCCGGGGCGGGCACACCTCGCGCCCGCACCTGACCGAAGACATCGTTTTCGCGATGAGCCAGATCGCCACCCAGGTCCCGGCCGTGCTCGGACGCAAGGTCGATGTGCGCTCGGCCGTCTCGGTGGTCTGGGGCCAGATCCATGCCGGCAGCGTGCCGAACGCGATCCCCGCCACCGGATACCTGGCTGGCACCATGCGCTGCCTGGACGGCGATGTCTGGTACGAGGCCGGTGAGCTGCTGGACCAGGCCGTGCGCCAGATCGCCGCTCCCTACGGAGTGGAAATCAAGCTGCAGCACACCCGTGGAGTGCCTCCGGTGGTCAACGCTCCGGCGGAGACCGCATTGATCGAGGACGCCGCGCGCCGCGAGTTCGGGGCCGAGGCCATCGAGCTGACTCCGCAGTCCATGGGCGGGGAGGACTTCGCGTGGATGACGCAGAAGGTTTCCGGTGCGATGCTGCGGCTGGGAACCCGCACCCCGGGCGGCAAAACCTATGACCTGCACCGCGGGGACTATATCCCGGACGAATCGTGCATTGGCGTGGGGGTTCGCATCATGGCGGCCGCCGCCATGCAGGCTGTGCGCGAGGCGAACGCCAAATAGGGCGTTGGCCACATCAAACCCGAAAGTTTTTAACATTTCTTTGACGCTTTAACAATTCGGTCAGTGACTTGGGCGTTGGCGTTAAGCGCTTGCCGTTTTGCGGCCCGTAAGTTATCTGTTTGTAATCTTTATCGTCTTTACCTGTGACATATCTCCGATAGGCTATGGAAACGATGGGAATGCTATGACTTTTGGTGTGCTCGAGTAAGGCCTAGGCAATGAAGCCTTGCACGAGGGTCAGGTGTCTTGCCTCCCGCATTATCTCGCAAGATTCTTTGGAGGAACAGATGCGCTTCGTATCGCGCAAGACCGGTATGGCTGCAGCCATGCTCGGCATCTCGGCATTAGCTTTGAGCGCCTGCGGCGCTGCACCGGAAGAGACCAGCTCGGCTGGCCAGTTCCCGGACTACGTTGGCTGTATTGTGTCCGACTCCGGTGGATTCGACGACCAGTCCTTCAACGAATCTTCCTTCCGCGGCTTGAAGAACGCCGAGAAGGACCTGGGCATCCAGACCAAGGATGCAGAATCCAAGTCGAACGCCGACTTCGCGACCAACCTCAACGGCATGGTCAACGCAGGCTGCGACCTGACCGTCACCATCGGCTTCCTGCTGGGCGACGCAACCGCTGAGGCTGCCGCGGCCAACCCGGATAAGAACTTCGCCATCGTCGACTTCCAGTACGAGAAGCCGATCGAAAACGTCAAGCCGATCATCTACGACACGGCCCAGGCTGCCTACCTGGCAGGCTACGCAGCAGCTGCCGCTTCGAAGACCGGCACCGTTGCCACCTTCGGCGGCATCAAGATCCCTACCGTCACCATCTTCATGGACGGCTTCGCTGACGGCGTGGCCAAGTTCAACGAAGACAAGGGCAAGGACGTCAAGCTGCTGGGCTGGGACAAGAAGAAGCAGGACGGCACCTTCTCCGGCGACTTCGAGAAGCAGGATAAGGGCAAGCAGATCACCAAGAACTTCATCGCTTCCGGCGCTGACGTTGTCATGCCTGTCGCCGGCCCAGTGGGCAAGGGCGCTGGCGCTGCAGTGGTCGAGGCCAACGACGGCGGCAAGGAAGCCAAGCTCGTGTGGGTCGACTCCGACGGCTTCCTGACCGCTCCCGACTACAAGGACGTCATGCTGACCTCGGTCGTGAAGACCATGGACACCGCAGTCGAAGATGTCATCCGCACCGACGCCGAGGGCAAGTTCGACTCGACCCCGTACGTGGGCACCTTGGAGAACGAGGGCGTTGCACTGGCACCGTTCCACAACTTCGATGAGGAAATCGGCGAAGACACCAAGAAGGAGATCGATGCCCTGAAGCAGCAGATCATCTCCGGTGAGCTGGAGATCGAATCGGCCTCCAGCCCCAAGTAGGTCTAGGCAAACCAGCCATGGAGCGCGTCACCGCTCGCCGCAATACAGCGGTGGGCAGGTGACGCGCTTTATGCCTGCCTAAGGGCCAAAACAACCTGCAAGCAAGAACCTCGCCAAACGAACAATGAAGATGGTGGAATCGTGAAACTCGAACTACGAGGAATCTCGAAAGCCTTCGGTTCTTTCTACGCCAACAAAGATATCGACCTGACGGTCGATGACGCCCAGATTCACTGTCTGCTCGGCGAAAACGGTGCTGGAAAGTCCACGCTTATGAACGTGCTCTACGGGCTGTACCAGCCGACCGAGGGCCAAATTTTGCTGGACGGGAAGCCCGTCGAGTTCTCCGGACCGGGCGACGCCATGGCCTCGGGCATCGGCATGGTGCACCAGCACTTCATGCTGGTCCCGGTCTTCACCGTGGCAGAGAATATTGCCCTCGGCGCAGAAACCACCAAGGCTGGCGGCGTGCTTGACCTGCAGGTCACCCGCAAGAAGATCCGCGAGATCTCCGACCGCTACGGCTTCGACGTGGACCCGGACGCGGTCGTCGAAGACCTGCCCGTTGGCGTGCAGCAGCGTGTCGAGATCATCAAGGCCCTGGTGCGCGAGGCCAAGATCCTGATCCTCGATGAGCCGACCGCGGTGCTGACCCCGCAGGAAACCGACGAGCTGCTGGACATCATGCGCCAGCTCAAGGCCAACGGCACCTCCATCGTCTTCATCTCGCACAAGCTGCGCGAAGTGCGCGCCGTGTCCGATGTGATCACCGTGATCCGCCGCGGCCAGGTCATCGATTCGGTCTCCCCGGAATCCTCCACCACCGAGCTGGCCAACCTCATGGTCGGCCGCGCCGTGGAGCTGAACCTGAACAAGGCGGCAGCCACTCCCGGGCAGGCGGTACTGCAGGTCAAGGACCTGACGGTCGTCGACCCGGCGGGCACCACCACGCTGGACTCGGTCACCTTGGATATCCATGCAGGCGAGATCCTGGCGATCGCCGGCGTGCAGGGCAACGGCCAGACCGAACTGACCGAAGCGATCCTGGGCACCCAGCCGGTGACGGGCGGCTCGGTCAAGCTCGCCGGCCAAGAGCTGGTTGGCAAGTCGGTCAAGCAGATCCTGCGCTCGGGCCTCGGCTTCGTTCCCGAAGACCGTTCGGTGCACGGCCTGGTCACCCAGTTCTCCATCGAGGAGAACCTGGTGCTGGACCTCTACGACCGCCCGCCCTTCGGCAAGGGCATCTCGATGAACCTGGAGGCGATCAAGAAGAACGCCGCGCAGCAGATCCAGGGCTTCGACGTGCGTACCGATAATCCGCTGAACCCTGCCTCCAGCCTCTCGGGCGGCAACCAGCAGAAGGTCGTCATGGCCCGCGAGCTGAGCCGCGATTTGAAGCTGTTCATCGCTTCGCAGCCGACCCGCGGCGTGGATGTGGGATCCATCGAGTTCCTGCACCGCCGCATCGTGGCCGAGCGAGACAAGGGCACCCCGGTGATGATCGTTTCCACCGAGCTGGACGAGGTCATGGAATTGGCCGACCGCATCGCCGTGCTCTACAAGGGCAGGATCAACGGCATCGTGCCGGGCGACACCTCCCGCGAGGTGCTGGGCTTGATGATGGCCGGCGTTTCGCAGGAAGAAGCCCTGGCCCAGGCCGAATTCGCGAAGGCGGAGAACGAGCCGGTTGAAGCCCAGCCAGCTAGCGAGCATGACAACCAGGAAGGAGAAGCGCAGTGAGCGAGAAAGCACCTGTGGTTCCCGGCTCCGGCAAGCCGGGCAATGACCTCTTGCGCCAAATCACCCAGGGACCAGGCCTGGTCTCGGTCCTCGGCGTCATCGTCGCACTGGTCATCGGCGGCCTGCTGATTGCGGTCACCGATGAGAAGGTGGGCGAAACGGCCGGCTACCTCTTCGCCCAGCCTTCGGCCTTCTTCGGCGAATTCTGGCGTGCGGCCACCGAAAGCTATGTGGCGCTGTTCAACGGCTCGATCTACAACTCCTCGCAGGGGTTCAAGCCGTTCCTGGAGACCCTGACCGTCTCCACCCCGCTGATCTGCGCCGGCTTGGGCGTGGCCGTGGCATTCCGCGCCGGCCTGTTCAACATCGGTGCCCAGGGCCAGATCATCATCGGCTCGGTGCTGGCCGCCTACATCGGCTTCGCCTGGCACCTGCCCATCGGCCTGCACCTGCTGCTGGTGATCGTCTTCGGCCTGCTCGGCGGCGCGATCTGGGGCGGCTTGGTCGGCCTGCTCAAGGCCAAGACCGGCGCCCACGAAGTGATCCTCACGATCATGTTCAACTACGTGGCCGTGTACCTGATCGACTTCCTGATGAACACCCAGGCCTTCCGCCGTCCCGGCGAGACCAACCCGATCTCGCCGATCCTGGACAGCTCGGCCATCTTCCCGGCGATCCCCGGATCGCGTTTGCACCTGGGCTTCGTGATGGCGGTGCTGCTGGTGCTGGCCGTGTCCTGGATGTTCAAGCGCTCCACCGTGGGCTTCGAATTCCGCGCCGTGGGACACAACCCGGAGGCCGCGCAGACCGCCGGCATCAACGTGGCCCGCACCACCATCATCGCGATGGCGCTGGCTGGCGCGTTGGCCGGTGCCGCAGGCGTGGCACAGGTGGCAGGCACCGAAAAGGTGCTCACCGGCGGCATCGCCGGTTCGCTGGGCTTCGACGCGATCACCGTGGCGTTGCTGGGCCGCTCCACCCCGTGGGGCACCTTCTTCGCCGGCCTGCTCTTCGGAGCGTTCCAGGCCGGTGCGGTGAACATGCAGATCACCACCGGCACCCCGATCGACATCGTTTCGGTGGTTCAGTCGCTGATCGTGCTGTTCATTGCCGCTCCGCCGCTGGTCAAGGCCATCTTCGGCATGAACCGCAAGAAGAAGCGCAGCTCCAAGCTCGAACCTACTAAGGCAGGTGCCAAGTGACCTCTTCCACCTTGCAGCCGGCAATCAACGTCCTGCCGAGCAAGAAGACCCCGATCATCCTCTCGGTGATCGCAGTGATCGTCTTCTTCAGCTTCGGCCTGCTGGGCAACGACCAAGCCGCCCACTTCACGCTGAACAGCGCCGGCGACGCCTTCGAGCTGCCCGAACTGGTCTTCCCGGGCCGCATCACCAACATCGTGTTCGGCGTGCTGCTGCTGGCCATTGCCGCCTACGCGTGGATGCAGCGCAAGCAGGGGAGGATCCTGGCCACCTGGATGGTCGCCATCGCGGCGGTCCTGTTCGTGCTGGGCTTCCTGATCTGGGTGGTCTCCGGCGCCAACATCAACAGCATTTCGCTGGCCAGCCTGCTGGCCGGTGGCGTGGTGCTGGCCGTGCCGCTGGTCTTCGGTTCGCTTTCGGGCGTGCTGTGCGAGCGTGCCGGCGTGGTCAACATCGCCATCGAGGGCCAGCTGCTGGGCGGTGCTTTCACCGCGGCACTGGTCGCCTCGCTGACCCAGAGCGCGTTCGCGGGCCTGGTTGCCGCCGGCCTGGCCGGCGCCATGGTCTCGCTGGTCCTGGCGGTCTTCTCCATCAAGTACGTGGTCAACCAGATCATCGTCGGCGTGGTCCTGAACGTGCTGGTTTCGGGCATCACCGGCTTCCTGTTCACCACCGTGATGCAGGAGGACCCGGAGCGCTTCAACTCGCCAGCGCACCTGCCGGTCATTGAAATCCCGCTGCTCTCCTCGATCCCGGTCATCGGCCCGATCCTGTTCAAGCAGTCGGTGATCGGCTACCTGATGTACCTGGCCGTCTTCCTGGTCTGGTTCGGCCTGTTCAAGACCAAGTGGGGCCTGCGCGTGCGCGCCGTGGGCGAGCATCCGAAGGCAGCCGATACCCTGGGCATCAAGGTCAACGCGATCCGCTTCTGGAATGTCACCCTCGGCGGCATCGTGGCCGGCATCGGCGGTTCCTTCTTCACCCTGGTGGCCATCGACTCCTTCACCAAGGAAATCTCCGGCGGCCGCGGCTTCATCGCGCTGGCCGCAGTCATCTTCGGCCGGTGGAACCCGATCGGCGCTTTCCTGGCCGCCCTGCTCTTCGGCTTCGCCGATAACTTGCAGGTGATCCTGACGATCATCGGCACCCCGGTACCGAGCCAGTTCATGGCCATGATGCCTTACCTGGTGACCATCTTCGCGGTGGCCGGATTGGTGGGGCGTTCGCGCGGACCGGCAGCTGCGGGCGAACCCTACGTGAAGGAATAGCGATTTCCCATGAATAGCAACAACGCGCCGTGGCCGCAGCTCGAAGCTGCGGCTGCGGCCGCGCTGTCCCAGGCCTACGCGCCCTACTCCGAGTTCCGGGTGGGTGCGGCGGCACTGACCAGCGACGGCCGCCTGATTTCCGGGTGCAACATCGAGAACGCCGCCTACGGGGTCACCCTGTGCGCTGAATGCGCCATGGTGGGCCAGCTCTTCGCCACCGGCGGGGGCACCATGGAATACTTCCTGTGCTTCGGCCAGCTGCGCGAGGGCGAGCTCGAACTGATTACCCCGTGCGGCCGGTGCCGCCAGCTGCTTTTCGAGCACCGCGGGGCGCAGCTGCTGATCAAGACAGCCCGCGGCATCGTGGGAATCGACGACCTCTTGCCTGACGCGTTCGGGCCGCAGAATCTCAACTTCTAGCGCCGGAGCACACCGGCCAACAGCAGAATGGAAGGTGCCTGATATGGCTACCGAGCAATTCAGTGCCGTCGAAGTCATCCGCGCCAAGCGCGATGGCGGCGAACTGAGCAACGAGATGATCGACTGGACCATCGATGCCTACACCCGCGGGGCCATCGCCGAAGAGCAGATGTCCGCGCTGAACATGGCCATCTACTTCCAGGGCATGAACCGCAACGAGATCTCGCGCTGGACCACGGCGATGATCAACTCCGGGGAACGCATGGACTTCTCTGCCCTCACCGACCCGTCGGGCAAGAAGCTGGCCACCACCGACAAGCACTCCACCGGCGGCGTGGGGGACAAGATCACCTTGCCGCTGGCTCCGCTGGTCGCCAGCTTCGGCGTGGCCGTCCCGCAGCTCTCGGGCCGCGGGCTGGGCCACACCGGCGGCACCCTGGACAAGCTCGAAGCCATTCCGGGCTGGAAGGCGGACCTGTCCAACGAGGCGCTGTTCTCCCAGCTGTCCAACGTCGGCGCGGTTATCTGCGCCGCCGGCACCGGACTGGCTCCAGCGGACAAGAAGCTCTACGCCCTGCGCGATGTCACCGCCACGGTGGAAGCCATCCCGCTGATCGCGTCCTCGATCATGAGCAAGAAGATCGCCGAAGGCACCGGCACCCTGGTGCTGGATGTGAAGGTCGGCTCCGGCGCGTTCATGAAGGACGAGGCCATGGCCCGCGAACTGGCCGAGACGATGGTGAACCTGGGCACCGATGCGTCGGTGAACACCGTGGCGCTGCTGACCAACATGGAAACCCCGCTGGGCCTGACCGCCGGCAACGCCATCGAGGTCGAGGAATCTGTTGAGGTCCTGGCCGGCGGCGGACCAGAGGACGTCGTGGAGCTGACCGTGGCCCTGGCCATCGAGATGCTTGCCGGGGCAGGCATCAAGGATGTGGATGTCGCCGGTGCGCTGAAGAACGGCAAGGCCATGGACATCTGGCGCAAGATGATCGTGGCCCAGGGCGGCGATCCGGATGCCAAGCTGCCGGTAGCCAAGGAATCGCACACCGTGGTGGCGCCCGCCGAGGGCGTGCTGATCAAGCTCGACGCGATGGACATCGGCCTGGCCGCCTGGACCCTGGGCGCAGGACGTGCCCGCAAGGAAGACAGCGTCCAGGCCGGCGCCGGCGTGCGCATGCACGTGAAGCCAGGTGCCTTGGTTCGCCGGGGCGAGCCGATTGCCACCTTGCTGACCGACACCCCGGCCAAGATGGAGCGTGCCATCGAGCTGGTCCAGCGCGCCATCATGATCGGTTCGGCCGATGACCGTCCGGACACCCGCCTGATCCTGGACCGCATCGCCGCCAAGTAGCCGAATCCGGATTGGCGCTCAAGGAGCCGGGAAACACGTTGCCGTGTTTCCCGGCTCTTTTGCTTGCCGGCGACCGATCCGCTGGGAATCTGCGCCCCGCTCCAGAAATATCGGGAGCCTGGTCGCCCTGCGAGTGCTCTTCCCCGGCCTCGCTGCCTGCAGCAGCTGGGCTTTTCTTTCCGGAGGGCCGTGCAGGTCCGTTCGTCTTAGAAGTCGCGGTAGCTATTACCTGGAATCCTGGTGGTTCCCAGGCCAGCTGCCGCAGTGGAAGTTCCCAGAAAGTTCCCGGGAACAATAACGGCGTAGTCAAACGTTAGTCAGTTAACTCCTACCTGGGTAGCAGATGGGAATTGTCCACAACGCAACGTAAGCAGGATGCGCGCAGGTGAGTTCTCGAGCGAAAATGGAGAGACATTCAGCGCATGGAGCGCCTTGGGAAAGTAGATGTAGGCACGCATGGAATTAGTCAATGAGGCAATCACGCAGGCCGCCAGCGCATGGTGGATCCTGCCGTTATTGTTTCTGTTCTGCATGATCGATGCGATTTTCCCCCTCGTCCCGAGTGAATCATTTTTGGTTTCACTGGCCGCGGTCGGCGTCCACACCGGTGTTCCCAACCTTGTCCTGATCGGCTTGCTCGGTGCCGGCGGTGCCTTGCTCGGCGACCAGATCACGTACGCCATCGGACGCAAGATCGGATCCAGGGGATTCAAGTGGATGCGCGGGCAACGCGCGCAGCGGGTGCTGAACTATGCCGAGAAGAAACTTGAAACCTCGGGAGCTCTGCTGATTTTCACGGCCCGATACATCCCGATTGGCCGAGTGGCCGTGAACCTGACCGCGGGCGCCACCGGATTCAGCCACAAGCGCTTCACCCTCTTCGACACCATCGGCGTACTGACCTGGGCTGCCTACTCCGTCAGCATCGGTGCGCTGGCTGGCAACTGGATGCACGACAACAAGCTGCTGGGCATTGCAGTTTCCATTGTCATCGCCGTAGTGCTCGGATTCGTCATCGACCGGATCGTCAGCTGGGTGCTGGATCGCCTGCATCGGCGCGCGGCGAAGCGCGAAGGGCACCCGGTGCAACCAGCCAGGCAGACCGTCCCGCCAAGCCCTGACGAGGGTTAACCTCCCGTATTGATCAGGGTCACATAGTGGCTCGCAGATCTTTACCCGTTGGAGCTGTCAGTTCCGCGAAAATGCGACTAGGCTCAGTGGTGTGACTGAAGAAATGATTCATACTGACTACGATCCCGAATTCGACTTCCGGGATCTGCCTAAAGTTTCGCTCCATGACCACCTCGACGGTGGTTTGCGCCCTCAGACGATCATCGAGCTGGCCGCCGAGATTGGACACGAGCTGCCAGAGACCGAAGCAGAAGCTTTGGGCGAATGGTTCCGTGAATCAGCCGACTCCGGCACGCTGCCACGCTACCTGGAAACCTTCGAGCACACCGTCGCGGTCATGCAGACCCGAGATGCGCTGATCCGCGTTGCCCGCGAATTCGTCGAGGACCTCGCTGAAGACGGTGTCATCTACGGCGAAGTCCGCTATGCACCAGAGCAGCACCGCCGCGAAGGCTTGAGCCTGGACGACGTCGTCGACGCCATCCAGGAAGGCCTGGACCAGGCCTGCGAGCAGCTCAACGCCGAGGGCCACCCGATGCAGATCGGCCAGATCGTTACCGCCATGCGCCACAGCGACCAAGGCGTGGAAATCGCCAAGCTGGCCCTGCGCCACCGTGGTCGTGGCGTCGTCGGTTTCGATATCGCCGGTGCTGAAGATGGCTTCCCGCCCTCAGTGATGAAGGAAGCTTTCGACCTGCTGGCCGAGAACCTCTTCCCAACCACCGTGCACGCTGGCGAAGCAGCCGGCCTGGATTCCATCAAGGAAGCCATCCTGATCGGCCGCGCCCAGCGCCTGGGCCACGGAGTCCGCGTAGCCGAGGACATCGAGATCGAGTTCGGAGCTATCGACGAGAACGGCGAAGAACTCAGCGACGATACCGGCCTGGTATCGCTGGGCCCGGTAGCGAACTGGGTCCGCGAACGCGGCATCCCGCTGGAAGTCTGCCCGTCCTCGAACCTGCAGACCGGTGCTACCTCCAAATTCGGCGAAGGCATCGGGAACCACCCGATCGACCTGCTGGTCCAGACCGGTTTCAATGTCACCATCTCGCCGGATAACCGCCTGATGTCCGGCACCACCTTGTCCGATGAGTTCGAATTGCTGGTAGAAGCCTTCGACTACGACTTGGAAGATCTGCTGGATCTGACGCTGAACGCCGCCGAAGCTGCCTTCGTCCCGCTGGAAATGCGCGAGCTGCTCGTTGAGTACATCAACGACTACTACGACAACCTGCTGGATGACGAGGACTACGACGAAGACGAATACGAAAACGTCGCCGACTAGTTCCAGGACCCAGCCGCCAGGCAACCACCGAAGCCGCCCCTTGCTCAAGCAAGGGGCGGCTTCGCTGGTTCCAAGGGCAGGTGGTTCCTAGAACGGGTACTGCTTCTTGGTGGACTGCACGCCGACCCAGTGATCGGTGGTGAATTCCTCGATAGCCCACTCGCCGTTGAAACGGCCCAGACCCGAATTCTTCTCGCCACCGAACATCACATGCGGTTCATCATTGACGGTGATGTCATTGACGTGAGTCATCCCGGCCTTGATGCCGCGGGCAAAGGCGACGCCCTTCTCCAGGTTTTGCGTGAAAACGGCCGAGGACAAGCCGAATTCGGTGTCGTTGGCCAGTTCCAGCGCATGCTCTTCGGAGTCGGCCTTGGCGATGCCCACGACCGGGCCGAAGATCTCCTCGCGGAACAGTTCCATGCCGCTGGTGACATCTGCGAAGACGTGGGGAGAGACCACACGGCCTGTGATCGAACCTGCCAGGACTTCGCGGGCGCCCTGGCCACGTGCGGTCTTGATCTTGCCGCTCACCGACGCCAACTGCGCATCATTGATGATCGGTCCCACGAGGTTGGCTGGATCGGCGGCATCGCCATAGCCGAGCTTGCCGACCTGCTCGATGAACTTCTCGATGAAGGCCTCGTAGACCGGAGCCTGGACGATGATGCGGTTGATGGCCATGCAGATCTGCCCCTGGTGCAAGAACTTGCCCAGGGTCGCGGCCTTGGCTGCTTCGTCAAGATCAGCGTCTTCGAGCACGACGAATGGCGCGTTGCCGCCAAGCTCCAGCGCCACGCGTTTCATGTGCTCGCCGCTGACCGCGATTTTCCCGACGTTCTTGCCCACCGGAGTCGAACCGGTGAACGAAACTAGCGACGGGGTCCTATGCGCCACGAAGTAATCGCCGATTTCCGAACCGGAACCAACTACTGCGTTCAGCACGCCATCTGGCAGGCCAGCCTCGGCGAAAGCCTTGGCCAGGACCAAGGCTCCCACCAGCGGGGTATCCGAGGCGGGTTTGAGCACCACCGCATTGCCCAGGGCCAGGGCGGGCGCTACGGACCGGGCCGACAGCAGCAGCGGGAAGTTCCACGGGCTGATGACGCCCACCACGCCGACCGGTTAGCGGTAGACCCGGTTCTCCTTGCCCTCGGCATTGGAGGGCAGGATCTTGCCGTGCACGCGGGTGGGGAAGGTGGCTGCTTCGCGGATGGCAGCGATGGTGCCGCCCAGTTCGATGTTCGCCTTCAACTGCGTGGAACCGGACTCGGCGGTCAACAGCGCCAGGATGCCCGCGAAGTTCGACTGCAGGTAGTCGGCGGCCTGGTTCAGGACCTTCGAGCGCTTGCCGGGGGAGAGCGCCGCCCAGCCTGGCTGCGCAGCGGCGGCAGCGCCATAGGCGTCGTCGACGTCGTCGGTCGAGGCCTGGCGGATCTCGGCCAGGAGCGAGTCGTCGAAAGGGTTGGCAGTGCGCAGGATGCGCTCGGAGCGCCCCTCAACCCACTGGCCGCCGATGAAGAGTTTGGCTGGAAGCTGATCCAGGAATTCCAGCTGGGCGGTGTCTTGGACGGTCATTGGCAATCCTTCGCGTCGTCGGGATGAACTACGGCCATGC
The DNA here is from genome assembly GCF_044769125.1 of Glutamicibacter sp. NPDC090743. NCBI lineage: Bacteria > Bacillati > Actinomycetota > Actinomycetes > Micrococcales > Micrococcaceae > Glutamicibacter > Glutamicibacter sp. NPDC090743. Next base: position 412,514 of record NZ_JBIVXE010000003.1, on the reverse strand, counting down.
TAGCCCGAATGGGCAGCAATGGGGAGCTCCTTGGCCGCAGGCTGAAAGCCCGCTTCGATAGCATGTTCCTATGCCGGAGAACAGAACGCAGCTAGACCAGCTCAACGCCACCGTACGGACCCTTCGCAGCAGATGCGCCTGGACTGGCGCGCTGACTCACGAGTCGCTGCGCACCTACCTCATCGAGGAAAGCTATGAAGTGCTGGACGCTATCGCTGAACGGAACCCGGATCTGTTGAAGGAGGAGCTGGGGGACTTGTTCTTCCAGATCCTGCTGCAATCGCTGATCGCCGAGGAGCAAGACCATTTCGGCCTGGAAGATGTCGCCGAAACGCTGAATGCGAAGCTATTGCGCCGCAACCGGCATATTTTCGACGAGCAGGGCCAGGTCCGCCAGGACGTCATCACGGATGTGGATGAGATTATCCGCGTGTGGGATGCGGCGAAGCAGGCCGAACGCGCCGGCCAGCCGAAGAAGCGGAAGAACGCGGGACTGCCCGCTGGGCTGCCGTCCCTGGCGCTCGCGCAGAAATTGCTTGATCGCCATGCCAGAGCAGGATCGGCACAGCCCGCGGCCGGGCTAGTCACCGAGCAGGTTCGTGAGCGAATCGTCGACGAGTTCTCCCTGGCCAAGGAATTAATGGCCCTGTCAGCGAGGGCCGAGGAGCTGGGCCTGGATGCCGAATCGGTGCTGCGCGCGGCCCTGGGCCAGCAATACGGCGCGGAAACTGGCGCAACAACATCGCCCAAATCACCTTCGAAGCGCTAGGCTAGAGACAGGCAATGGCGCCGACGGTCTTATCAGCGACCGCTGGTTGACCTGCCCCAAGACCACCCCTTTTCTACAAGGAGTCCATACTCATGGCATTGATTGACGCCATTCACGCGCGCGAAATCCTTGATTCCCGCGGCAATCCGACCGTCGAGGTCGAGGTCCTGCTATCCGACGGCTCGCATGGCCGTGCTGCTGTTCCTTCCGGTGCATCCACCGGCGCTTTCGAAGCAGCTGAGCGTCGCGACGGCGACAAAGACCGGTATCTCGGCAAGGGCGTACTGGGTGCTGTAGAGTCCGTCATCGACGAAATCGCCGACGAGCTGGAGGGCCTTGACGCCACCGACCAGCGCGCCATCGATGCCACCATGATTGAACTGGACGGCACTGCCAACAAGTCCAAGCTGGGTGCAAACGCCATCCTCGGCGTCTCCCTGGCAGTGGCCAACGCCGCTGCAGTGAGCGCCAACCTGCCACTGTTCAAGTACCTGGGCGGCCCTAATGCGCACGTACTGCCAGTGCCACTGATGAACATCCTCAACGGCGGCTCCCACGCCGACTCCGACGTGGACATCCAGGAATTCATGATCGCCCCGCTCGGCGCGCCGACCTTCTCCGAGGGCCTGCGCTGGGGCGTCGAGGTCTACCACAACCTCAAGTCCGTGCTGAAGGAGAAGAACCTCTCCACCGGCCTGGGCGACGAGGGCGGCTTCGCTCCGAACCTGCCAAGCAACCGCGCGGCTCTGGAACTGATTACCGAAGCGATCAAGCGCGCTGGCTACACCCCGGGCGAAGACATCGCCCTGGCACTGGATGTCGCTTCCTCCGAGTTCTACGAGAACGGCGCTTACCAGTTCGAGGGCAAGGCGCTTTCTGCCCAGGAAATGAGCGACTACTACGCTGGCCTGGTTGCCGACTTCCCATTGGTTTCCATCGAGGATCCACTGGATGAAGACGACTGGGATGGCTGGAAGACCCTGACCGACGCCATTGGCGATAAGGTGCAGCTGGTAGGCGACGACCTGTTCGTCACCAACCCGCAGCGCCTGGCCGACGGCATCGCCAAGGGCACCGCCAACTCGCTGCTGGTGAAGGTCAACCAGATCGGTACCCTGACCGAAACCATTGATGCAGTGACCATGGCGCAGCGTGCCGGGTACACCACCATCACCTCGCACCGTTCGGGTGAAACCGAAGATGTCACCATCGCTGACATCTGCGTGGCAACCAACGCCGGGCAGATCAAGACCGGTGCACCAGCTCGCTCCGAGCGCGTAGCCAAGTACAACCAGCTGCTGCGTATCGAAGAAGACCTGGGCGCCTCGGCGGTCTACGCTGGCCGTAGCGCGTTCCCGCGTTTCAACAGCTAATTTTCAGTAATAGCGAATAAGCTCGTCGGTAGTGGATACCGGCGGGCTTTTCGTTATTTAATGGAATTATCTTGCCTAGTCCACGGCAACACCGCACGAAAAGCACCACGGGAATTGGGGGAGTATGGCTCAGCGACCACCGCGAATGCCTCGCCGTAATACTCCGGATCCGGCCGAAGAAGCCGTAATAACCCCGGTTGACCAGACGAAACATGACGGCGCAGGTTCCGAAGCTGAACCGCCTACCGACGCTCTGCGCATCGTCAGGCCACAAGCGCAGGCCAGGCAAACTCCTGCAACGCCGCGCCCACCGAAGGCCTCTCCCGCTGCGCAGAAGCCCAGAAGCGTTGCAGCACAGCCGAAATCGACGGCACGCCCAGCGTCAGATGCGTCACGTGAGCCGAAAAAATTTGCAGGAAATTACGCGCCGAAGCCGAAGGTGCCGCTGCGCGAACGTGCCAAGGAAAAGCAGAACGAACGCCGACGCGATGACCGGGTGAAGTTCTCTGCTGCCGTACGCCGCAAGCCGGGGCAGAAGCCGTCTGGCCAGAACCACGTCCCCGAGGGCGAACCCGTTGCTGCGCACCGGTTTTCCGGCCGTATCGCCGCCTTGATCGTGGTCCTGGCCTTCTTCGCAGTGATGCTCGTGCCCACGGTGAATTTCTACCGCACGCAGATGGCGGAACTGAACGAGCTGAATGCCTCGATTGAAGCGCTGGAGACGCAGCGCGATGACCTCAAGGCAGAGATCGCACGCTGGGATGACCCGCTGTACATCAAGCAGCAAGCACGCGAGCGGATAAACTTGGTAATGCCTGGTGAAAAGCTCTACATGGTGGTGGGTGAACGCCCTAAGGATGAAGAGACGCCCGCCGACGGCAACGGAAGCACCTTCGAGGTGCGCCAGGAACTTCCATGGGTTGATGCTCTGCTCGACTCCGTTCGACGTTCTGCCACTGACTAACCACTTTAAACACGAAGAGACTTATAACCGTGACTGAACAGCCAATCCGCGAAGCCCTTGACGCCGCCGGACGAGTACCCAGCGAAGCTGACCTCGACACCCTGTCCCGCCAGCTGAACCGCCCGGTGCGCGATGTGGTGGAGATCGGTGCGCGCTGCGTTTGCGGAAACCCTCTGGTAGCCACCACGGCACCGCGCCTTTCCTCGGGTATTCCCTTCCCCACCACCTACTACCTGGCGCACCCGGTGATCACTGCGGCAGTTTCGCGGTTGGAAGCTGCCGGGTTGATGAACGAGATGAATGACCGCCTGGGTGAGGACGCGCAGCTGGCGCAGGCTTATGTAGCTGCCCACGAGTCGTACCTGGCCAACCGCGATGCGATTGGCCAGCGCTCGGGAACCGGGGCCGTTCCGGAAATCGCTGGGGTCTCCGCTGGCGGCATGCCGACCCGCGTCAAGTGCTTGCACGTGCTGGTAGGGCACTCGCTGGCTGCCGGCGAGGGCGTGAACCCGCTGGGTGATGAAGCACTGGCTGGGATTGCCCAGTGGTGGACCAAGGACAAGTGCTACTGCGTGGGTGCTTGGGATACCGAATCCGAGGCCCCGAGCCGTGACCGCTCGCGCCACGTGAAGACCCAGGAACAGCAGGACCCAGCGGCCAAGCGCGCAGAACGCGCCCGGAAGCGTGCCGTGCGTGAATCCGCACAGGGCGCTGACCAGGATGATGCCTAATGCGCGTGGCCGGTATTGACTGCGGAACCAACTCCATCCGTCTGCTGATCGCGGACATCGGGGCCGATGGCCAGCTGATCGACGTGCTGCGCACCATGCGCATCGTGCGCTTGGGCCAGGGCGTTGACGCTACCGGCGCTTTCGCTCCCGAGGCCTTGGAGCGCACCTTTGAAGCTGCTCGCGAGTACAAGAAGCTGTGCGATGAGCATGGGGTGGAAGCCATCCGTTTCGCAGCGACCTCGGCGGCCCGCGATGCATCGAATCGCGAGGTCTTCACCGAGCGGATCACCAAGATCCTGGGCGTCGCCCCGGAAGTGATCAGCGGTGAAGAAGAAGCCTCCCTGTCCTTTGCCGGTGCGGCTTCGGTTCGGGACGGGCAAAGCGGCAAGAGCCTGGTGATCGACCTCGGTGGTGGATCCACTGAATTCGTTCTCGGTGATGCCACCGGCCCGTTGGCAGCCAAGAGCCTGGACATGGGTTGTGTGCGCGTTACCGAACGGTTCCACCAAGCGGGATTGCGTTCGGACCAGGCCTTGGAATTCATGGACAGCACCTTGGAATCCTTGGCCGGATCGGTTGACGTTGCGCAGGTCGACGCGGTGATCATGGTTGCAGGCACTTTCACGACGCTCACCGCCCAGGCCCTGGGATTGAAGCAGTACGAGTCGGAAAAGATCCATGGTGCGCAGCTGAGCTTCGCCCAGATGCGCCAAGCCACCGCCAGCATGCTTTCCTACAGCCGGGAAGAGCGCGCGGCACTGGGCTTCATGCATCCGGGACGAGTTGATGTGATCCAAGCTGGCGCAGCCATTGTGCAACGCATCCTTCATTACCTTGAAAAGGCCAGTGGGAACCGCGAAATGGTTCTGATTGCTTCCGAACACGATATTCTCGACGGAATCGCGGCTTCAGCTGCCGCCGCCTGAACCTGTCACCCAGTCACCGACCCAAGGAGATGTCTTGAGCTCAGCTTTGCGTGCCAGGAAAAGAATGGGCTTCCTCAAGCTCGGCTCTCTGCTTGTCGCAGCGCTGTTGGCCTTCACCCTGCTCAGCGTGGGCGTACCTGCCCGCGCTGACAACATGCGTGAGTCCGAATACTGGCTCAAGTCGTTGGGCGTGGCCGAAGCGCACAAGACGACAAAGGGCGAAGGCGTCAAAGTCGCGATCATTGATACCGGCATTGATACCGCGCATCCAGACTTGAAGGGTGCCGTGGTTGGCGGTGCTGATATGTCCGGCTCAGGCGGAGACAAGGGCAACAAGCCCATAGGCGTCATGAGCGAGCACGGCACCTTGGTGGCTACCTTGCTCGGCGGGCGCGGCAACAACAAGGGCGAAATCAAGCGGGTTAAATCCGAGAACGAGCGCTTGAAGGCCGCGTGGGAAAAGGCCAAGAAGACCGCCGAAGACGAAGACGAGGACATTCCCCAGGAACCTGAGTACGAAAAGGTGCCAAAGCTGAAGAGCGGCAAGGACGGCGTGCTCGGCGTCGCTCCGGCAGCAGACCTGCTGTCTGTGTCGCTGTGGATGGGCGAAGGCAACCCGGCGAAGATTCCAGTGGAAACCCAGATCCCCCGTGCCGTGAAATGGGCCGTGGATTCCGGGGCCAAGGTCATCAACATGTCTCTCGGTTCAACCAGCCCGGCATGGCCGGAAAGCTGGGATGACGCCTTCAAGTACGCAGAAGACCATGACGTGGTTATTGTTGCCGCTGCAGGCAACCGTTCGGGCGGCATGAGCCAGGTGGGCGCCCCGGCCACCATTCCGGGAGTGCTGACCGTGGCCGGCGTTGATGCCAGCGGCAAGGCTTCGCAGGATTCCTCGACCGAAGGCATTTCCATCGGCGTTGCAGCCCCTGCCGAGCAGTTGGTCGGCGGCTTGCCAGATGACGGCTACGCGCGCTGGTCCGGTACCTCCGGCGCGGCTCCTTTGGTGGCGGGCGTGGCCGCATTGATTCGTTCGGAATACCCGAACATGAAAGCTCCTGAGGTCATCAATCGCATCCTGAAGACCGCCAAGGACACCGGCACAGCCGGCGTGGACAACCTCTACGGCTACGGAATCATCGATGCGCAGGCGGCAGTGACGGCGAGCGTCCCCTCGGTATCCGAGAACCCGCTGGGCACGATCAGCGAGTGGATTCGCGTGCACCGCCGCGACACCCAGAAGACTGCTGATACCCCAGCTCCGGGCGTCTCGATGGAGAAATCGGACCTCAAGCAGGTCGCGGCGCCAGATCCGGTTCTTCCCGATGACTCGGCACCGGCGCTTCAGCCGTTGCTGATCGTCGGCGGGGGAGTGCTCTTGCTGCTGGTGATCATTGCAGGCATCGCCCAGACCCTGGTGCGTCGTCGACGCGAGAAGGCTGCGGCGCGGCTTGGTTCGGCTTCCTTGAGTTCATTGAAAGTCCCGGATCAAGCTGGCGGCCGGGATCTGTTCGACGAGATTCCCGAAGAAGAGAAGTAAATAGCGGACAAAGCGGGGTGGAAACTGAAGATCCACCCCGCTTTTTCGCGCCTTCCGATGCTTAATTCGACAGGTTGGTGCGAACCTCGGCAGTCGGAAACGCCCATGCCTGGCGACGACGTGACACACCGAACGGAAATAGTTAGTGAATGTTTTCACTAACTCGAAAAATCCGCGTAGAATCAACAGTATGTCGATCATCGAAACCTCCCAGAAGCGTCCGCGCATTCTTATCGTCGGCGGTGGCTACGTAGGCCTGTACGTCGCGATGAAGCTGCAGAAGAAGGTCAAGGCACACGGCGGCATCGTCACCGTTGTCGACCCGAACCCGTACATGACTTACCAGCCATTCCTGCCAGAAGTTGCCGGTGGCCAGATTGAACCACGCCACGTTGTGGTCTCGCACCGTCAGCACCTGAAGCACTCCGAGCTGGTCAACGGCCGCGTGCTGAGCATCGACCATGCCAACAAGAAGGCTGTCATTGCTCCGGTCAACGGCGAGCAGTTCGAGCTGGAATACACCGATGTCGTGATGTCCGCTGGTGCGGTCACCCGTACCTTCCCCATCGCTGGCCTGGCTGAAACCGGCATTGGCCTGAAGACCATCGAAGAGGCCGTCGCCCTGCGCAACAAGGTTGCCGAGCGCATCGAGTCCGCTTCGAACATGACTGATCCAGTTGCACGCAAGCGCGCCCTGACCTTCGTGGTTGTCGGCGGCGGCTTCGCCGGCATCGAGACCATCGCCGAGCTGGAAGACATGGCCCGTCACTTGATCGGCCTCAACGACCGCATCGATGCGAAGGAAGCACGCTTCGTCCTGATCGAGGCCATGGGCCGCATCATGCCAGAAGTCACCGCCGAGCAGGCGGAGTGGGTTGTCGATCACCTGCGCAGCCGCGGCATCGAGGTCTTGCTGAACACTTCGCTGAACAATGCCGAAGAAGGCAACCTGGAACTGATCAACATGGCCGACAAGTCCCCAGCGGGCGAGTTCGGTTCCGACACCTTGATCTGGACTGCTGGCGTCATGGCCAACCCGATGGTTCGCTCCACCGATTTCCCAATCGAGCAGCGCGGCCGCATCGAGACCCGCACGGACCTTCGTATCAAGGATGCCAACGGCGAACCTCTGGAAGGCGCCTGGGCAGCCGGCGATATCTCGGCAGTCAAGGACGTCACCGGCGGCCTGCCGGACGGCACCTGCGTTCCCAACGCACAGCACGCAGTGCGCCAGGCCAAGCTCTTGGCCAAGAACCTGTACGCTGCGCGCTACGGTGTTGGCACCATCAAGGAATACAAGCACTCCAACCTGGGCGCAGTTGCCGGCTTCGGCCGCAACAAGGGCGTTGCCAAGGTTGTTGGCATCAAGCTCAAGGGCTGGCCAGCATGGATGGCACACCGCGGCTACCACGGCATGGCCATGCCGACCTTCGAGCGCAAGTTCCGCGTCGTTGGCGACTGGCTGGTTGCACTGGTCTTCAAGCGCGATGCCCTGCAGCTGAACAACCTCGAAGCACCACGCACTGCTTTCGAAGAGTCGGCCAAGCCGAAGAAGTAGGCTTGAGCCGTAGTTGATCGACGATGATGCGAGGGGCCAAGCAATTGGCCCCTCGCGTACGTCAGCAAAGAAGGATTTTCTATTTGCTTTGCCGATCACGTAAAATTTGAGAGTCTTGCCCCTATGGTGGAATTGGCATACACGGCTGACTTAAAATCAGCTGCCGAAAGGCTTGTGGGTTCGAGTCCCACTGGGGGTACAGAATAAGGCCGTTGCTGTTCCGGATTTTCCGGTCAGCAGTGGTCTTTTCTTTTGCCAAAAGTGGGAGCGCATCCATCGTTCAACCTCAGGCATCGTGCATTCCACCAAAATCGGCTGCCAAGGCAACCTTGATGGTAGAACTTTCAAGAATATCGCTGACAGAGTAGTTTTTCTTCGGAAAAATGCCCTATATCATCCTTCCGACTGAGTGATTTCACAGCAATGCTCAATAGGATTAAGCAAAAGATCTTCAGCTAGCCACGTGCCGGCGCAATCGCAATCTATGGGGGAATGACATTGGGCAATCCAATTTTTGGTTCCAGCAGCCGCTCTGATGCTTGGGGAACCAAGCCTGGAAGTGCTGTTGGATTCCGTGACACCGCAAATATGAGCGCAGACCAGCTGCAGCAGATGTACCAGCAGCCTGCTGCAACCAGCGCCGACACCGGCCGCATGACCATCGGAACCACGATCAACAAGACCGTGCTCTGCCTGGCCTTGGTTGTTGTTGGCGCCGCGATTGGCTGGGGCATGCCGGCCCTCATGTTGCCAGGTGCCTTGGTTGGCTTTGTCCTCGGTCTGGTTAACGCTTTCAAGAAGCGCCCATCGCCTGTGCTCATCCTGCTGTATGCCGCGGCCCAGGGCCTGTTCCTTGGTGGTCTCTCCGGCTTCCTTGAAAGCCGGCCGGGCCTTGAGGGAATCGCTATCCAGGCTGTGCTGGCTACCCTGTGTGTTGCCGGCGTAACCTTGGCGCTGTACCGCTCGGGCAAGTACCGCATGACTCCCAAGCTGAACAAGATGTTCATGATCGGCATGGTCGGCCTGATCGTCTTCTCGCTGCTCAACATGGTTCTGATGCTCACCGGCGTCATCGATGGCATGTTCGGCATGCGCGGCGGAGTGCTCGGCTTGGTTATCGGTGTAGTTGCCGTTCTGCTGGCAACCTACGCACTGGTTGCCGACTTCACCATGATCGAGGAATTGTCCGACCAGGGTGCTCCAGCCATCATGGCATGGCGCGGCGCCTTCGGCCTGACCATGACCCTGATCTGGCTGTACACCGAGATCCTGCGTATTCTCGCGATCCTGCGTGGCGACGACTAGCCGCAATAGCATAGCTCGCAAGGACCAGTGCCCATTTCGGGCACTGGTCCTTGTGCGTTAATTGCCTGTCCAAATATGAATTTTTATGATCGGCTGCACCGCGGTTGCCGTGGAAAATGACAGCTGATTGGGCAGTCATGCGAAACTTTGGTTAGATTCTCCTGTAGCGATTCAGTTACTCAACTCACAACAAGTTTGGCAGGAAGAACGCAATGAGAGTCGATCAAACATCAGGAAAGCCGCCGGGCTTGGTGAAATCCCTGGGCAACTTGGATGCCCTGGCCCTAGGGTTCGGTGCAATGATCGGCTTCGGCTGGGTAGTGCTCACCGGTGGGTGGCTGGATAACGCGGGCACCATGGGGGCGGTCCTGGCCATGCTCGTTGGTGGTGGCATCATGGCCGTCGTTGGCCTGACCTATGCCGAACTGACCGCGGCCATGCCAAAAGCCGGTGGCGAGCACAACTTCATCCTGCGCGCCTTGGGAGCCCGGCCTTCGTTTATTGGATCCTGGGCAATTACCGGCGGCTATGTGACTATCGTGGCTTTCGAAGCGGTCGCTTTGCCGCGGACCGTGGAATACATCTTCCCGGGCATGAGCCAGATTCCCCTGTGGACTGTTGCCGGTTTTGAAGTAAACCTGACCTGGGCGTTGGTAGGCGTGCTTTCAGCGGTGGTGATCACCTGGATCAACATCCGCGGCGTGAAGCAAGCTGGCGTATTGCAGACCTTCGTGGTGCTCTTCCTGATGGTTATCGGCGCCCTGATGATTGCCGGCGCCTTTGCCGGCGGCGAAGCCAAGAACATGGAACCGTTCTTCACCCCAGGAACCAGCGGCTTCTTCGCCGTGCTGGTGGCGGTGCCATTCCTGTTCATCGGTTTCGACGTGATTCCGCAGTCCGCGGAAGAAGTGAATATTCCGGCCAAGCAAATTGGCAAGCTCGTAGTCGTCTCCGTAGTCTTGGCCACCATTTGGTACGTCATGGTTGTCCTGACCACATCGTCGGCCATGCCAGCTGCTCAACTGGCCGGAGCTGACATTGCAACGGCGGATGCCTTCGGGGCCATGTTCGGTTCGGAGCTGATGGCCAAGGTGCTGATTGCTGGTGGCATCGCCGGCATCTTGACCTCATGGAACTCTCTATTGCTGGGAGCTTCGCGATTGGTCTACTCGCTGGCTCGAAGCGGCATGCTTCCTTCCTGGTTTGGCACATTGCATCCCAAATACCGCACTCCAGCCAACGCCCTGGTCTTCATCGGCGGAATCTCCATGCTGGCCCCATTCTTCGGCGCTGAAATGCTGGGGTGGCTCGTGGATTCGGGAGCGCCAAGCATCATCGTGGCATACTTCCTGGTCTCGGTCACCTTCCTCGTGCTGCGCAAGCGCGAACCCATGATGGATCGGCCGCTGCGCGTTGGCGGCAACGGAATTGCTGGGACTATCATCGGCTGGACTTCAGTCCTTCTCACCGCTGCGCTCTTCAGCCTCTACATGCCCGGCATGCCGGCCTCGCTGAGCTGGGAACCGTGGGCCATCTTCGCCATTTGGTGGGCACTGGGGGCAATTTTCTTCTTCAAGGTACCCGCGGGCATCAAGCCCGGTGAAGACGCTGAGGAGAGGGTCCTTGAAGCGGTCATGCGCCGCCGGAGATAGCATGTGCGAAGCGCCTGATGAGCCGTGTTTTCAAGTTGGCGTGAGCAATAAGAGGCAGCCTGTGCAATCTGGTTACCCTCGGCAAGGGCAAATAAACATATTGAATTAGATTTCTAGGACCAGTGCCCATATCGGGCACTGGTCCTTGGTTTTTGTCACAATTGAGACATGGATCAAGAAGCTGTCTGGCAAACGCGATAGCGTGGTTCCATGAAGAAGAGCCGGTTGGAACGTCTACGCCGTTTTCGTGTTTCACTTCCGAGTCAGCCGGCGGAAACTCCTGCCACACCAGGGCCAGATCTGACGGATTTCAAAAGCGCCGAGGATATGCCGTATGCCATGCGCATGGCAGCAGCGTGGGCTTGGCGTTTCCTGATCATCGTCGTAGCCTTGGGCGTGCTGGTGTGGGCGCTGTCAAAAGTCTCCTTGCTGGTCATCCCGGTTTTCATCGCAGCGCTGCTAGCAGGGCTGCTCTCACCGGTTGTGAATACGATGAACTCCAAGCTTGCTGTACCTCGCGGGTTGGCCGTCGGCATTACTCTCATCGGCTTCCTTGCGCTGGTCACCGCAGGGCTATCGGTAGCAGGGCAAAAACTTTCGGCCGGTTTTACCGCCCTGTGGACCCAAGCGCTTTCGGGCATCGAGCAGGTCCAGGACTGGCTGTTCAATGGCCCGCTCAAGCTGACCAACGACGACCTGCAGAAGGTGCTGGACGATACCCTCGTCCAGCTTCGCGGCAATGCCACCAACATCCTAAGTGAAGCAATCAGCTGGACTTCCGCGATCGGGCAGATCCTGACAGGCACATTGCTGGCCGTCTTCGCCTTGATTTTCCTGCTGCTTGACGGGCGCAAGATCGGTTTGTTCCTGGTGAACCTCTTGCCGCGCCGCGCCCGCCCGGCGATGGACGGCGCCTTGACCCGGGGCTGGGCCTCGCTGGTCACCTACGTGCGAGTCCAGATGATCGTTGCGCTGATCGACGCCATCGGCATCGGATTCGGTGCATTCTTCCTGGGCGTGCCACTTGCCATGCCACTGGGCGTCCTGGTCTTCATCGGCTCCTTCATCCCGATCGTCGGTGCACTGTTTACCGGTGCCCTGGCAGTTTTGCTCGCGTTGGTAGCCAATGGCTGGGTCAACGCATTGATCATGCTGGCCGTAGTGCTGCTGGTCCAGCAGGCGGAGTCCAACATCCTGCAGCCACTGATTATGGGCAAGGCAGTGAGCCTGCACCCGCTGGCAGTGGTCTTGTCAGTAGCCGGCGGCACCATGCTTGCAGGCATTCCGGGTGCGCTATTCGCCGTACCGCTGCTGGCGGTGGTCAACGCGGTCGTGAAATACCTGTCGGGCCGAACCTGGGAAACCGACCAATTCGTGATTGAGCACTACGGAAACCAAGTAGTGGCGCAGAGCCCTAAGGCGAGCGACCCAGCGAAGGCCGACCCGCCGGCTGCAGCTGCAGGACCTGCCGCCGCACCAACAGCTTCGCCGGAAACCCGGCACCCTGAGTCCACAGCAGATGAGGAATAATCCATGAGCACCGAACCTACTTTGCCGGTTACGCTGGCTGATATCGAAGCCGCCGCTGAAGTACTCAAACCGGTTATTGCCCGCACCCCGGTGGAGCATTCCCGTGTTTTGTCCCAGCATGTTGGCGCCGAAGTTTTCCTCAAATGCGAGAATATGCAGCGCGCTGGATCCTTCAAGGTCCGCGGTGCCTATGTACGCATGTCCAAGCTCAGCGACGACGAGAAGGCCCGAGGCGTGGTCGCCGCGTCGGCAGGCAACCACGCGCAGGGCGTTGCCCAGGCCGCCAGCCACCTCGGAATCAAGGCGCGCATCTACATGCCCCGGGGCGTCGCCTTGCCGAAACTGACCGCGACGCGTGATCATGGTGCAGAAGTCGTGCTTTTCGGTGACACCGTGGATGAAGCGCTGGCCGAGGCGCAGCGTTTTGCCGACGAGTCCGGGGCAGTCTTCGTGCATCCTTTCGACCACCCGGACATCATTGCCGGCCAAGGCACCATCGGCTTGGAACTGCTCGAACAGCTTCCTGAGGTGGACACCGTGCTGATGGGTGTTGGCGGCGGTGGACTGCTGGCCGGCGTCGCCATCGCGCTGAAGGCCAAAGCCCGCGAACTGGGCCGCGAGATCAAGGTGGTGGGTGTCCAGGCGGAGAACGCCGCGGCCTACCCGCCATCCCTGGCCGCTGACGCGTTGGTCCCGCTGGATAACGTGCACACCATTGCCGACGGCATCGCTGTAGGCAAGCCAGGGCAGCTGCCTTTCGCGATCATCAAGGAATTGGTTGATGACGTGGTGACGGTATCGGAAGATACGCTCGCACGAGCTCTGGTGGTGCTCCTGGAGCGCAACAAGCTCGTGGTGGAACCAGCCGGTGCGGTGGGCGTCGCGGCACTACTGGAGAACAAGCTGGAAGCGCACGGGATCAATCCGGCAACCACCGCGGTAATTCTTTCTGGCGGCAACATCGATCCGCTGCTGATGCTCAAGGTGATCCAGCGTGGCCTGTCTGCGGCCGGCCGCTTCTTGACCATACGCATGATGCTTCCAGACCGCCCCGGCTCGCTCGCGCAGATCTCCAACATCATCGCCGAATCGGATGCGAATGTCACCCGTCTGGACCACACCCGTATCGGTGGTTCGCTGTCCATGGGCGATGTCGCGATCACCATCGACCTGGAAACCAAGGGCCATGAGCATTCCAAGACGGTGCTCAATAACCTGCGCGCCGAAGGCTTCGACCCGCAGATCACCAATACTGCCGGCGGTTCAGTCGCCTAGCGCATAAGCAGCAAAGTCCGAAGGCCGCCAACCCAGATGGGTTGGCGGCCTTCGGACTTTGCATTGCAGCCTAGTTGCTAGGACTGGTAAGGCTTTGCAGAGATGATCTCAACCTTGATGTCGCGGCCGTTTGGAGCCAAGTACGACAGCTTGTCGCCGACCTTTGCGCCGTGCACGGCAACGCCAATAGGGGACTGCTCGGAGTAGACCTCGAGGTCGGTGTCGCCGGCAACTTCGCGGGAGCCGAACAGGAAAGTGGTCTCGTCGCCAGCGATATTGGCGACAACCAGCATGCCTGGCTCAACAACACCGTCATCGGCAGGAGCATCGCCTACATCGGCGCGGCGCAGCAGATCCTTCAGGTAGAGGATGCGCGCTTCGGCCTTGCCCTGCTCTTCACGGGCGGCGTGGTAACCGCCGTTCTCCTTCAGGTCACCTTCCGAACGTGCCTGCTCGATACGGGCAACGATCTCGGCACGTCCCGGGCCTGAGAGGAAAGTCAGTTCGTCCTGGAGCCGATCGTAGGCTTCCTGAGTCAGCCAAACGACAGGTTCGTTGCTGTTGGTGCTCACGTTGTACTTCCTTTGGTCAGTTAGGACTTCGCTTGGCCTTGGGACCGATAAGTGGTCCTAAAGCCGAAAGCCACCGAAACGGTGGCGTCGACGAAGTCGGATTCGGTACGGATCTGAGGGCTCACACGTTATGGGCGATGCAAGCAAAGACCCCGCCAGGCTCATGTCCTAGTACTCAGCTAGAACCATGCGCCGATGCGGGGCGAAACGTATCTTTTCAACGATAGTAGTCGCCAAAACGATTTAAGCCCAATAGATTCAGCTATTAGGGGATGAAGAAGCTGAAATATTAACCCTTGTATTCCTGCGGAACCTCGTAGCAGGACTCCACGCCAGCGGTGGTCGCCAGGTTGTCGGTGTGCAGGTCAATCTCCAGGCGTTGGGTGATGTGCCCGGTAGCTTCTCCAGGATCAAGCAAAATGGTGTCGTATCCGACGATGGCCTTGGATTCGTTCATCGCACGAATATCGCACTGCACGCGGTGCTTGGTGTTGTATTCGACTGCGACAATGGCCTTGGCCTTCGTTGCGGAAATGACCTCGAACTCGATGTCCTGCGCGCTGATGGCGCTGTAGTTGTTGAAGCCGACATAGGCGGCCCCCGCAACGCCGACGGAGAGCGCGGCAGCAATTAGCCAGTTACGCGTTTTCCTGGGAAGACTGCGTTTCTTGGGGTTGTTGTAGCGAGCCGTTAAGCTTGGATCAGACATTATTTGCCTTGCACCACTCTCTTGCCTGGCGGCATTTGAACTGGGAATGCCGTACGTTGGTTCCTTACTCAAGTTTACCGTCTTTCAGCATGGGGGAATAACCGGTGGTCGGCTGTGAGTTGTTATGGATGACGGACAGATTCGAAGCTTCGGGCCGTCCAAAAACGTGGCATAAGGAAAGAAGATAAGTGGAGATTCACGACGTGAAGAAAATTGCTCCTTCGCAGGGTCTGCGGCTCATGGCTATTCACGCGCACCCGGACGACGAATCTTCAAAGGGTGCTGCAACGATGGCTGCCTATGTTGATGCTGGCGCCGAAGTGATGGTCGTTTCCTGCACCGGCGGTGAGCGCGGGGATATTCTCAACGCCGCCGCTGGCGAACTCGCCCATGCGCACCGCGACCTGGCAGGCGTCCGGCGGACCGAGATGGCCGAGGCCGCTGCAGTGCTGGGCGTCAAGCACCGCTGGCTGGGCTATGTCGACTCCGGCTTGCCGGAAGGGGATCCGCTGCCGGAGCTGCCCTTTGGCGCCTTCGCCTTGCAGCCAGTAGAAATCGCTGCTGCCGGCATCATCAAGCTGATCCGTGAATTCCGTCCCCACGTCATCACGACCTATGACGAAAACGGCGGGTACCCCCACCCGGACCACATCCACTGCCATAAGGTTTCAACCTTTGCCTTTGAGCACGCGGCTAATCCGCAGATGTACCCGGAACTGGGTGCGCCGTGGTCGGTGAGCAAGTTGTACTACGACCGTGCTTTCGCACCGGATCGTTTCCGCACCTTGCACTACGCGATGCTGGAAGCAGGTTACGAGTCCCCCTACACCGAGCGCGTTGCGCTGTGGGAAGCGGACGAGGAAAACCAGATGTTCAAGTGGGTTTCCCCACACACCACGACCACCCAGATCAACTGCGCGGATTTCTTCTCGCAGCGCGATCAGGCGTTGCTGGCCCACAGAACCCAGATCGACCCGGAAGGTTTCTTCTTCGCCGTACCGGAACACGTCTACGCGGAGCACTGGCCGTGGGAAGACTACACGCTGATTTCCTCCAAGGTAGCAACCGAGTTGCCCGAGACCGACCTGTTTGCCGGACTAAGATAGTACTAAGCGCTTTCCAGTACTAGAAAAGAGTTGTCTTTACATCGTGAATACGATCTTCGAATCCCTGGCTCTGACTTCCTCGACCCTCGGTGTCGGTACGGAGACCAGCAGCGAATACGGTCCAGGATTCCTTGGGTTCATTTTCACCGCAGCCTTGGTGGTTGCCGTGATCTTCCTGATTCGCGACATGGTCCGTCGAGTGCGCCGCGTGCGCTACACCTCGGAAGCCGAGGCAAAGCAGCAGGAAATGGTGGCCAAGGGGGAAGAACGCAAGCTTCAGGAATCCGAAGAGCCGCACGACCCGAAGACCGACGAACAGCAGTAGGCGCTTTGTGAGCTGCGCGATAGCATGATTGCGTGGCTCAACGACTCGCTGGCTCATCCAGCCAATACCTCAGACAGCATTCGCACCAACTTGTCGACTGGTTCCCCTATGGGGACGAAGCCTTCGAACAGGCCCGGTTGCGCGACGTACCGGTCATGCTTTCCATCGGCTACGCTGCCTGCCATTGGTGCCACGTGATGAGCCACGAGTCTTTCGACGATCCTGAAATCGCGGCGCTGCTGAACGAAAACTTCGTAGCTATCAAAGTGGACCGCGAAGAGCATCCGCTCGTGGACGACACCTACATGCTGGCTACCCAGGCGCTCACCGGTGCCGGTGGTTGGCCGATGACGATTTTTGCCCTTCCTGACGGGCGTACCGTGCATGCCGGCACGTACTATCCGAAGACGCCCCGTGGCAAGACTCCGAGCTTCCGCCAAGTGCTCAACGCCGTCCACGAGGCCTGGGAAACCAAGCGCGATTCGCTGGAAGAGCAGGCCCAGATGCTCGCCGCGCATTTGGCAGAACTCGGAAGCCGCCAGAGCTCGCTGTTGTCGCTGCAGTCGCAGCAGCCAGCAGAGCAGGCCTTCGGCGCAGCACTTGATCGATGGGTTGCCGCCACCAAACCAGAAGGCGGCTTCACCCCGGCGCCTAAATTCCCGCCGACCTGGGCTCTGAAGACACTGTGGCGTGCAGTGGTCACCACCCCGAACCGCGCCACCGAGGCCTTCGCCGCAGCGGCCACCCATCTCGAAGCGATGTTCCTTGGCGGCCTGCAGGATCATATTGATGGCGGTTTCGCCCGTTACTGCGTTGATGAGTACTGGTCGGTCCCGCACTTCGAGAAGATGCTCTACGACAATGCCGGCCTGCTTTCACTGGCGGCTCGCACCAGTGTCCTGGCGGCAGAATTCGCCCGCAAGTCCGAAGGGGAGATAGCCCAGCGCGCGCAGAATCTCGCCTGGCTCGCCCAGCGCAGCGCCCAAGGCATTATCGACTTCCTCAACGAGGAACTGCTCACCGCATCTTCGGCCGCTCCAGCTTTCGCGGCTTCCCTGGATGCCGATTCATCCCGTGATGGCCGCCAGATCGAGGGCGCGTACTACACCTTCAGCCGCGAGGAAATCGCACTGGTCACCGACCCTTTGATTCAGTGGCTGCCCAAGGGGTTGTTGCGTTTCGCGCCGGTGGCCGAGGACCCGCAGAACTTCTGCTTCTCGCTGTTGAGGGTTCCTGAAACGAACGAAATCGGTGTTCTCCATGAACTGCGGGATGCAATGCGCACGCTGCGCCGCTCGCGAATTATGCCGGTCCGCGATGAGAAGGTGATCGCCGGTTGGAACGGGCTGGCCATCGAAGCCTTGTCTGAAGCCGCGCTGCTCCTGGACCAGCCAGAAGCCTTGGCGCTCGCCGAGAGGGCAGCAACCTCGGTGTGGACGATGCAGTGGGATGAGAATGCCGGACGGCTGGCTCGCGTGAGCTTCGCCAATCGTGCTGAGCACGGCAATGAAGGCACCTTGCAGGACTATGCCGCCCTGGCCCTGGGATTCTTGGCGTTGGGCCAAGCCAGCGGGCACAAGCAGTGGGCTGAGCGTGCCAGTCGCTTACTGGGACGCGCTGCCAACTTCGTAGACCCGGAAACCGGGGTGCCGCGTGACGCGGTCCAAGCCGATGCGCGCATCGCAGCCCAGCGCAGCAACATTGCTGCCGTCACGGTGCTTGATGATGCGCTGCCGGCCTCGGGTGCGCTCTACGCCAAGGCGCTGGCGATGCATGCCCTGCAGTCCATGGCGGCGGGAGACTACACCGAAGCAGATGCGGCGGACTTGGAAAGCGCCCGCGTACTTTCTGCCCACGCCCTGGCTTTGGCCAGCGACGCGCCAACACAGGTAGCGACCGCCTTGGAAGTGCAGTGCATAGTTTCCAGCCCGGTCCAGTATCTTGCGCTGTCGCAGTGGGATTCGGCAGAAGCCAAGCGCGTGCGTTCGGTGGCGTTGAGCCTCGGATTGAATGTGCGCCACGATCCGTCGCTATCTGGTGCGGCCCAGACCGTCCAGATCCAGCCTTGCCGCGAAGAGCTTTGCCAGATGCCTGTAGCCGGGATGGACGGATTGTTCTCGCTGTTCGCTTCCGGAAAGGGTGCCTGAGCCCGGGAGAATGTGTCCATCGTGGACGCGGTGAAGCGGGCAGATACCCATGCTGGGCGATAAATAGCGGTAGATTTAGAACCTAGAGTTTTTGGAATCTATCGAAAGGCAGGGACAAGGTGCAGCTTCCGAACCTTGCGTACCGTTACTACGAACGGCGCTTGGCGAAGTCCCTCCCTGCCGACAAGCTTCCGCACCATATTGGCGTGATGGTCGATGGCAACCGCCGGTGGGCCAAGCTGGCCGGCACCCCGACCATGGCAGGCCACCAGGCCGGTGCGGACAAGATCCTGGAGTTCCTCGATTGGTGCGAGGACCTGGACATCCAGATGGTTACCTTGTACATGCTCTCCACCGACAACCTTAATCGAGAAGCCAGCGAGTTGCGCGACCTCTTGGAAGTTATCGGCACGACCCTGGACCGTCTGGGAGAGACCAACCGGGTCAAGGTCCAGCAGGTGGGAGCCAAGGACCTGCTGCCTGAAGACCTGGCGCAGAAGCTTGCCGCGCTGGAAACCGTTACGGCCAACCGCACCGGCGTTCATGTGAATGTGGCCATCGGCTACGGCGGACGCCGTGAAATCCTTGATGCTTTCAAGTCACTGCTTTGCAAGGCCGCCGAGGATGGACGCACGGTCGAGGAACTTGCCGCCGGACTGTCCACTGAAGACATCGAATCGGCACTGTACACCAAGGGCCAGCCAGATCCGGATTTGGTGATCCGCACCAGCGGGGAACAGCGTCTCTCCGGCTTCTTGACCTGGCAAAGCGCGTACTCGGAGTTCTACTTCTGCGAGGCATTGTGGCCGGATTTCCGCCGCGTGGATTTCCTGCGTGCGTTGCGCGACTTTGCTGATCGCCAGCGCCGCTTCGGCACCTGAGCCCCTAATCGTGCACCCGGCTCAGCTGTTCAGCTAATCGTTACCTGAACGTAGTCCCCCGGTAGCGCTTCAAGGTCTATGGTGATCATAAGGCCGGGGCAACAAGACCCAGCTGATCGAAGGGTTCCTCACTAGATGACCAAATGCAGCGCCAGCCGGAGCAATTGCCGGAATCGCCTTGGACATCCGGTGTCGGGATTCCCCACTTACGCGTGGGGAGAGTCCCCACGCCGGATTCGAGAATGGGTGCGCTGCCATGACACGAACAGCCGAACAGGGTGTACGAACCTACGTCATTGATACTTCGGTCTTGCTTTCTGACCCGAAAGCCATGTTCCACTTCGATGAGCACCATGTCGTGATCCCGCTGACTGTCGTCACCGAGCTGGAACATAAGCGCAAGGATCCTGATCTGGGCTTCTTCGCACGCCATGCCTTGCGTGTGCTGGACGAGCTGATTGCCAGCCATGGGGGATTAGCCCAAGCGGTGCCCGTGTCCAAAACTGGTGGAACGCTGCGCATTGAACTGAACAACATCGCCCCGGAAGTCCTGCCGGTGGGCATGCGCTCAGGCGATAACGATTCACGCATCCTGGCTGTCGCCAAGCACCTGCTGGATGCTGGCCTCGACGTTGCGCTGGTCACCAAGGACCTGCCGATGCGCATCAAGGCCTCTGCCATGGGCATCCATGCCGAGGTGTACCGCAATGAGCTGATCGCCTCGACCGGGTGGACCGGCATACAGCAGCTGGAACTGGGCGAAGAGACCATGGCCAAGCTCTACGAACATGAACAGCTTCTGAACCACCCTGCGGTCGCCGATGAACCGATCAACACCGGGTTCGTCATCACATCCCCGCGCGGAAGCGCCCTGGGCCGCAAGGTTGATGCGAACACCTTGAAGCTGGTGCGCGGCGACCAGCAGGCCTTCGGATTGCATGGACGCAGTGCAGAGCAGCGCATCGCCTTGGACCTGCTGATGGATCCATCCGTGGGCATCGTCTCCCTGGGCGGCAACGCCGGAACCGGTAAATCGGCGTTGGCCCTGTGCGCCGGAATGGAAGCAGTGCTTGAACGCAGGGAACACCGCAAGATCACCGTGTTCCGTCCGCTCTATGCCGTGGGCGGCCAGGAACTAGGCTACCTGCCGGGCTCCGAGGGAGAAAAGATGGGACCTTGGGCCCAAGCGGTCTTCGATACCCTCGGCTCGATCGTGTCGAAGAATGCCATTGATGAAGTGGTCGAACGCGGGATGCTTGAAGTCCTGCCGCTGACCCACATCCGCGGGCGTTCACTGCATGATTCCTTCGTCATTGTTGATGAAGCCCAGTCGCTGGAACGCAATGTTCTGCTCACGGTGCTATCGCGCATCGGGCAGAATTCCAAGGTGGTGCTCACCCATGACGTGGCACAGCGCGATAACTTGCATGTAGGCCGCTACGACGGTGTCGCCGCGGTCGTGGAACAGCTCAAGGGACATGCCCTCTTCGGGCATGTGACCCTGACCCGTTCCGAGCGCTCTGCTATCGCCGCGCTAGTCACCAACCTGCTTGATTCGCCCACCTTGTCCTAGGATTGGCGCTCGCTGCGCAGCTCCCACGGAATCGGCGCCCGCACGTCGGTAAGCGTGGGAGCTGGGGCGGTGAACAAGGAATCGATGTAGTACTCGTTCTGGGCCAGGACCTGAAGCGACAGCTCCGGGGCCACAGGCATCCCGGCCTGGGCGGAGAGCACCCGGCGGCTTAGGCAGACGCCTGTTGCCAGATCCAGTACCACGAGGGTTCGTGCCCCGGCGGGAACGAGAGGACAGTTGGCCAGTGCGGGCTGGTAGTTGTGTCCCGCAGTGAGAACGGCGGCTAGAGCAGGCCGGTTGCCATGGGTGATCTCTGCGAGCTCGTGAATGTAGGTGGGGTGGTCGAAAGCGAGATCATGGGCGGCAGGCTCGGTGCCGGCAAGTTCCACCGGATCGAGCATTGGTTCCCAATGCTCCAAGGGCAGCAACCCATTGAAGCCAGAAATTTGTGGACGGCGCAAGATCAGGTGGTCTGAGGTATAAACCGGGGAGGTCAGCGAGGCCGGCAGCTTCCATGAGGAATTGGTGGCTGCGACGTAGCCTCGGCTCCGATCTGCGGTGAACTTCTCCTTTTGGTACACCAGTTGCCCCTCGGCCGAGCGCACGGCTATGGCTTCTCGCTGGCGGAGGATGGCGGTCAGCTGGCCTTCCAGGCCTTCGCCCGGTTGGGCGTAATGCTCCGGGACCTGGACCTGGAACTGCAAGGAGGTGCTCAGCCATGGGGCGGACCGGGCCAAGGCACGGAAACGACGACGGGCCGCCGACTCAGGGGCGGAGTGCCCGGGGAAAAGAACTGGAACTGCTGGAACGTCCATACTCCAATTGTAGAAGCGGCTGAATTATTCACAAGAGGAAGACCCCTCTGCCGAAGATCCAATGAGGTGCCTATGCTCTATGCATGTCAGAAATTTGGAACGTGGCACAGGAAAGCCCGACCGCCGCAGCACTGGTTCTCCTCCAGCTAGCCTGCTTTCTTGGTTTCGGGTTCCTCCTGTCCAAGGAAGACATGGCGACGCATCGTTTGCCCAACCGGCTACTGGCTTACTGGTTGGCGGCCAGCATCGTGGTGATCGCGCTGCTGGGGATCTTCCGTTCTGATGGGCATGGGCTGCTGATGAGCCTTTTGGGGTTGCTGCTGCTTGGCGGAGGCTATCTGCTCCTCGCGCTGATTTCCGCTGGGGCAATGGGCATGGGCGATGTGAAGCTGGCCGGCGTGCTGGGCATGAATCTCGGATACTATTCCTTGCCCAGCTTGTTCTTCGCGACCTTGCTTGCCTTCCTGCTGGCCACCGGCTGGGTTATCGGGGGCGTGGCCGTGCGGAAATTGACGCTGAAATCAGCGGTCCCTTTCGGCCCCTTCATGCTCATTGGGTCTTTAGCAGTGCTGCTTATGGCACGATGAAATCATGGCAACTCCAGAATTCGTAACCCATCTTCGAGAACGCATCGGTCATGAACTGCTATGGCTCTCCGGGGTGAAAATAGTTGTCCTCCACGACAGCCGGGTGCTGTTGGTGCGACGTGCCGACAATGGCAAATGGACCCTGCCAGCAGGAATTATTGATCCAGGCGAAGAGCCTTCGCATACAGCACACCGCGAAGTGCTGGAAGAAACCGGCGTTGAATGCGAAATCACGGACCTGTTGGGGGTCGGGGTGACAGCTCCCACGGTGTATCCCAATGGGGATCACGCGCAGTACCTGGATGTAGTTTTCAAGGCTCGGCACCTTTCCGGCACCGCGAAGGTCAACGATGACGAGAATTTGGAAGTGGGGTACTTCGAACTGGCTGACCGGCCAGAACTCCCGCCGCTGCACGAACGGGCGCTGCAATGGGCGATGGACCCTCGGCCCGGTGGCTATTTCGCCAGTTGACGCTTCCTGCCTTCAACTCCGCGGTGGCATGCGTGAATGCCACCGGCATGAGCTTAGACTTGCTCCATGACCGGGATTGGACTGATTGAACCTTCTGC
The DNA here is from genome assembly GCF_044769125.1 of Glutamicibacter sp. NPDC090743. Taxonomy (NCBI): domain Bacteria; kingdom Bacillati; phylum Actinomycetota; class Actinomycetes; order Micrococcales; family Micrococcaceae; genus Glutamicibacter; species Glutamicibacter sp. NPDC090743. The sequence goes on along the minus strand of NZ_JBIVXE010000003.1, from coordinate 389,606 downwards.
CGCACTGCATGCTTCCTTCATGCGGAGCACAACCGAATGGGCGGGGGCGGAGCAGGACGGGGCCTCGGTCTTCTACGCTGCCAAATACGGTTGGGATCTGCGCAATGCAGAAGACTTCGCGCGGTGGGTCCAGCTGCTCAAGGATCTGGAAAAGCCGCACTTCACGCCACCGGAAGGCTTCGTTGCGCAAAGCACCCTGTGGCTAGCGCACGACGATGAGTACTTGGGCGCGGTCAGCTTGCGTCACGAGCTGGGCAATGATTTCCTTCGTGAAGTCGGCGGGCACATCGGCTACGGCATACGCCCGAGCGCCCGTGGCAATCGCCTGGCCAGAACCGCGCTCGCCGGATCCCTCGAACAAGCCCGCAGCCTTGGCCTGCCGCGGGTCCTGCTTACCTGCAACGACTCCAATACTGCTTCGGCGCGAACCATCGAAGCTTGCGGCGGAGTCCTCGAACGCGTCACTCCGGTTGCCGAAATCGGGCCCCGCTTCGGCTCCACCGAGGACCTGCGACGCTATTGGATTGAACTGAGCTAGTTCGCTGGAAGCACCTCGCGGAATACGCGCAACGTATTTCCGCCCATGATGGCCGCGATTTCCGTATCCGAATAGCCGCGATTCATCAGTTCCTGGGTGATGACAGCAATCTGGCTGGCATCCCATGCGACGGTAGTTGCTCCGTCGAAGTCGCTGCCCAAACCGACGTGTTCGATTCCTGCGACCTTGATGACGTGCTCCATCGCATCCACCACCGAATCCACATCCAGGGTGCAGACCGCAGCGTCCCAGTAGCCAATTCCGATAACGCCGCCGGTCCCGGCTATGGCCTGGATCTGATCGTCAGTGAGGTTCCGGTTCACATCGCAGGTGGCTTGGACACCGCCGTGGCTGAATACCACGGGTTCAGTAGCCAGGGAGAGGACTTCATTGAAAGCCGCGTCGCTGGAATGCGCCAGGTCGACGATGACCCCCAGCTCTTCCATGCGCTTGAGTGCAGCACGGCCAAGGTCGGTGAGCCCTGATTTCTCGACCCCGTGTTTGGAGCCGGCCACCGAGTTGTCGAAGAAGTGCGTGAACCCGGCCATGCGCATGCCATCGTTGAACAGGACATCCACGTTCCTGACGTCGCCCTCAAGATTATGCAGGCCCTCTACCGAGAAGAGGCCTCCGGTGACCTGCTGGCCGCTCTTGCGGTCCTTGAACAGCTGGTCGAGCTCGGCGGTGGTGGTGATGGTGCGCAGGGTGCCTTGCGAGTCGGCGGCGTCGTCGCGCAGTTTCTTGGCCTGGTAGCGCGAACGCTCCAGGAGCGAGAACCAGGTCTGAGGCGGTTGCAGCTGGACAATGCCCAGCAGCGTGATGTTATCCGATTCGGCGCTATTGGAGTCGTAATTCTGGCCGACGGGCGACTTGGAAACCGAGGAGTAGACCTGCAGGGCGACATTGCCTTCTTCCATGCGCGGCAGGTCGACATGGCCGCGGTCCGAGCGCTTGAGCAGCGAACGGTCCCACATCAAGGTGTCGGCATGCATGTCGGCAATCTGCAAGCGCGAATGCAGTTCCGAGGCGTCGTCGCCGACCGCTGGCAGACCCGCGGCCTCGATCTTATTGCGGGTGTTTTCCACGATGCCGGGAGCAAAAGCGAAGAATGCGGCCAAGAGGACTACGAGCGTGCCGGAAATCCAGAGGCCAAGACGTTTAAAAGAGCGAGATGTGGTGCGGGTCATAGGTGGAGGCTAGCAGATGTTACCGGCAAGTAGGAGTCTGTTTTTCCGGGTTAAAGTACGCTACCGCGACCCGATGCCGAGCATCGAACCGCGGTAGCAGCAGGGGTGGAGCGCCTGGGAATTAGTGCTTGCCCACCATGGTGGAAACATCCAGAAGCTGATCGAGCTGTTCCTCGGTGACTTCACCGCGTTCAACGAAGCCCAAAGCGATGGTTGCTTCGCGTACGGTCAGCCCCTCGGCAACAGCCTTCTTGGCGATCTTGGCTGCGTTTTCATAGCCGATCAGCTTATTCAGCGGGGTGACAATCGATGGGGAAGCCTCGGCCAGGAAGCGCGCGCGTTCCACATTGGCCTTGATGCCGTCGATCATCTTTTCGGCCATCACCGTTGAGGTGCTGGACAGCAGGCGAATGGATTCGAGCAGGTTGGAGGCCATGACCGGGATGCCCACGTTCAGCTCGAAGGCGCCGTTGGTTCCGGCCCAAGCGATGGCGGTGTCGTTGCCGATGACCTGGGCTGCTACCTGGATGGTTGCCTCCGAAATGACCGGGTTGACCTTGCCGGGCATGATGGAGGATCCTGGCTGCAGATCAGGGATCGCAATTTCTCCCAAGCCGGTGTTGGGGCCGGAGCCCATCCACCGTAGGTCATTGGCGATCTTTATCAACGAGATAGCGATGGTGCGCAAAGCTGCGGAGGCCTCGACCAGTCCGTCGCGGTTGGCCTGTGCTTCGAAATGGTTGCGCGCCTCGGTGATGGGCAGGCCGGTGTCTTCGCGCAGGAACTCGATGACCTGCTGCGGGAAGCCGTCTGGGGTGTTGATGCCGGTGCCTACCGCGGTGCCGCCCAGGGGAACTTCGGCAACGCGTGGCAGGGCCGCTTCGATGCGTTCAATGCCGTAGCGTACCTGTGCTGCGTAGCCGCCAAATTCCTGGCCAAGGGTGACTGGGGTGGCATCCATCAGGTGGGTGCGGCCGGATTTGACCACATCCTTGAACTCGGCGGACTTCGCCTCCAGCGAGGAAGCCAAGGTTCCGAGGGCCGGGACCAGGTCATTGAGCAGAGCTCCGGTGGCGGCAACATGCACGGACGTCGGGAAGACGTCGTTGGAAGATTGCGAGGCGTTCACGTGGTCGTTCGGGTGGACCTCGGTGCCGCTGTCCCGGGCCTTCAAGGCACGGGTGGCCAATTCGGCGAGAACTTCGTTGGTGTTCATATTCGAGCTGGTTCCGGAACCGGTCTGGAATACGTCGATGGGGAAGTGCTCGTCGTATTGCCCGGTAGCGACCTGATCGGCTGCGGCCACAATGGCCTCAGCGCGTTCTTCGTCGAGAACGCCGAGCGCCAGGTTGGCTCGTGCGGCGGCCTTCTTGACCTGGGCCAGGGCCTTGATATGCGAGGATTCCAAGGTCTTGCCCGAGATCGGGAAATTATCGACGGCACGCTGGGTTTGCGCGCGGTACAGGGCCTGAGCCGGAACTCGGACTTCGCCCATGGTGTCATGTTCGATACGGAAATCGTCACTGTTAGTCATGAGCCCAGAGTACGCCCGAACCGTCATCGAATGACAGGTCTCTGACGTAAACATCACAACCAACAGTGACGCTTCACCGAATTGGGAATAAAAGCCGTTTTACAAGGCTTTTCCTGAAGCTTGGAGCTTCTAGTCGAGGCCCAGGCTGGAGACCAGCTGGGCACGGCCATCGTGCAGGTGGTAGGCAACGCCGGCGACCGCGGTGCGGCCCTCTTCGATGGCCAGCGCGATGATGCTGGACAGGTCGACGAGGCGGTCGGTGGTCTGCTTGACGTGCTCGACAACGGTGCCGTTCACGTCGGTGATGCCCTTGCGTTCGGCGGCATGGACTGAAGGGGTGATGTGCTCGACCAGGTCGCGAACGAAGCCCTTGGGCATGTTGCCAGTTTCCTTGGCCTGGATGGCGCTGGTAATCGCACCGCAGGAGTTATGCCCGAGGATGACGATCAACGGCACGTTCAGGGCGTCAACGGCGAATTCCAATGAACCGAGGCTTGCCGGATCCAGGACGTGGCCTGCGGTACGCACCACGAACATGTCGCCCAAACCCACATCGAAAATGATCTCTGCCGCAAGGCGGGAATCAGAGCAGCCGAAGATGACAGCGAAAGGTTCCTGGCCGGAGATCAACTTCTGCCGTCGAGCACTGTCCTGGTTGGGGTGCTGGGTATCTTCGTTGACGAAACGGAAATTGCCGGCGCTGAGCTTTTCCCAAGCCTCTTTAGGCGTCAGGGTCAGTTGTGTTGATTCAGAGAGCATGACTCAGATTCTACGGGATGCTGTTCGAATATCGAATATATGACTGGCTTTTCCCGTGAACGTGACTTAATCCAGCTCGCTAGCGACCTGTTCGGCAACACTGTTCAGCTGTTCGGCCGAGGTGTCACTGGAAAGTACGACGGTGGAGTCCTTGAACTCGGAGATCAGGTACGTGCTCTGGTCCTTGGTGCGCACTTCCCACTGCGCTCCGCCGATGGTGCGAGTTTCGGTTGGTGTCGCCGCATCGGTGATCAGGGCTATCCAGGTCGGGTTGGCGTCAGCAGCTTGGCGAACCCACACGAAGTTCTTGTCTTCGAAGACGAGGCCGCATTCCCAATAGGGCACTCCCTGTGCAGTGTTAGCCTGCCAGCGAGCGAAGTTCGCATATGCCTTGTCGCCCAGTTCCGGGGCGAAGATCTCAAAGCCAGAAATCTGTTCCGTCTGTTCCGCGGTGGCCTGCAGGTTGACGTCGCTTTCAAACGCGTCGTCCTTGGGCGGCGGGTTGAGCATGAGCACCGGAATGAGTATGGCAACCGTGAAGCCGATGGACAGCACCATGCCCTTGAAGGTCTGGTTCGCGCGCTTGGCCTGCTTCTCGGTGAGCTGCGGCTTGTACGGCAGATCCTCGAAGGTGGCATTCGGATCGTCGAGGCTTCGAGGGGACGCAGCAGGCGTCTCGGTACCGTTGGCCGTGTTGCCGGTAGCCGGGACGCTGTTCTCGGTGTTCTTCTCAGGTTGCACGCCTTCCATTCTCCCCGAAGATTCTGTGGAATTCGAACCAGAGTGCCCAAACGCACGTCGAACTATGAGCAGGCACTCCCGACACGAACTGTAAAGCGAAAACTCTAGAGGATAGAATGTCCTTGTTTGCATAGGCGCAATGACTACGACTCAGTGATGGGATCTTTCGTGACCGAAAAGAACAATTATGCCCACCTTTCTCCGCGACTGTCGGTTTCCGACGCGGAGCCGGACCGCAACCTAGCACTGGAGCTGGTGCGTGCAACCGAAGCGGCAGCCATCGCTTCCTCGCCGTGGGTCGGATTCGGTGACAAGAATGCCGCAGACGGTGCCGCAGTCGACGCCATGCGCGGCTTGCTGTCCACCGTGAACTTCAACGGCGTTGTCGTGATTGGCGAAGGTGAAAAAGACGAAGCTCCAATGCTGTTCAACGGAGAACAGGTTGGCAGCGGCACCGGCGCCGAATGCGACGTCGCAGTCGACCCGATTGACGGAACCCGTCTGACCGCACTGGGCCTGAACAACGCCCTGTCCGTGTTGGCCGTCGCCGACCGCGGTTCGATGTTCGACCCCTCCGCCGTGTTCTACATGGAGAAGCTGGTCACCGGGCCAGAGGCAGCCGAGCTCGTTGACCTCCGCCTGCCAGTGAAGCAGAACCTGCACCTGATCGCCAAGGCCAAGGGCAAGAAGGTCAGCCAGGTGACTGTGACCATCCTGGACCGCCCACGCCACGCTGGCCTGATCGAGGAGATCCGCGCGGCTGGTGCCCGCACCAAGCTGATTATGGACGGTGACGTTGCCGGCGCCATCGCCGCAACCCGCGAAGGCACCGGCGTTGACGCGCTGATGGGTGTCGGCGGCACCCCTGAAGGCATCGTGACCGCCTGCGCTATCAAGGCGCTGGGCGGCGTGATCCAGGGCCGCCTGTGGCCAACTGATGACGACGAGAAGCAGAAGGCCATCGACGCCGGCCACGAATTGGGCCGCGTGCTGACCACTAACGACTTGGTGACCTCGGATAACTGCTACTTCGCAGCGACCGGCATCACCGATGGCGACCTGCTGCGCGGTGTCCGCTACAAGGACAACCGCATCCACACCCAGTCGATCGTCATGCGTGCCAAGTCCGGCACCATCCGCTTCGTCGAGGGTGAGCACCACCAGGATAAGTGGGAAGCCTACACCCGCTAATCCGCATCTGATTGCAAAACTGCGAGCCATGGACTTGATTCAAGTCCATGGCTCGCAGTTTTGCGTTTGTCCCCTATAGTGCCACGAAGGGCCTCAGGGCAGTGCGGCTAGTCGATCTGGGCGCTGGCTGCGAAGAGCTGGCCCGGAACGGTGCCCTGCAAGATGGCGGTGGCTGGCAGTTCGGACGCGGTGAGGAACAACGACTGCCCGCGGCTGATGCTGCGTTCGCCTTCACGCGTGGCTACCAGGAACTCACCGGCGGTGCACAGCAGCACTGCGGCACCGTGCAGCTGCAGATCAGCGGCAAGGCCCGGCTCTATGGGATCGAGTACCTGCAGCTGGAACTCTTCGAAGTCGGGCTTGTACAAGCGGTCATGGGTATCAAGGGCCACCGGCTCCAGGATCGGGGCAGGGGAGGGGGCGGCAATGGTGACGTCCAGCAGTTCGGGAACATCGATATGCTTGCTGGTCAGGCCTCCACGCAGCACATTATCCGAATTGGCCATGACCTCGATTCCCAAACCGCGCAGGTAGGCGTGGACGTTGCCGGCACCCAGGCTGATGGCCTGGCCAGGTTCCAGGAAGATCAGATTCAGCAGCAGGGCGACCAAGACCCCCGGATCGCCAGGATAGATTTTGTTGATCGAGGCTAGCTCGGCGAAATGGGCATTGCCGTGCAATTCGGGGCTGCCTGCCACTGCTTCGCTGATCTGCGCTACCAGCTGGGAAATTTCCTCCCCCGCGGTCAGCACATGCTTGAAAGTCCGGGCCAGCGGATCGGTGCCCTGCAGCAGATCGAGCAGCTGGCCTATCGGGGCATGCGCCGAGTCCGGCAGGTGCGCGGCCAGGATCTGCAGGTCTTCAACAATCTGCGCTGGTTGGCGGAAGCCCGATAGCGCCACGAAGTCGGTGAGGGCAAAGAGCATCTCCGGCTTGTGGTTGTCATCGCGGTAGTTGCGGTCAGCAGCATCCAAAGGCTTGCCGTCCGCGTTTTCCTGGGCGAAACGCTCTTGGGCCTGCTTCAGCGTGGGGTGCGTCTGGATCGACAGCGGCTGGGTCGCCGAGAGCACCTTGAACAGGTAGGGCAGACGTCCGTAGCGCTGGGCGACTGCTGAACCCAGTATGTGCTCTGGATCCTCGGCGATGAAATCATTGAGCGCTGTCCCGCTATCGGAGATCCGGCTCGGGCACCCGGGATGGGCACCGAGCCACATCTCGGCCTGCGGGGTGGTTTCCGCGGGCAGATCGAGCAGATCGGAAATCTGCGAAGCAGATCCCCAGTGGTAGTCCCTAATCGCGTTTTTCAACTCGAACACGTCTTTTGACCATAGCCTTTCAGGAGCGGTAGTTGGGTCGCATGGCGGTCGGGGGGTCTTAACCGTTTACGGAACCGAGCATTCGTCGTTATTGGCCGCGATCTCTGAAATCAACGTGCGGTAGCCGGCCATTTCCAATTGCACCAAGTACTCTTCGGTGATCGGGCTGCCATCTGGCTGGGTGAATTCCGGGCTGTCCTCTTTCGACAGCTTCGGAGCATTGTTCACGTCAGTGGTTTCCGGCGCTTCTTCGGAAGCCTGGGTTGTTTCTTCCGGAGCCGAGGACTTGGAGGTGTCCTCGCTCTTTTCAGGATTGTCCTTCTTCTTTTCCTTCTTCTTCTCCGGCTCGTTCTGCTTTGCGATCAACGTCTGGATACGCTCTTGCAGCTTGTCGAAGTCGGGGTAGGTGGAGAAGCTGCGTTCGAAGTCCGGCGCACCGAGGGTCAAGCGGGCCATCGGCTCCTTGGAGACCTTCTCGGCCAGGGATACGAAGGAACCGAGCTGACCTGCTGGAATGTCGGTTTCAACGAGCTGTTCACCGGCGGACATGATCGAAGTGAAATTGCTCAGGATCGTTTGCGGCTTGAACTGCTTGATAATTCCCTGCTGCAAGCACTGCTGGCGCTTGATGCGGTGGTAGTCATCGGTGAAGTCGCGTGAGCGAGCAAACCACAATGCCTGCTTGCCGGTGAATTCGTGGGTGCCCGGTGCGAACCAGTGCGTGCGCACGGTGCTGTTTTCGTGGTATTTCCCGTTGTAGGGAACCCATCCGCCGGAGTCGATGGTGACCCCGCCCAATGCGTCGACAAACTGCTCGAACCCGGCCATGTTGATCATGACGTAGCCCTGGACAGGGAGCCCCGTGGTGCCTTCCAGCGCGTCCATGGCAGCTTGCGCGCCGACGTTCTTCACGGTCTCGGGGAAAGCATCCGCGTGCTCGGTTTCGGCATTGCGGTAGATGGCGTTGAAGATGCATTCGTCGCCGCAGTTGTAGCCTTCGGGCCAGATCTTCTCCATGGGCGAGCCCGGGGCGAAGCGTGCGCTCTGGAAGTTGCGCGGCACCGAGATCAGCAGGCTCTTGCCGGTTTTGGCATCAACAGAAAGCAGAGCCGCAACGTCGGTGCGGACGCCTTCGCGGTTGGCACCGGAGTCGGCACCGAACACTGCGATGTTGTAGCGCCCGTCGACTGGCTCGAAGGCGGGTCCTTCATCGAATACGGCCACAATGGTTTCGCGTCCGGTATTCAGCAGCGAGGCGCCGTAGATGAAGACACCGCTGGTGGCCACCACGGCTGCCAGGGTGAAAATGGTAACGATGGCACGCATGCCAGGGGCCAGCAGCTTGGGCCGGATAATCACCAAGGTGTTGGTGAACATGATCAGCCAGCCCAGGGCCAGCGTGCCGAGCACGATGATCAGGAACAGCTGGAAGTTCGGGTGGGCAACCCAGCCGAGAATGATCGAACGATCAATGAAGTACAGGGCAACCAGCGCAAGAATGGCCAGCCAGCAGGCCATGGTGATGGACACTGCGATCCGTCCAAGCTTGCGATTTCCCGCGACCAGCTGAGCGCCGCCGGGGAAGAAGATGGTCAGCAGGACCAGGATCAGAGCCCGCTTGCTGCGCTGCGGAGAGCTGATGGTCTCTGGCTGGCGCAACGGACTTGGTGCGCGGTGACTGGCAGAACCCATGTACTTTTGGACTTTCCCTAGGAAGCGAAATTCTCGTTGGCAACTTCAGCGCGCAAAGCCGAACCCTTGGCATGGGCTTGCTCGCGCAGTGAATCTGCAAACTGAAGCAACTTTACCTGTAACGATTCGGCTAGCTCATCGGTTCCCGCTGCGAGCATGCGCACAGCCAGCAGGCCGGCATTGCGTGCTCCGCCAATGGAAACAGTTGCTACGGGGACTCCTGCAGGCATCTGGACGATGGAGAGCAGGGAGTCCATTCCATCTAGTTTAGCCAGTGGAACTGGAACTCCGATCACCGGCAGCGGTGTAACAGCTGCAAGCATGCCCGGAAGATGCGCTGCACCGCCTGCGCCGGCGATGATTGCGCGCAGTCCGCGTTCGTGGGCTTTCTTGCCGTAATCGATCATTTCTTCTGGCATGCGGTGCGCCGAAACGACGTCCGCTTCAAAAGGGATTCCGAATTCGGCCAGTGCCTGTGCGGCCAGGCGCATGACCGGCCAATCGGAATCAGAACCCATTACGAGGCCGACCAGTGGTGCTTCAGACATGAGATATTTCCTTGCGGTGTTCTAGTAAGAGCCGCTGCCCGGTACGCGGCAGCGGCTCTTGATCAAAATAAAGTCTAGACGGCGGCTTCGATGCCGTCGCGGATGAGCGCGGCAACCTTATTGGCCTGCGAACGAAGTTCATCTACGCTTTGCCCGGCGTTAGCCACAACGTTGACGTGGCCGATCTTGCGGCCCGGGCGCACGGACTTGCCGTAGGCATGGACTTTGACTTCTGGCGCGGCGGCCAAGGCGGCTTGGAAAGCCGAGTAGAGGTCCTGGTTGGCGCCGCCGAGATAGTTCTTCATCACAGTCACGCCCAGCTCGCGGGTTTCGCCCAGCGGCAGATCCAGAACCGCACGCAGGTGCTGCTCGAATTGGCTGGTGACCGAACCGTTCATGGTCCAGTGGCCGGTGTTGTGCGGGCGCATGGCCAGTTCGTTGATCACGAAACCGGCTCCTGAACCCGGGGTTTCAAAGAGCTCTGCGGCCATGACTCCGGTGACGCCGAATTCTTCGGCGATGCGCAAGGCCGCATCGGCTGCGGTGGCCGCGGTGGCTTCGTCAATATCCTGGGCAGGCGCGATCACTTCATCGCAGACTCCATCAACCTGGATGGTGTGGACCACGGGCCAAGCCTTGGCCTCGCCTGAAGGGGTGCGGGCTACCAACGCGGAAAGTTCGCGGGAGAACTCGACCTTGTCCTCGGCCAGCAGCGGGCCATGGGCGAACCAGTCGGCGGAATCCTTGGCGTCTTGGGCATTGTCCAGCATGCGCACGCCCTTGCCGTCGTAGCCGCCGCGCGGGGTCTTGAGCACAATGGGCCAGCCGGTCTGCTCACCGAAAGCGATCAGGGCATCGACATCGTCAACCTTGGCCCACGCAGGGTTCGGAAGTCCGAGGCGTTCGATGGCCTCGCGCATGACCAGCTTGTCCTGGGCATGGATCAGCGCAGCCGGACGGGGCTGGATGTTGATGCCCTCATCGATCAGGGTGGTCAAGAATTCGTTGGGCACGTGCTCGTGGTCAAAGGTGACAACGTCCTTGCCCTTGGCGAATTCACGCAGGGTTTCGAGGTCTTTGTAGTCGCCTACAGGAGCGTCGGGAACGCTTCGCGCAGCCGAAACATCAGGACCTTCGGCAAGAACATGCAGTTCGAAACCTAGGTTCAGGGCCTCGGGGGCCATCATTCGGGCTAGCTGCCCGCCACCAATCACACCAATTTTTGGAAAGCTCACGATTACAAGGGTATCGAAAGCGACGTTGAGAATCGCATACGCGTTGTCTGATTACTCTCACAATTCGGTCAATTTCCAGAAAGTGCCGATAAAATAGCAAGATCGCGCGCTTCTCGTAGTGCTTAGCGCGCCTTGTTACTGCTAGCCAGACGGGAACAATATTCCCTGGAGGACAATTGCTCGAGCGCATCAAACTCAAAATAGCCGGACTCATCTCGTTGCTGTGGCGCGAGGTGGCGAAGTTCGGCGTCGTCGGTGGCGTTGCGTTCATCATCGACTCGGGGATCTACGTCTGGCTCCTGCACGGTTCCATGAGCGATTCCCAGGTTAAAGCGAAAATCATTGCTGGCGTCGTCGCGACGATGTTCTCTTGGGTGGCCAACCGCTACTGGACCTTCCGCCACCGCCGCCAGGCCAATGTGGTGCGCGAACTCGTGATGTTCATCATCATGAATGCCATCGGATTGGGCATTGCCGCGGCCTGCGTATGGGTCACCAAATACTGGTTGGGCTTGACCGATCCGACTTCGGTGTTCATTGCCGGTTCGGTAGTCGGCTTGGTGCTCGGCACCATCTTCCGTTTCTTCGCCTACCGTTTCTGGGTCTTCGGCAGCGCGATGGATGCGGAGGAAGAATTCGCCCACGACCACGAAGTTCTGGGCAATCACAAGGCCGATACCGGCGCTGACGCAGCGCATTCCGCTGGCCAGGCCGATACCGGCACGGTACCGACGGTGGCTCGCTAATCCGCTGGTTGGTAATCGAAGTTAATGCGTTCGCCGTCGCGCAGGCGCTGGGTCACTTCCATCCCGTCTTCTACTAGCACAATTCCGTCACCCGCTGCCCACTGGCCAATGGCGAAGGGCAGCAAGGAGAGCACGGGTTGCTGCGCACGCACTAGAATTGTTCCTTGCGCCTTAGCTTCGGTATCGAATAACGCAGCAAGGCTGACCGGGGCGTCACCATTGGTTGCGATGGCTGAGGCATCACCAGTTACTGGCGAGGGATAGAACTGATCCCCGTAGGTACGCACGGAGGCATTGAAGTCTTCTGCGACAGGGCCGAGATCCGAGCCGAAGGACAGCGCGAGAGCTGCCGGGTTCACGGCAAGGATTTCAGAGCTGCTGGGGATGCGCTCATCATCCGGTTGGGCTGTCACCCACACCGATGCCTGCTGTGCATCATCATGCCCAGCATCGACCAGCGTGGCGCCATGGTGCAGCGCGGCCAGGGCCACGACCAGGGACTTCCAATGCGCCGGCAAATCGAGCACCACGATCGAGTCTTCATCGAGGTCGAAAACCTCGCCCAAGAGATTGGCGCTTTTAGCGACCCAATTGTCAAATACCCGTCCGGACAGCTCGATGCGTTCCCCGCCGACGGAGTACCAGGTGAGCCATGGGGAGGCTGAACTGCGTCGCGGCGCGAGAAGATTCTCGACAAATGTTCGTGATTGTAGGCTATTGCTCACTGGATGTCCTTAAATTTAATTACTGAGAATTCACCGAGAATTCAGCCAAGACGGGACTCGCCCACCTCATGTGCGTCTTTTGACGGCGTGTTGTGCCGGGAGTTTCCTGAGAACTCTTCTTAGAATGACCTCCCCGCTTGACTCTAGCGGAGTTACACGGCTGTAATTAGATGGTGAGTCCGGGCAGGTTCATCACTTTTCGCTAGTTCGATGGAATAAATGCTGCCGGATGGATCGGGAGCAATGACGGCCCGATCTCCTCAAACCAATCGAAAGGTCAACATCACCATGGCGAATCTGGAGCAGGGGTACTCCGAATTTTCGACCTCGGCTGTTGCGTCGGCTCAATATGGGCTGGAGGACGCACCATCCGACTGGTTTGTCGATCCTCAAGCCGGTGAGTCCGAACGGGTTGCAGTTGCAGCCGATCTGGAGACCGCGGCCGACAGCTTCCTGAAAGAGCACGACACGTTATCCGACACCGAAGAAATCTCCTCGGTTGGCTCGTGGGCTCCTGAGCTCGACGAGGATGACGAAGTGCGCGAAACCATCAAGGCAGTTTGGCTTGGTGTTGGCGGCGAAGTTGACGAGGGCGAGCTGGGCTGGCAGGCCCGTGCTCTGTGCGCACAGACTGACCCCGAAGCGTTCTTCCCTGAAAAGGGCGGATCGACTCGCGACGCGAAACGCGTCTGCGGCGCATGTGTTGTCCGTTCGGAATGTCTAGAATATGCCTTGAGCAATGACGAGCGCTTCGGAATCTGGGGAGGGCTCTCAGAGCGCGAACGTCGCCGTCTACGGAAACGAGCAATCTAATTCGTCCGCCAATTCACGTCACCGCCATCGTTGCTTCGCACGATGGCGCTGACTTTTTACCACGCACTTTGGCCGCACTGCGAAACCAGTCCCGGCCTATCGAACGCTTCGTCGGAGTTGACGCTTCGTCCTCTGACGCATCGCTAGAGGTCCTGCGGGCGAACTTGCCGTCCAACTCCGCCTTGCTGGTGGCCGATGAAGGATCCCTGGGGCTGTCGCTGGAAGTAGCGGTGTCGCAACTTCCTGAAGCGCGTTCGGACCGTGATGAATGGCTATGGATTATCCACGATGACTCCATGCCTGCTCCCGACGCGCTGGAACAGCTGACTCGGACCGTTGAGGCCTCCGAATCGGTATCCATTGCCGGTTGCAAGCTGCTGGACATCGATAACCCGCGCCATCTGGTCGAGGTGGGGTTGAGCGTGGACCGCAAGGCCCAGCGCCTGACCATGATCGATATCGACGAAGTCGACCAGGGGCAGTACGACGGACGAAGCGATTACTTCGCCGTGTCCTCGGCCGGCATGTTTATCCGGCGCGAGGTCTTTGAGCAGCTGGGCGGATTCGACCCGGCAATTCCGGGCCGTGGCGACGACGTGGACCTATGCTGGCGCAACCGCCTGGCCGGTCACCGCGTGGTCGTGGTGCCAAGTGCCAAGATGTACCACCAAGTCGAGGTTGTCGACTCGCTGGCAGGCCCGCGCGAAGCCAAGCGCTCGGAAGTCTTCCAGCGCTTGAAGTTCGCTTCGCCTTTGGAACTGCCGTTTTTGTGGATTGGATTGCTGCTCGGCGGCATCGGCCACTTCCTCGTAGCATTGCTGGCCAAGGACCCGGGCCATGGCTTCAGCCACCTGGCTTCGGTCCTGCGCGGACTGTTCTCCCCGGGCAAGCTGGCCGCTTCACGTCGCAACGTCGCCCAGATCCGCGAAATTCCACGCCGCCAGGTCCGCAAGCTGATGGTCTCCGGCGCACAGGTGCGCGAATACCGCCGCAATGTGAATACCGGGCGTGCCGACGGCGAGGTCTACGGGGATGGCAGTGGCGCCGACGCGATGGTTGAACCTAGCGGTGACAACTTCTCCGACTTCGTGCGAATCGCCCGTCCGCCGCGCACCACCGCGGTACTCTCGCTGATTCTGGCGCTCTTGCTCTCCGGGGCCGCTTCGCTGGTTGCTTGGCGCAGCCTGCTTGGATCCACTGCTTTGTCCGGCGGCGCGCTGCGCCCGCTGTCCAACAGCAACCAGGAAATCGGCGCCAACGCCCTATCGTGGTGGCAGAACATCACCACCGGATTGAGCGCTCCGCCGGATAACTCCGATGTGCTGTTCTGGCTTTTCTCGCTGGTGACTTTCAACCATGCCAACGAAGCTTCGATCTATCTCTTCTTCGCCGCGATGCCGTTGGCCGCCCTGACCGCGTGGTGGGGCATTGGCGCGGTGAGCCGTTCGCGTGCTGTCCGGTTCTTCGCCGCATTGATCTGGGCCCTATTGCCTTCGCTGGTCTCTTCGCTGGCCTCGGGACGAGTCGGCTCAGTATTGATCCACATCTTGCTGCCGCTGTTCTTCCTGGCAATTATCCGTGCCATGAATGCCCATGTGGCCATCGAAGGCGCGAAGCCCAAGAACCCGAAGCAGCAATCCGTATCCGCATGGACCGCTTCGGCTAGCGCCGCCTTGCTGCTCTGGGTAATCTCCGCCGGTTCCGTTTCATTCTTCCTGACCGCCAGCATCCTGATTTACGTTTTGGCCATCTTCTCGGTGCGCCGCGCACGCAGCCTGTGGTGGATCCCGCTGCCTGCAATCGTGTGGAATCTTCCGCTGCTGTTTGCCGGCCTAGGCGATCTGCGGCTGCTGTTCACCGAGCCCGGCGCGGCGCGCGCGTTCTCGCCAGCTGCCCCATGGCAGATGCTGCTGGGCTTCCCGGAATCCTTCGACGCCAACGCCTCGCTGGTGGGTTGGGACTTCCTGCCCGCCGGTCCGTGGGCTTTGGTCGCCGCACTGCTGGTCGGGGCTCCAATCATCTTGCTGGCTGCTTTCGGGACCTTGAGTTCTTCGCTCAGCCACAGTTCCAGCATGCGCCGGAACTCCCGCCGCCTGCTGTGGGGCGCAGTCCTGTCGCTGGCAGCGGGATGGGCCGTCGGTTTTGTCCCGTTCACCTTGGACTCGCACACCGCGGTGAGCGCCTACACCGGTCCGTTCGTCTCCTTTGCCATGTTTGCATTGCTTGCAGCTGCCGCCAACGCGCTAGCTGCCCTGCGCCATGAAGATCAGCCGCGCTCGATGCGGACGCAGGGTTCTCGTCCGGCGATGAGCCTGATGGCCGCATTCAGCGTGATCGCGGTTCTCGCTTCCGGCGCCGTGCTGCTTGGTGCCCAGCTGAATCCTGCCGCGGAGTCCGAAACGCTGACTTCCCTGAATTCGGCTCAGCAGGTGCACAGCTCCCAGCCTCGCACCCTGCCTGCCACGGCAGCCGATGCGGGACGCTCCGAATTCCAGAAGCGCACCTTGGTGCTCAGCCCGCGTTCCTCCGGTGAAATCGACAGCCAGTTGGTTTCGGGCTCCGGCGAAACCCTGGACAGCATCAGCCGCTACTCGCAGGTCAAGCAGCTAACCGGACCGCTGCTGGATCCTGAACGCAATGAAGCTTCTGCCACCGCGCAGGTTCAGAGCAAAGCAGTAGCGATGCTGCTCTCCGAGTCTGCATTGGATTCGCGCGAATCGCTGCGCGACTTGGGCGTGGGCTTTGTCGTGCTCAACGAGACTGGTGAATCTGTCCCAGCGACCGTGCGCATCCTGGATGCGGCAACTGGGCTGGCATCGGTCGGCCAGACCGACAGCGGCTGGTTGTGGCGAGTGGATTTTGAAGCCGATGAAGAGAATCAGGGCGCTGGATTTGCCCGCGTTGTCGCTGAAAACGGTGACGTGAGCGTATTGCCGACCCAGCGTGGCAAGATCGCCAATCTGGAAATTCCGGCTTCTGATGCCAAGCGGACCCTGGTCCTTGCAACAGCGTCGGATCCGAAGCTGCGGGCCAGCGTTGATGGCGAATCCCTGCGTTCGGTGTCCTATCCCGAGGATTCGGAAACTCGATGGGCCCAGGCTTACGAGCTTCCTGCCGAGGGCGGCAAGCTGACGTTGTCGCACAAGGACTCCACGGCCATACCGGTTCTGGTGCTCAGCGCGATAGTTCTGCTGATTACCGTCCTCTTGGCCATTCCGGTGCCAAGCGCGCGGCGATTCGCCAACTACCGCAACAACGAATACCGCTTCCGTGAACCACGCGACGAAAATGAAGAACTCGCCGACGGCTCGGCCGTTTTGGCGGCCGCCGAAGTCCAGAGCCCGGCTACCGGCACCATGCCACTGAGCCGACGCGAGGCACGCGAACGCGCCAGCGAGATGCGTGAGAACTTGACCCCGAAGCTCAGCGACCGGATTTCGGACGCCGATGCCGAGCAGGAGAAGAAGTAGTGAGCGACGAGAAGAACGTGAACTCAGCGGATTCTGCTGACAAGCCAACTGAACAGACCCCGGCCCCGAAACCGGCCTCCGCGCAACCAGAAGCCAAGGACACCACCCCAGTGTCGGCGACACTATCGCGTGCTGAGACAAAGGCTGCCAAGGCCCGGGCCAAGGTCGATGCCAAATTGGACAAGGCCCGCGCCAAGGAAGCCCAGGCCCGGTCCAAGGCCGAAGCGAAGAACGCCGAGAAAGCGGCGAAGGCTGAAGCCAAGGCCGCTCAGCGGGAAGAACCAAAGGCAAAGCCGCAGCCTGAGGCGAAGTCAGGGAACAAGGACGCCAAGGAAACGGTGCCCACCGCGCAGGCTGCCCAGTCGAAGGCTCAAGGCGAACCGGCGGAACAGAAGCCGGCTCCCAAGCCGGACTCCGTTCAAGCCGGATCGGAGCAGCCCGAGGCTGCGCACGCCAAACTGCCTGCAGCTGATGCAGCCGCCGCGGGCACCACTGATGCAGCTGCGCAGCCGGAACACTCCCAGGGCGCCGAGCCTGTCAAGAACGCCGGCCCAGCCGCGGCTGGAAGCAAGACGGGGCCTGGTGCCGCCCAGGACGCTGGACCGAAGAAGCCTGCAGCCCAAGACCCTGTAGTTGTTCCCGAACCAGTCAAGCCGCCGGCCGCAGAAGCGGCTAGGGCTTCCGGGAAGCAGAACGATGCCGGGGACTCCTCGGGGCAGCAAGGCGCAGCTGCGCAAGTTGCAGGCGTGGCAGCCACTGGTGCCGCAGCGGGCGCTGGTTCCACCAAGGCTGAGAAGAACCAGCCGGACGGCCCGAAGCCTGGAGAAGAAGCCGCAAAGGCATCAGAACCGGAAGATCCGAAGGCTGCCAAGCGCCGCCATCGGCTGGAGAAGGTTCGTGCGCGGAACGCCGCGAAGGAAGAACTTGCCGCTGCCAGTGCGCTGGCTGCGCCTGCAGCCGGGCCGCAGGCGGAATCGGCTGACGGCAACGTCTCGAAGCGTCGCCAGAAGCTGGACAAGGCCCGCGCCGCGGCCTCCAAGGATGCGGCAGCCGCGCCGACGCGCAAGAAGACCGGAGCGGTTCTGCTCAGCCTGGTTGCCGTTGCGGCTGCCGGCGCTGCAGTGGGTGCCGGATCAATTTTTGCCCCGGCACCGGCCGAAAAGTCGTTGCCAGCTGCCGTGACGAACCTGCCCGCAGGTGACTCCAGCAGCGTTTGCTCGGCAACCCCGCAGCTGCTCAAGGGCGTGGAAGGCACCGATGCGCAGTTTGCGCCAGGTGCCAAGGACATTTCCAGCAACCTGCGCAGCATTGCCGTTTCGGATCTGGCCAAGCGCATTCCGGGCTCCTCCTTCAGCAAGCTCGATGGCAGCGGCGCGCATGAGCTGACTGGACGCATCGCTGAGGATGAAGCTGCCGAGGCCCGTGGCGCTGATGATGCGGGCCTGACCGGCCGCGCCAGCAAGGTTTCAACTGCCAACGATATCGATGACGCCCAGGTCTACACCTTGCAGCCACTGGGCGAACTCGCTTCGAAGGGCAGCGCCGTGCGCAGCTACCAAGCCAAGGATGGCGACCTGGCAGGGCTTGCTGCCGCAACGTGCCAGGCCCCGGCGTCCAACTGGCGATTCACCGGCCTGCAGACAAGTACCGGATCCACCAGCGTGATGCATTTGGCCAACCCAACGCATACCACTGCCCAGGTATCCCTGCGGCTTCGAGGTCCAGACGGCTTGATCGACACCTCGACGCTGCAGAACATTGTCCTGGCAGCGGGGGAGAGCCGGGCCATCGTGCTCGGCGGCTACGCGCAGAACCTGAATTCTGTTTCGGCTGAAATCACGAGTGTTGGCGGAAAAATCACTGCATCGGTCCAACAGGCCGCCCTGCGCGGTTTGACCCCGTCGGGTGTTGAACTGGTCAGCGCCAACGCGACGGCTTCCAATAGCCAGGTGATTCCGGGAGTGTGGATCGAGAGCAAGGAGAATATTTCCAAGCTCAGCAAGGACAACAAGTCGTTGGTTCCACAGCTGCACGTTGCGGCAACAGGCTCCTCGGGCGCTGGATTCAAGGTGAAGGTCCTGGGCGAAGACGGCGAAGTCGCCGCCAGCTTCGACGATAACCTCGCCGTCGACTCCGACGCGACGAAGATTGTGGATCTGACCCAGCTGGCTGGTGGCTATTACACGGTAGTTGTCGAGTCCGATGCTCCGGTCACCGCAGCGGTGAAGATGGTTCGCGGTGCGGACCCGAAGGACTCCTCGGACACTGCCTGGGCGGTGAGCTCCAACGCGCTAGCCGGTACGCAGGCCATGCCGCTGTCGGCTAATGGCACTGGGAAATTCGCCATCGCCGCCGTAGCTGCAGACTCAGCGGTGGAAGCAGTGGTGGTTAATAAGGACGGCAAGCTGGAGGAACCGAAGAAACTCCAGATCAAGGCCGGGCAGAATGTTGTCTTTGATCCGAAATCTGTCTCCGAAGATGCCCAAGCAGTCATCTTCTCGACAGATGCCAACGCTTACCTGGCCCAGCTGGTGCTCGGTTCCGAACGTTCCATCGCTTGGGCTGCCATGCCACAGGCGAATGCCGGACGCGACGGCATTGTGGTGAACATCGGCGGCTAGGAATCCGCCATTAAGGAACTGGATAATTGAAGACCCCTTTCGCATGGCTGGCTGAGCGAATCACGCTGGAACGTAGTTCGCTCAAGGCAGCTTCGCTATCGGCAATGATCGCAGCGATTCTGATTATTGTCGGCGGCGGTGTCGTTCGAGTCACCGGGTCAGGACTAGGCTGCCCCGACTGGCCAACCTGCACCGGCGGCTCCATCGCGCCAACCGCTGAAATGGGGATTCACGCGACCATCGAGTTCGTCAATCGGCTACTCACCTTTGTCCTGTGCGCAGCGGTTGGTTGGGTCATCATTGCCGCCCGACTGCAACGCGAACCAGTTCCGGGCATCACCCGATGGGCGTGGTTCCAGTTCTGGCTTGTTGTGCTCAATGCGGTCATTGGCGGGATCACCGTCTGGGTGAAACTGAACCCCTACGTAGTTGCCGCCCATTTCCTGGCTGCGACCTTGCTGCTCACTGCCGCTGCGGCCACCTGGGACAAGGTGCAGAATCTGGGAAACGCCGGCTCAAAAGCCAGTACGGATTCGCTGAAGTCGCTGGGAACCTGGTTAGTTGTTCTCAGCGCCCTGCTCGTCATCATTGGCACCGGGGTGACCGGCTCAGGTCCGCATGCCGGAGACTCGGCCGAGGTCCCGCGGATGGGCTTCGACTGGCTGCAGATCACTCTCGTGCATGCCGCAGCAGCCGTGGGCGCACTGGTTGTTGCTTTGGTGATGTGGCGTCAAGCAAGAAAAGAACAAGTACCGGACGTGGCGCACAAAGCCAAGCTCTACCTCTGGGTATTGGCCGGACAGGGGCTGCTCGGAGCGATCCAGGCCATGACCAGCCTGCCAGAGCTGCTTGTGGTCGCCCACCTGGTTGGTGCTGCGCTGGTATGGATCGGTGCCGTGCGCGTTGGCCTGGCCTCCGATGCGCCGGGACGTGAAAGCCGGATCCAGGCCAGCTAGAGAAGATGGCCCTAGTAGTCCGGATCCTCAGGGAAATATGCGGGGTCCACTTCCGAGATGGGTTTCATCCAAAGCTGCGCGACCTCGTGCACCACGCACTGATGGACCAGATCCAAGAGTTCGCCGGTGTTTTCCGCAATCTGCTCAATGGGCAAGCGATAAATGATGATGCGCGCTGGGCGGCTAGCCGAAGCTGATTTTGATGATGCAAGCGGCACCCGCTCGCCCAGTGCAGCAGCCTGTTCCAGCAGCTTGTCACTGGGCACCGGATCAATCAGGAAATCGATCTTTTCAATTTCTCCGGGCCAGCGTTCCGAGAGCCTTTGCGCACTGGCCATCACGGCATCATCAAATCGTTCCGGCCGTGAACGGTAAGCAGGAAGATGCATGGGCATCAGCGGGCCACGCCGCCCGCGTCCGTGGCGGTGGCGACGGGAACCGCTTGGCGGATCAGGCAACTTGGAGTTCATTAACTCAGCCTAGCGCTTGCGACACTGTGCCGGTGCCCATCAGCCCGCAATTGGGCGAAGATCCCAAGGATGTGCTGACCAGCCGAGTAGAATGGCAAACGTGGAAGGTCTTCGTCTTTGTTCTCGCCCAGCCTGCCGTGAAACGGCCCGCGCTACTCTTACCTACGTATACGCAGATTCAACTGCTGTTCTTGGGCCTTTGGCGACGTACCCGGAACCGCACTGCTATGACCTGTGCGCCCGCCATGCGAACCGTCTGACAGTTCCCAGCGGGTGGAGCCTGATCCGTGGCGCCATCCCGGATGTGCTTGAACCAGAAGATGAGCTGAACGCGTTGGTGAATGCCGTCCGCGATCGAGAACCAAAGGTTCGCGAACCTCGCCACGCATCGGATTCGCCCATTGATTCAGTCCGTCCCCGCGATATCCGTGCACAGCGCTTTGACACTCGCGTCCGCTTGGCTGTGCTCCCAGCTGGCGACGAAGAAGCCTAGACCTTCTTCTCGAAGAATTCTTGAACCTGCATCGGCACTTTGGCGGCATCTGCAGCGCCTCTTTGTGTCCTAGCTGAAATCCAATTGTGGTGTGGTAATCCGTCAGATGACTCGACTCGCTGGATATGCTAAAGGCGCATGGGCCGTACTCGGCCCGTGAAGCAACCCCAAAACAGCACACCATCGCGCGAATTGCAGGAGGACTCCTCATGGCTGAGGCGGCGAAAAACCCCACTGGAGGGCAAGGAACTACGGGCCAGCCGGCACCGGCTGCCACTGGCAACATGCCAGGCCCACAGACCAGCCTGAGCCAAAAAGCTGAAGAGCTTACTGCGCGCCTGGAAAAGCACAAGAACCAGGCCCAGGCAAACGCCGCTGCCCAAAAGGAAGAAGCCCGCAAAGAGGCCATCCGCCGCGCGATGTCCGGCAAAACCGACGCCGAGACCAAGAACCCAACTGCAGCTCCTGCAGCCAAGGCGCAGCCTGCCCCCGTGAAGCCAGCGGCAGACAAGCCTGCCGCGACACCTGCGGCCAAGTCAGCTGAGGCCAAGCCTGCTGCGGCCAAAGCCCCGGCAACCAAGCAGCCGGTCAAGCCAGCGCCCGGCAAGCCCGCGGCGTCCAAGCAGGCAGCCGCCAAGCCAGTTGCGGCCAAACCTGCGGCCGCGAAGCCTGCCGCCAAGGCGCCCGCTGCGAAGCCGGCCGCTAAAGAGCCAGTAGAAGATGTCATTCGCGCCATCAAGCTGCCGCACGAAATCGAAGCTGAGAAGCAGGTGCAAAGCGAAGCCGCCGCCGGTGCTGGAAAGTCCGCTGAGCCGCAAGCCAGCGAGAAGGCAACCACCGCGCAAAGCGTGCCACCGGTGTCTGCTGCTCCGAAGACCGGATCCCTGCCAACAACAAAGGCTGCCGTTGCCCAAGCACGTAACCGAGTCTTTGGCAGCTACGCGCCAGAACCGGAACCTTCCGAAGCGGCCGTGAAGCGCCGGGTTGCGCGCGAACGGGCACTGAACTCGAAGCCGGCCCTGGGCCGTACTGCCCAGGTGATCGTGGCTCTGGTCTTCCCGTTGCTGACCTTGATCGCTGCCATCCGTTTGGTTGCCACGCCGGCTTTCCTGGCACTGTCCTACGGCCGCCCTGGATTCCCAAGCGATTCCTTTGGTTTCACCGATTCTGAACGCCTGACCTACGGCAGCTACGGTGTGGATTACCTGAACAACTTTGCCGGCCCCGAATACTTGGCCGGCCTGAAGCTTTCCACCGGTTCAAGCATGTTCACCGAAGGGGAGGTCCAGCACATGGTGGACGTGAAGAACCTCATCGGGTTCGCCTATATCCTCGGAGCTGTTCTAGCGGTCATCTTGATCATCGGTGTTTGGTACCTCGCCAAGCGCTATGCAGGCGGCGTACGGCGTGCATTGTTCTCGGGAGCGATCTTGGCCTTGGCGGGCATTGCTGCGCTTGCCGTCTCCGCGATTGTGGGATGGGACAATTTCTTCACCCAGTTCCATGCCCTCTTCTTCTCCGACGGCACCTGGACCTTCAACGTCAGCGATACGCTGATCCGCCTGTACCCAGAGCAGTACTGGCTCGATAGCGCCATCGGCATCGCCGTGCTGGTGCTGGCCACGATCGTCGCTGTATTGATCAGTTGCTGGCCAACCGGCCGCCGCCGTGAGGCGGCCCGGCTGCGCCAGGAGGCCCGTGCGTTCGGCATTGGCAACTAGCTGGCACAAGGCTTAAAGCACTGGGGGAGCAGTTCATGGCGAACTGCTCCCCATTGCTTTACCCAGTGGGAATTACTGGCGGTAGAGGGCTTCCACGCGGCCTTCGAATTCTTCGAGAACGCTCTGGCGCTTGAGCTTCAACGAGTTGGTCAGGTGCCCGGAAGCTTCGGTGAATTCCTCTTGCAGGACCACGAACTTGCGAATGGACTCAGCCTTGGAAACGGTCAAGTTAGCGGTATCCACGTAGCTCTGGATTTCGGCGATCACTGCTGGGTTGATCGCCGCCTCAGCCAGGGTCATGGATTCAAGCCCCTTGGCCTTGGCCCACAGCACCAGTTCTTCGGGATCCAGGGTCATCATGGCCGTAATGAATGGGCGCTGTTCGCCAGCCAGTACGCACTGGGAGACGATGCGTCCGGCGCGGACCATCTCTTCCAACGGGCCAGGGGAGACGTTCTTGCCGCCGGCGGTGACGATCAGTTCCTTCTTGCGGCCAGTGACCTGGAGGAATCCTCCATCATCCAGGACACCGGTATCACCAGTCTTGAAATAGCCGTCTTCATCGAAGACTTCAGCCGTGGCGGCAGGATTGTTGTGATAACTCGCGAAAACCCCAATGCCCTTGACCAGGATTTCACCGTCATCGGCGATCCTGATGGAGGTGCCGGGAAGCGGACGACCCACGGTGCCCACGCGGATTCGTGATGCTTGATTCACGGTGGCTGGGGCGGTGGTTTCGGTCAGGCCGTAGCCTTCGAGCAGTTCAATGCCAGCGCCGCGGAAGAAATGCGCCAAGTCCGGGTTCAATGCACTGGCTCCGGAAATCGCATAACCGCAGTGGCCGCCAAAGACGGCCTGCAACTTCGGGTAGAGGACCTTGCTGAACAAGGTGTGGCGGGCACGCAGGCCCAAGGGCATGCGAGTCTTGAGGCCACGCGCACGCGCATCACGGATCTTGGAAACCTCGATGGCTGCCTGTTCTGCCTTGAGGAACAGCTCGGCCTTGCCGCCACGTTCGGCTGTGGCCAAAGCGGTGGTGCGAATTTTCTCGAAGACGCGCGGCACGGCCAGCAGGAAGCCGGGCTTGACCGCGGACATGTCCTCGACCAGATCGGCCATGGAACTGGAATGCGCAATCACCGATCCGCCGTGGATGCAGGTCTGCTGGACGGCACGAGCCAATACGTGGGCCAGCGGCAGGAACATCAGCGTTCGGCGCTCTTCACCGAGCACTTCGAGCATATGGCCGGCCAGATTATGCGCCACCATGGCAAAGTTCGAGTGGGTCATGTTGCAGCCCTTGGGACGCCCGGTGGTACCCGAGGTGTAGACCATCGTGGCCACGTCCTGGAGGGTCATGGAAGCACGGCGGGATTCGACCAGCTGCTCATCGACTTGGTTGGCAGGAACCATCAGCTGATGCAGGCCAGCGGAGGGAATAAGCGTCTTGTCCGCCGTGTCGGAGCCTTCAAAGATGTGTGTGCGTACCGGTTCGCCCAGCTGAGCCGCCGCCTGGCGGACGTTGGCGCGCAGCTCGTGGTTTTCGGCGAAAACCACGCGCGCACCGGAGTCGCGCAGGATCCATTCGATCTGGAAGGCGCTGGAGGTTTCGTAGATGGGGACCGTCACGCCTCCGGCGAACCACACCGCTTCCTCGGCCAAAGCCCATTCATAGCGGGTACGGGAAATAATGGCGACCTTGTCACCGGGCTGCAGCCCATCATTGATCAGCGCCATTGCCAGGCGCTTGACATCAATGAGGAAATCACCGGCACTGAGATCATGCCAGGTGCCGTCGCGCTGCACGCTGAACAGTGGTCGTTGCGCCCCGCGTGCTACGCGATCAAGGAGTAGGCTCGTCGTGTTTACTTCTGGTGCTAGATCAGTGAGTAGCTCGACGGTTACTTCTTGCATTGAAGAATTGTCCTTTGGAATTTGATGGTCGTCTTAGTGGCCTATTTCATGGAAACAGGTGGCCAAGCCACGGGCGGCCTAGCCCCAGCTGGGGAGCCACACGTGCAAGCGCCAGTAGTCATCCGCGATCATTTCCCCACTCCATATCGGCCAGAAAAAGGCCGACGTGACTAGGAATAGCGCCATGAATATGGTGAGTACGATGATGCGTGATCGGTGCGCGGCACTGGAATTAGGGTCGCGTGGAATGAACCTGCCAATCATATACGTCAACGCGAGCACCATGAACGGAACCAGTGGCAGGGTGTAGAAGAAGAACATCGTGCGTTCTGGGTACATCAGCCACGGCAGGAACCCGGCCGCCACCGATGAGAGGACCGCTCCGGCGCGCCAATCACGGGCGCCAATCCACCACAGAATCAGCAAGAACATGCTGATGGTGCAGGCCCACCACATCAACGGGTTAGGCAGGTCGGTAATGACCTCGGTGCAACGTTCCAGCCCGCAGCCGTTGGCTCCCTTGTCGTAGCCTTCGAAGTAGAACAGCACTGGACGTCCGGCGAAGGGCCACGTCCACGGCGAGGATTGCCAGCCATGCTCGGAGTCGAGCCCGGTATGGAATTCGTAGCCAGCCTGGTGATAATGCCACAAGGAACGCAACGGCGAGGGCAGCCAGCTAATGCCTTCGCCGGGATTCTCCTCGGCCCAATGGCGGTATCGGCCGCCCTGGGTGATCAGCCATCCGGTCCACGTGGACAAATAGGTCAGCAGCACCAGCGGCAGCATGGTGAAGAAGGAATAGATTCCGTCGCGGATGAATGCCGCCGACTGCCACTTGTGAACTCCTGCGGTGCGCCGCGCACCAAAGTCCCAAAGCACCGCCATGAGGCAGAATACAGCTACGAAGGACAGCGCCGACCATTTAATGCCAACTGCGCCACCGAGCATGATCGCTGCGATCAGCCGCCATGGGCGCCACCAGAGCATGGGGCCATGAACGAGCAAGAAGTCATCTGGCCGGTTACCCTCGGGTACTGAAAGCTTCCGGGCAAGCACGGTTCTGCCGTGTATCCGGTCTTTGAGCAGGGCATAAAACGCGGCAAGCACAAAGAACATCAAGAAGATGTCCAGCAACGCGGTGCGCGACATGACTATGGAATGGCCGTCGATGGCCATGAGCAAACCGGCGATGCCGGCAAGGACGTGGGAACCAAAGAGCAAGCGGGCGCACAGGGTGACTAGCAGGACCGAGAGGGTGCCGACCAGCGCTGTGGAAAAACGCCAGCCGAAGCCATTGAAATCACCGAAGAGGAGCATGCCCACACCGATCATCCACTTGCCCAGCGGCGGATGGACGACAAAGGAAGATTCAGCTTCCAGCTGCGGGTCGCCTGCGATGAACTTCCCATCGCTGTCGTCAGCCCATTCGCGCTCGTATCCGCTTTGCAGCATCGCGAAAGCGTCCTTGACGTAATAGGTTTCATCAAAGATCAGCAGGTGCGGGTGCGCCAGGTTGACGAAGCGCAAGAGGCCGGCAATGAGTGTCACGACCAGCGGAATGATCCACATCAGCGGGCCGCTGGGAGCCACCACAGGCAGGAGCCGCTGTTTCAGGCTCTCGAAAGTGAAGGCCTGTCGCGCCGAGCGTACGTGGCCGGAGTCCGGAGTGTCTAAAACCGAGGTGCCCATCACCAATTCATGCTACCGGTGGAAAGTCCAGAAAGTGGGCTTTTCCTGCGTCGCGTAGGCTTAAGAATGTGCAGAACTCAGATAATGAGGGCGTAATCGTCCTGGGAGCCACCCCGATTGGCAATTTGTCCGACGCCTCCCCGCGTCTGCGGGAGATTATGGCCAGTGCCGATATCATCGCCGCGGAGGACACCAGAAACTTCCACCACCTGGCCCATGCCCTGGGCATTAAAATCACTGCGAGGGTGATGAGTCTGCATGAGCACAACGAGGCTCACAAGCTCTCCGAGGTGATTGACCTGGCCGCCGAGGGCGCGACTGTGCTGGTGGTTTCCGATGCAGGAATGCCGGCGGTTTCGGACCCCGGCTACCCATTGGTGGCCGCTGCCTTGAGTGCTGGCATCCGTGTCACCGCGGTACCGGGCCCTTCTGCGGTGCTCACCGCGCTGGCCCTGTCCGGATTGCCAACTGGCCGTTTCACCTTTGAAGGCTTCCTGCCGCGCAAGGCGGGGGAACGCCGCAAGCGCCTGGATTCCTTGCTCGCCGAAGATCGCACCATGGTGTTCTTCGAGGCTCCTCACCGGCTGAGCGACTTCCTTGATGCCGCTATCGAAGCATTTGGCCAAGACCGCCAGGCCGCCGTAGCCCGCGAGCTGACCAAGAAGTTTGAAGAGGTCCGTCGAGATTCACTGGCAAATCTGCGCGCATGGGCAGAAGATGGCGTGCGCGGAGAAATTGTTGTGGTTGTCCACGGAGCCCCGGAAGCCGAGGCCGCATCCATCGAGGATTTGCTTCCCAAGGTTGCAGCCCTCGTGGAGGAAGGCATGCGCATGAAGCAGGCCGTGGCCGAAGTCGCCGAAAAATTCGGCGTGCAGAAACGCGAGCTTTATGAAGCTGTTCTGGCAGCACGTCACGAAGCGGGAAAATAGCCGAAGTCGCATAGGCTAAATGCACAATGAATGCTCGCGTTTATCGTGCAGACGGCAATTTACAGCCACCACCTGCCAGGAATAGCGTAGACATCAAAGACGATTAGTTTTCATTATTTTCTATCAGGAGATGCTCGTATGTCGATTACTGCCCAGCGCGAAGCGGAACTGCTTGCCAAGGTGCCAACCGGCCTATTGATTAATGGCGAATGGAGGGATGCCTCCGACGGTGGCACCTTCGACGTGCTCGACCCGGCTACCGGCGAGAAGTTGCTGACGCTGGCCAGTGCTACGAGCGAAGACGCAATGGCTGCACTGGATGCAGCTGACGCAGTCCAAGCCGAATGGGCACTGACCGCACCACGCGAACGCGCGGAGATCCTGCGCCGTGCTTTCGACCTTGTCACCGAGCGCAAGGATGACTTTGCGCTGCTGATGAGCCTGGAAATGGGCAAACCACTGGCCGAGGCCTATGGCGAAGTAACCTATGGCGCCGAATTCCTGCGCTGGTTCTCCGAAGAAGCCGTACGCCACTACGGCCGCTACCTCACCACCCCCGAGGGCAAGAACAAGGTCCTGGTCCAGCACAAGCCGGTTGGCCCATGCCTGCTGATCACCCCATGGAACTTCCCGCTGGCCATGGCTACCCGCAAGGTCGGCCCGGCAGTAGCGACAGGCTGCACCATGGTGCTCAAGCCAGCCAAGCTGACCCCGCTGACTTCCCAGCTTTTCGCAGCCACGATGATGGAAGCAGGCCTTCCAGCTGGCGTGCTGAACGTGGTCTCCGGCGCTTCGGCCTCGAAGATCTCCGGCCCGCTGATGCAAGATGACCGCCTGCGCAAGGTTTCCTTCACCGGCTCGACCCCGGTGGGCAAGCAGCTGATGAAGGACGCCGCAGACAAGGTCCTGCGCACCTCGATGGAGTTGGGTGGCAACGCACCATTCATCGTCTTCGAGGATGCCGATCTGGATGCTGCTGTCGAGGGCGCCATGGCAGCCAAGATGCGCAACATGGGCGAAGCCTGCACCGCTGCTAACCGCTTCCTGGTCCATGAGGACGTTGCCGAGGAATTCACCGCCAAGTTCGCTGCAGCGATGAAGGCCCTGAAGCCAGGACGCGGCACCGAAGCCGACACCACGGTAGGCCCGCTGGTCGAGGAAAAGGCCCGCGACGAAGTCCACTCGCTGGTTGAAGCCGCCGTCGCCGCCGGCGCGACTGCCATCACCGGCGGCGCGCCAGTTGACGGCCCGGGCTACTTCTACCAGCCAACCGTGCTGGCCAATGTCGCCAACGACGCCAAGATCCTGAGCCAGGAAATCTTCGGCCCAGTGGCACCAGTGACCACGTTCAAGGATGAGGCCCAGGCTATCAAGCTGGCCAACTCCACCGAATACGGTTTGGCTTCCTACATCTACTCGCAGGACTTCAACCGCATGTTCCGTGTTTCGGAGCAGATCGAATTCGGCCTGGTTGGATTCAACGCTGGCGTGATCTCCAACGCCGCGGCACCATTCGGTGGCGTGAAGCAGTCGGGCCTGGGCCGCGAAGGCGGCGCCGAAGGCCTGGAGGAATACACCACCGTGCAGTACATCGGCATTGCCGATCCTTACGCAGCCAAGAAGTAGATTCTCCAGCTCGCGCCGAGGCCCGACCGGATTCTTCCGGTCGGGCCTTGGCCGGTTAAACCGATGGCTACATGTCGATTCGCGTGGATTCTTCCGAGCGCGAATGACGCGGGTGCACCGAAGCAGGGAACAAGAATGCCCTGATTCGTTGGATAAAGGACAGCTCGCCGCGCAAATTGCCCTGGATCGCGTGCAAGGCGTCAAGCAGCGGAGCGGCATCATCAGCGCTGGGATGCCTGTTGGCGTAGAAGCTCTCTTGGATGACAGTTTTCAGGGACTGCAAATCCTTGGCGACTTGGGGATGGTCTTCGCCCAGCCGGGTAGTGTAGTCACCGGCCGACTCGTGGCTGCCGGCCGGCCCCCGGTAATCGGCCCCAATAGCCTGCAGCTCGGCCAGCAGAGCTGGAGCGGCATCAGCGCCGCCACGGCGCACGCGTCCTAGCCGCTCCTCACGCAGGCGATGGCGCCGCCACGGAGCAAGACCCAGTGCGAGGAAGGCCAGCAACAAGACCGCTGGCAACAGCCACACTGCCTTTGCGCCCTGGGTCCCAGAATCTGCGGACGGTGCCGGCGCAGAAGGCGCGGCGCTGGCCGGCAGGCTCGGGTTGCCGCGCTCGGTGGGCACTTGGGGTGCAGTGCTTTCTTGCGGGTTCGACGTAGGAGTTGGTTCCGGCGCGTAACTTGGCGAGTAGCCCCGACCCGGTGTGGGCTCGAACGGAATCCAACCCAGCCCGTTCAAATACAATTCTGGCCACGCGTGGGACTGTTTCCCGCTGACGGTATATCCGGTGAGCTCGGTACCTTCTTCCAGGCGCCGTTCCAGCATGCTCTGGGCGGTGTCCCCGGTGATTTCGAGAGTGTCTCCGCTGGCTTCACCGGGTGCATACCCCACGGCAATGCGCGAAGGGATTCCGGCTTCACGAGCCAGCAGGGCCATCGCCGAGGCGAAGTGCACGCAATACCCCTGGCGCCGGGCCAGGAATGCTTCAACAACTCGACGATTGGCCCCGTCGTAGCCTTCGCGCAGCGGGGTGCGTTCGGAGTACACGAAATTCCCGGAACGGAAGAAATGCTGCAAAGCCACGGCGGTATCAATGTCGTTGGCAGGCTTCCCCTTCTTGCCGAAAACCTCATCGAGGGTTTGCTGCAGCAACGGTTCCAATCCGTTGTCAGGATCCTGCGGAAGACGCAGGTATTCCTCGGGCAGCTGGTCGCTGGCGTCGACTCCCATGTGCCCGACGTTGCGGACCATTTGCGTGCTGATGGCCAAATCCGCGTAGGCCACTGAAATGTCGTTGGTCGATGCCATGGCGTCGCCAGTGAGCCTAGCCACCGAGGTCTCGTAGGTCCAGTTCCAATCCCCGACGATGCCCTGCACGAAATAGGATTGGTTGGGCAAAGGGAGGACCGGACTGTTGATGCCATCAGGCCAAGTCATTCGCAAGACTTCGTCGGTGCTGTTGAACGTGCTGAAATTCGTTGACACCGCGGAGGTGCCATCAAGCGTGTGCTGCATGGAGCTTTCGCTTGGTTCCCAGCGGTCTGAGGAAAGATCCTTGATCACCTGAGTGCGCAGGTAAGGCGCTTCTTCAGCCGTTGTGTAGTAGTCCAGGATGGGAACACCGCTGTTCGAGCGGAGGTCTCTTCCGAGGTTGATCAGCGGATCGACATTGCTGGCCAGCAGATCACCCGAAGGACGTTGCCCCTCGGAGAACATGCCGCTGCGGAAACCAGGCATCCAGATGCTGGCCGCCAAGAGGGCACCGACACAGGCCATCACGCTGACACCCAGAATTCCCAGCGTCCTGGGCGCAGGAAGCATCACTTGGGAATGCTTGGAAGATGCAGGGGCAAAGAGATACGGAATCAGCGCAATATAGCCGAGCACTGCCGACAACAGCAGCGCGAGATAGCCAATTCCGGCGCCTTCCTGCTTGAACAGCGACGCGATGATCGGTGCCAGAGACAAGGGAATGATGATCAGCATGGCCATGCGCCGCGAGCTGGCCAGCATTTCCACGATCAGGCTGATTGCCAAAGTGAAGCACAATACGCTGAAAGCCACAGAGCGGGAATTGGCTACCGGCGGCACCTGGGTAGCTAGCTGGATTCCCGCTTCACCAAGCACATTCCAGACCCATTGGGCGAGAGGCAAACCGTAGATGTTGCTTTCCCGGGCATCGCTGAGCGCAATGGATGCCACGGCGACGATTGCCGCAGCAGGAACAGCACTCCAGCGCAAGCGGCGGACTGCGCGCAGCAGACCGGCGCACAGGTGCACGGCGAAGACCGGGAGGACCAAGGCCGGGAACCAGCTGGAGCCTTCAATGACCCCGGACAGCGAGGCGGCACCCGCTAATACAGCGACTGCCAGGCAGCAGGCAGCAACAACCCGCACGAGCAGAAGCCGCATCGCGGGAGCCGAGCCACCGCTCGGGTCCGGATTTTCAGGAGTCGGGGCTAGAGTGCTTGCCCCAGCACGGCCAGCGCTCATCATCCCCACATCTCGTCTATCGCCATATCGCCGGGAAGAATATGCACTTTCCAACTGGTGCGAGCCAATTCAAGTTGTATCTGCCCATAGCGTTCAGGGTGGCTGACCAGCAGGAAAACCTCGACATTGCGCACGGTGCGCGAGAGCGTAGCCAGCCAAGCTGCCTGCGGCGCAGTGAGCTCTCCGAGGATCATGATGACCGGTTCTTCGCGGAACACCAAGAGCTCCTTGCGCAGGGTATTGCCCAGAATCTCGGAACCGTTGGCTTCAACTGTTCCGTTGGCCAAGGCCAGGTCCGAAGTTGCGGCATGGAAGTCTTCAAAACTGTTCAGCGCGCCGAGCTCGGAGACGCTTTGCGGGTCTCGTTGCGCCAACGAGGCCCCGGTGAGGTCCCGGAAGGCGAGCTGGTAGCCGCTAGTGGCATATCTCAGGCCGATGCTGCTGGCCAACGACAACGCATTTTCAAAGCGGCGGCTGCTGGTGAGTGCTTCGGCGTGAGCCTGCGGCAACGAGATCCTCAGATCCGATCCGCTGTGATTCCAATGCTCGAAGGAAGTGTCCAGGGCCAGAAGCGCTTGCGCGGTTGCCACGTGGTTTTCCTGGCGGACCATGAGCTTTCCGTGCCGGGCGCTGGCTTTCCAGTGCACCTGGCGGACGGAGTCGCCTTGCTGGTAGTCGCGCGTCGCGACATCGTAGTAGTCGGTGGTGGTGCTCCTGGAGAATTTCGCATCGCCAGTGAGCGTTCGTTCGCCGAGCGGGGCGAAACGATCCAACCGGTGCAATTGGGAACGCACGGGGATCTGCAGGCTCGCTCCGGTGCGCACCATTCCCTGTATCAGCCCCAGGGGGTCCACGACTATTTGCTGGGCTGGTCCCACAAGGTGGATCCCGCGTGTGCGGAACAACAATTCGTATTCGATGGAACCCGGGGCCTGGAATCGTGGGCCGGGCCCGAAATCCTCCGGCAATTGTTCCTGGATGACGGAACGCTCAGCACACGACAAGCGGAACTTGCTGACCTCGCCAACGCTGGGAACCGCCGAGAGCAGCTCCCGGTGGATAATCGTGCGTCCGCGCAGGCGCAAGGCCAAACCCCAGTTCGCCAAAGCCAACGCCACCAGGGCCAGGCCCAAAGCCATCATTTCGTGCCGGCCCAGGAGATATGCCACGAACACCAGCAGGCCGCCAGCTCCGGCAGTGCACCAACCGCGCACGGTGAACAGGTCAAGGTGCCAACGCCGCAGGACTGTCGCCGAATTTTCGGTGCGCGTCCAGGAGAGGGCATCGCGCGAATCGTAGCGGGTAATCTTCTCCATGGCTGCCCGTTAGCTCACGGGGGTGCTGGCAACAAGCTCTTGGATCACGGCGCTGGCATCCAAGCCGTCCGCAACCGCTCGCCGGGTCAGGATCAACCGGTGGTTCAGCACCATCTGGGCCACGCTGCGAACGTCTTCTGGCAAGACGTGGTCGCGTCCATGAATCGCGGCATGGGCTTTGGCCGCGCGAACCCACTGAATCAGTGCGCGAGGCGAGGCCCCCAGCGCCACCTGCGGGTGCTCGCGTGTGGCTCGGCCCAGATCCACTACGTAGGCGCCTAGCCGTTCGGTGACCGTCACCGCTTTAACCTGCTCAATCATGTATCCCAGATCAGCCAGCTGCACCACGGCTTGCAGTGCTTCCAATGGGTCGAACTGGTGCCGGCCGGTGAGCATGGTGATTTCGGCATCGCGTTGTGGGTAACCCAGCGAAAGCCGTGCCATGAATCGGTCACGCTGCGCCTCGGGCAGGGCGAATGTGCCCTCGGATTCCACCGGGTTCTGCGTGGCCACAACCATGAAAGGCTGCTCCAGCCGATGGGTGATCGAATCGACGGTGACTTGCTTTTCTTCCATGCATTCCAGCAATGCCGACTGGGTCTTGGCATTCGCGCGATTGATTTCATCGGCGATGACGATATTGGCGAAGACCGGTCCGGGATGGAAAGTGAATTCGTGAGTCTGCGGGGAGTAAACCGAGACACCGGTGACGTCACTGGGCAAAAGGTCCGGGGTGAACTGGATGCGGTGCACCGAACCATTGACGCTGCGCGCCAATGACTTGGCCAGCATGGTCTTACCGACCCCGGGAACGTCTTCCACCAGCAGGTGGCCCTGTGCCAGCAGGACCGTCAATGCGCTAGTCACCGCCTCCGGCTTGCCGGTGATGACGCTCTGGACAGCATCGAAAATGCGCTGGCAATTGGACTGGAATGCCGAATCAAGCGACGGCACTGTTCGGTTTGCACTCATGCGCGGTTCCTCCTGAAGAACGAATCGTTGGCAAGATCGATCGCCGCGGCATACATTCAATTGGGTCTTGCATCACATCATATGGGGATCTTTTGTCCAGCAACAGAGCCTAACTACCGGGAGCTGAGCACCTGATTGTCGTTGCTACCCCTAGTGGTGCCACAATTAACCACAGATTCGATCCCAGTACTCACGCGCAAAGGATAACCGTGTCCAAGAAGAAGCACACTGATCCCACCCTGGTTCCCGAGGCCTACCGCCCGACGGAAAAAGCCGCTGCAGCAGAGCAGGGGGAGCGGTCGCGTGCTTCTGGCAATGAAAAGGGCGGAAGCCAGCGCAATTTGCAGTACCCGGAAGCGCCAGAAGCGCTTCCAGTGCCAGTGGTCGATAACCATACGCATCTGGATTTCCTTGACGGAACTGTGAAGGTCACGGCTGCCGATGCCCTGGCGGCGGCGGCAGCTGTTGGCGTGAAAGGGCTGATCCAGGTCGGCTGCGACGTGGAGTCATCGGAATACGCGGTCCAGGTAGCTAACGAGTACTCGAATATCCTGGCCGCGGTAGCCATTCACCCCAACGATGCCGCGCGTCTGGCTGAACGCGGGGAGCTGGAAGGAGCGATCGCGCGGATCGAAGAACTTTCCGCGGATCCGCGGGTGCGTGCAATTGGCGAAACCGGGTTGGACTACTTCCGTACCGGTGAAGACGGACGGGGCGCCCAGGAGCATTCTTTCCGGGAGCATCTGCGCATTGCGGTGGAGCAGGGCAAGGCCCTGCAGATCCATGACCGGGATGCCCATGAGGACGTGGTTCGTGTGCTCAAGGACGCGCCATTGCCGGGGAAAGTGGTCTTCCATTGCTTCTCTGGGGACGCGGCATTAGCCCGGATCTGCAACGACAACGGCTGGTACATGTCGTTCTCCGGAACTGTGACATTCAAGAATTCGCATGATCTTCGCGAGGCCTTGGCGCTGGCGGATCCAGAACTGCTTCTGGTGGAAACCGACGCACCGTTCTTGACGCCGCACCCCTTCCGGGGCCGCCCGAACGCCAGCTACATGATTCCGTACACGACTAGGTTCTTGGCGGAAACCAAGGGGATCGATCTGGCCGAATTCTGCACCCGGATCGATGCGAATACGCGAGAAGTGTACGGAGAATTCTAGACCCGGAGGTTGTGTGTCTCGTTACAGGACACTTGCCACAAATATAACAATTCGGTTACGGTGGATGAGATGTCCGGTACCGCCCCCGCCTATTTTCGGCACGGTGTGTTCAGGACAGCCTGATCCTCACGCCTTGCTGCAAGTGGAAACACGGCGCAACTTTGACTGAAGGACAGGCAGCGAACACTGCCGGGCCCAACCGGAGATCCTGACAGGATTCCCGCAGTTGGGTCTACAAACGATGGGGACCTCATTACCGTGACTCACTTGCTCAAGAAGACCTGGGTGAAATACCTGGCTCAGGCGCTCGCCGTAGCTGTGGTTATTGCCGGTGCTGTTTTCTATATTTCTGGCCAGAAATCGGTCGTCATGTCGGTGGACGGCCAGCGCCAGGAAATCACCACCCGTGCTGCCACCGTTGGCGCACTGCTGGAACAGCAGGACGTTGCCTTGGCTGAGCGCGACGAGATCTCCGCAGCACTGGATTCCGAGCTTGCCGACCAGCAGCTTGTTGATATCAAGCGCAACAAGTCGATCGAAGTAACCGTGGATGGCACCGAGCGCGTTGTGCACACTACCGGCATGACCGTTGCCGACGTGGTTGAACAGCTCGACCTGGATAAGGATTCCGAGGTTTCCCTCGATGAGGACATGCAGCTCGCAGCCTTGAGCGATGAATTGGAAGTCATCACGCCCAAGGAAATGACCCTGGTCGTCAAGGACAAGAAGAAGAAAATCGCAACGACTGCTTTGACCGTCAAGCAATTGCTTGCCGACGAGAAGATCAAGTTCGACGGCAACGACGAAATCAACGTCAAGATCAAGGACGAAACCGACAAGGACGTCAAGGACAGCGTCAAGCTGGCCGCGGGCACCACTGTCGAGGTGATCGACGTAACGGTCAAGACGTGGGACGAAACGCGCGACATCGACTTCGAGACCAAGAAGGTCAAGGACAGCTCGTTGGATAAGGGCGACACCGAGGTCAAGACCGAAGGCAAGAAGGGCGAGCGTGAGCTGACCCTGCGCCAGGAAACCCGCAACGGCAAGAAGGGCGAGGAAGAAGTCCTCAAGTCCAAGGTCACCAAGAAGCCCGTTGCCGAGGAAATCCGTGTCGGCACCAAGGAAGAGAAGAAGGAAACTTCAACTTCCAAGAACACTCCAACCCCGGGCAGCATCTCCTCGACCTGGGCTGCCCTGGCCAAGTGCGAATCCGGTGGCAACTGGTCGATCAACACCGGCAACGGCTACTACGGCGGACTGCAGTTCTCTGCATCGTCGTGGCGCAATGTGGGTGGCACCAAGTACGCACCGCTGCCGCACCAGGCAACTCCGCAGGAGCAGATCGCTGCAGCTGAAGTGCTGCGTCGATCAGGTGGCTGGGGCCACTGGCCATCGTGCTCGTCCAAGCTGGGCCTGCGCTAAAAGCAAAAGCCGAATAACAACGCGACGCGTCCACCATCACGGTGGATGCGTCGCGTTGTTATGTTTGGATCAATCTAGCTGAACTAGAATTGGATTTGTGATGTCTAAGGAATCTTTGCCGCTGCTTGGGGCCACCGAAATCCGTCGTCTGGCCGAAGAGCTGGGAATCCGCCCTACCAAGACGCTGGGGCAGAACTTTGTGATCGATGGGAACACCATCCGCCGCATTGTCGCCGCCGCCAAAGTCGACCCATCCGAAACAGTGCTGGAAGTAGGCCCGGGCCTAGGATCCCTGACCCTGGGCATCATGGATGCCGCCGCCAAGGTCGTGGCCGTGGAGATCGATCCACCCCTGGCAAAGCGACTGCCGCAGACCATGGCCGAGTTCCGCCCTGGCCGAGAAGACGATCTGACCGTGATCCTTTCCGACGCCATGAAGGTCACCGAACTTCCCGGCGAGCCAACCTCGCTGGTCGCCAACCTTCCCTATAACGTTGCCGTCCCGGTGGTGCTGCACCTGCTGGAGCACTTCCCGTCCATCCGCAATGGCTTGGTCATGGTGCAGGACGAAGTTGCCGACCGGATGGCCGCCACCCCGGGCAATAAGATCTATGGCGTCCCATCGGTGAAGGGCGCCTGGTACGGAACCATGCGCAAGGCTGGCGTGATCGGCATGAACGTCTTCTGGCCAGCTCCGAAGATCCACTCCGGCCTGGTGGGGTTCACCCGCGACAAGGACCGCAGCGATGCCCCGGATCGCAAGGAAGTCTTCGCCATCATCGATGCAGCCTTCGCCCAGCGCCGCAAGACGCTGCGTGCTGCCCTCTCCGGCTGGGCAGGCTCCGGTGCTCGTGCCGAACAGATCCTGGTAGCAGCGGGCATTGATCCGAAGGAACGCGGCGAGAAGCTGGATATTGACCAGTACATCGACATTGCCCGTGCCGCACAGGATATTCCCGCTGAAGCTCCAGCTAGCGAGGCATGAGCATGTCTAAGCAGCGTGTCATCGCGACCGCACCGGGCAAAATCAACTGCTACTTCAAGGTCGGTCCTCCTCGCGAAGACGGATACCACGAAGTGGCGAGCCTCTACGTCGCGGTCTCCCTGGCCGAGCAGATTGAAGCGACGCTGCGCACCGACGGGGAATTGCAGCTGAGCCTGGAACCGAATTCCCCTGTGGTCTCCGAACCGGAAAGCTTTCCGCTGGGTGCAGGCAATCTGGTGCACCAGGCAGCCCAGCTGCTTCGCGAGCACACGGGCTGCAGCCTCGGAGCGAACCTGCACATCGCCAAGCGCGTCCCGATCGCCGGCGGAATGGGTGGAGGCTCTGCAGACGCGGCGGCCACGCTGGTAGCCTGCAACGAATTGTGGGGAACCGGGCTGGACCGGGAAGAACTCGGCCGCTTGGGCGCACGCCTCGGTGCTGACGTGCCTTTCGCCTTGATGGGCGGGGCCGCCATCGGCCTGGGCATCGGCGACAAGCTTGCCCCGTTGCTGACTCGTGCCAAGACCCATTGGGTGCTGATCCCGGCCAGCTTTGGCTTGTCGACCCCGCGAGTCTATGGCATGCTCGATCGCTTGCGTTCCGGCACGGAGATCGAAGTCCCGCAGGAAATCGATCCAGCGGTCATCGAAGCGCTGATGGCTTCGGACGCGCCAGCGTTGGCCCAGGTACTGGCCAATGACCTGACCCAGGCTTCCTTGGCCCTTGCCCCGGAACTAGGCACCATGCGCGATATGGCAGAAGGCGCCGGTGCCCTGCGAGCCATGGTTTCCGGTTCGGGGCCGACCTTGGCTCTGCTGGTCGAAGATGCCGAGCATGCTGAAGAGGTCATGGCCCAGCTGGGCGATGAGGTGGGCGTCGCTACCATCCCGGTGACCGCTCCAGCGGCCGGAGCGCACATTACCGTTTCCGAATAATTTTTCCGGAAGTCCCTGTCTGGCCTTGGGCCGGGCAGGGATTTCTTGCATCATTTTCCGCCACCCCTCTTGTTGCTCCCTGGGCCCGGCCCTAGGCTGAATCCCAAAGCAATTATTGAGAGCCATTCATTTTGGATCTGGGGCGGAATACAACATGCTCAATGGACACGTTTCGCACTGGTGGGAAGACATCGGCCTGCCAGAGCC
Organism: Glutamicibacter sp. NPDC090743; assembly: GCF_044769125.1. Taxonomy (NCBI): domain Bacteria; kingdom Bacillati; phylum Actinomycetota; class Actinomycetes; order Micrococcales; family Micrococcaceae; genus Glutamicibacter; species Glutamicibacter sp. NPDC090743. The sequence continues at coordinate 351,192 of NZ_JBIVXE010000003.1, read as the reverse complement.
ACGCCAGCAATTACGCGGTCAGGGCACCGCAGATGTCGCCATCATCGGTGCCGGGTTCACCGGACTGTGGACCGCCTATTACCTGGCCAAGACCAACACGGATCTTCGCATCACGATCCTCGAAGCCCGGCACGTGGGCTACGGCGCCTCGGGGCGCAACGGGGGATGGCTGACCAACACCATCACCGCTGGCCGCGAACGCTACCTGAAATCCCATGGCAGGCAAGCAGTCAATGACTTCCAGCTGGCCATGAACCGGACCGTCGCCGAGGTCATCGAGGTGTGCGCTGCCGAGGGGATCGATGCAGATATCCTGCAGGGCGGCGAACTCGAAGTTGCCTACACCCCTGCCCAGGAAAAGCGCTTGCGCGCCGATGCCATGGCCGACGCGCAATGGGAACACACGCAGACCGAATTGCTGGAAGCCGAGGCAGCGCAAGGCAAGATCAACGTCGCCAATGCCCGGGCCGGGCTGTGGCATCCGCACGCGGCCAGAATCCATCCTGCAAAATTGGTACGCGGACTCGCCGAAGCCGTGGAGCGGCTCGGCGTACGGATCTATGAAAACACCCGCGCCACCACACTGCGCGCACGCCGCATCGAATTCGACGGTGGGTCATTGGACGCCGAGTACATCATCCGTGCCACCGAAGGGTTTACTGCCGGGCTAGCAGGACACAAGCGCTTGTGGCTCCCGATGAATTCGTCCTTGATTGCCACCGAACCGCTAGCTCCATCCATCTGGGACGAACTGGCATGGAACAACGGCGAGGTGCTGGGGGACTACGCCCACGTCTACATGTATGCCCAGCGCACCGCGGATAACCGCATTGCCATTGGAGGCCGGGGAGTGCCGTATAAATATGGTTCGCGCACGGATGCCGATGGCCAGACGCCGCAAAGCACTGTGGAGGGACTGCAGGAAATTCTGCACCGCATGTTCCCGCAGACCCGGAATTCGAGAATCGATCATGCCTGGTCCGGGGTACTGGGCGTGCCGCGGGACTGGGCCGCTACCGTCGGGCTGGACCCGGCGACCGGACTGGGCTGGGCCGGCGGCTATGTCGGCACCGGGGTCGGCGCAGCGAACCTGGCCGGACGAACCTTGCGCGACTTGATCCTCGGGGAAAGCACTGAATTGGCCAATCTGCCGTGGGTCAATCACCAGGTGCGCAAATGGGAGCCGGAACCACTGCGCTGGCTGGCAACCAAGGGGCTCTATGCAGCCTATGGTGCCGCAGATCGAAGCGAACTGAAGGGGCGGGGGAGCTCCTCGCCGCTGGCCGTGCTGGCCGATAGAATCACCGGAAAGCCTTGAGCGCTGGCACACTGGGGCATAGGCTGTGGCCATGGGACTTGATAAACGTGGAATCTATGTGTGCGCACTAGCACTTGTGCTCATTATTTCTGGCGTCTTGATGATCACGCTGATGCAGGCCGGAATTCTTGGCTGGGCACTGCAAGCGGCCGGAATCATCGTCATGGCCTTCTCGGTGGGTGCGGCGCGTGCGCCCAGGGCCCGTGCCTGAGGTGCGCGAGGAGCCCATGGGCGCCTGCAGCTTGTCGGCACGCGGCCAGAACTACCTGCTGCGCGAAGCACGGGCTACGGATCTTGCCCAGATCATTGCCTTGATGGCAGATGATGAGATCCGTCCTGCAGAGCATGCGGACGCTGGGGACGCCGGGGAACAGTATCTGGAGGTTTTCAACGAGATTCACGCAGACCCAGCGCATACGCTGATCGTGGTGGAGGGCAATGACGGAGCCATTGCCGGTACGATGCAGCTGACCATGTTGCCTGGTCTTGCGCGCAGGGGAGCGAAGCGGATGCAGATCGAGGCAGTGCGCGTGGCCAGCGCGTTGCGCGGCGGGGGCCTGGGAACGGAAATGATCCGCTGGGCCATTTCCGAAGCCGAAAGCAAGAGAATTCCGCTGGTCCAGCTGACAAGCGACGCGCAACGCCAGGACGCGCACCGCTTTTACGAGGGGCTAGGATTTACCGCGTCGCATGTGGGCTTCAAAATGTACCTGGCTATAAGCCCTTGATCTTGTAGATTCGTTGCAATCCGGAGGTAGCCTGGCCCCATTCGCTCTTCGCGGCCCGCTGCTGGTGGGCCTGGAAAGCGGCACTGTCTTCGAATTCCTCGTGCACCAGCCAGACCCAGGGATCGCCGGTTTGCGTGACAGAGAAAGAAATGCAGCCGTTTTCCGCCTTGGTGAGGCGTATATGCTCCGGCAGCAATTTCTCCACCAATTCAGCCTCAGCCGCGTCCGCGCACAACAACCGGCCCTCCATGATCACAATTCCCATGTTCGCCAGTCTGCCACGATCTTTGGCGGATGGGGCAAAAACTCGTGGATCAGCGAAGGGCTCGGAAACCGAAAGTTTCCGAGCCCTTCGCCGGCGTCAAGGCAGAAGCGCTATCCGAGCAGCTCGGACAGTTCCAGCCAGCGCTCTTCCAACTCGTCGATCTGCGATTGGTACTCGTTGATCTCAGCGGTGAATTTGCCCAGCCCTTCATAGTCGCTCTGGTCATGATCGGCCATCTTGGCGTGGACCTTGGCGATCTTTTCCTCTAGCTGGCCGACCTTGCGTTCATTGGCATTCAGTTCCTTCTGCGCGGCACGCAGCTCTGCGCCCGAAGGGCCAGCAGGCTTGGCGGCAGTTTCGGAAGAAGCCTGCGAAGGATTGGACCCGCCAGTGGAACCTTCGGCAGCTCGCAGCAACAGGTACTCGTCCACGCCGCCGGGCACGTGGCGGAAGTTGCCGTTCAGGATCGCGTACTGCTGGTCGGTGACGCGTTCGAGCAGGTAGCGGTCGTGGGAGACCACGATCAAGGTGCCGGGCCAGGAATCCAGCAGGTCTTCCAGGGCCGCCAGCATGTCGGTATCGACATCATTGGTGGGCTCATCGAGGATCATCACGTTGGGCTCATCCATCAGGATCATCAGCAACTGCAAGCGGCGGCGCTGGCCGCCGGAGAGTTCAGCAACCTTGGTCGACAGGTGTGCCGAGGAGAAGCCCAAGCGCTCCAGCAGCTGGGCCGGGGTCAGGTCCTTGCCATCCACGTTGAACGTGGTGCGGTAGCGGGCGAGGATTTCGCGGACCTTGTCCTGGCCGATCTGCTCCAGTTCGCGGAACTGCTGGTCCAGCACGGCCAGCTTCACGGTCTGGCCGCGCTTGATCTTGCCGCCAGTTGGCTCCACGGTCCCGGCGATCAGGCCCAGCAAGGTGGATTTGCCGGCACCGTTGGCACCGAGCAGGCCGGTGCGTTCGCCCGGGCCGATGCGCCAGGTGAAGGGCTTGAGTACTTGCTTGGCGCCGAAGGAGACCTCCGTGTCCAGCAGGTCGATGACGTCCTTGCCCAGCCGGCTGGTGGCCATCTTCTGCAACTCCAGCGGGTTGCGTGCCGGCGGGACATCGGCGATCAGCTGGTTGGCTGCCTCAATGCGGAACTTCGGCTTGGAGGTACGGGCCGGGGCGCCGCGGCGCAGCCAGGCCAGTTCCTTCTTCATCATGTTCTGGCGCTTGTTTTCGGTGACCGCGGCGATGCGGTCGCGTTCCACGCGCTGCAGCACGTAGGCGGCGTAACCGCCCTCGAAGGGCTCGACCAGGCGGTCGTGCACTTCCCAGGTGGTGGTGCAGACCGCGTCGAGGAACCAGCGGTCGTGGGTGACGACCATCAGGCCGCCGGCGTTCTTGGACCAGCGGTTATTGATGTGCTCGGCGAGCCAGGAGATGCCTTCGACATCCAGGTGGTTGGTCGGTTCGTCCAGGATGACGACGTCCCAGTCCTGCACCAGCAGCGCGGCCAGAGCCACGCGGCGGCGCTGGCCGCCGGAGAGGGTGCTGACCTTCGCTTCCCAGTCCAGGTCTGCAACCAGCCCGGAGATGATGTCGCGAATGCGCGCTTCGCCGGCCCACTCGTGGTCGTCCATCTCGCCCACCACGCAGAAGTGCACGGTCGCTTCGGGATCCAGGGTGTCCGACTGGTCCAGCACGCCCACGCGCAGGCCGTTGCGCTTGGTAACACGCCCGGAGTTGGGCTCGATCCTGTCGGAGAGCATGCCGAGAAGCGAGGACTTGCCTTCGCCGTTGCGACCCACCAGGCCGATGCGGTCGCCATCGGAAATGCCGATGGTTACCGAGTCGAAAACGACATGGGTGGGATATTCCAGATGTAGGGCTTCGCCCCCGAGTAAATGAGCCACAATTTCCATTTTACGTTCCGGGAGCAAATCGAGGCCCTGGCGGGACCATCTGAGCGTGTGCCGTGCCAGGGGGCTTGGGCAGTTTAAAGCAGAGAATAAAAGTGAGTTTTGCTACGGTGTTTTGCGATTTCGCACATTGGGCTGATCATGGCAGAATAATTAGCGTGCTTGTCGGGCATGACCTGAGCAAGCCATTTTCCGCCCTGGTGTAATGGCAACACGCCAGCCTTTGGAGCTGTGCATTCTAGGTTCGAATCCTAGGGGCGGAACCAATGATGAAGCGTCACGCAAGTGGCGCTTTTATTTTTTAACCAGTTTCAGCGCACCCCGAAGCTCGCGATAGACTTGCTTTGAGGTTTTACTTCTCTGCCCAAAACCTTGAATCCAATTTGCAGGAGAATGCACTTGAGTGATCAGGTCAACGCACCAGTAGCTGTCATCGTCCTAGCCGCCGGCGCTGGCACTCGCATGAAATCGGCGAAGCCGAAGATCATGCATGAAATCGCAGGTCGGTCCATGATTGGCCACGCACTCTACGCGGCTTCCGCGTTGGAGCCGCAGAACCTGGTAGCGGTGGTCCGCCACCAGCGCGATCTGGTCGCAGAGCACATTCTGGGACAGTTCCCTTCCATCACCATTGCCGACCAGGATGAAATCCCGGGTACCGGCCGCGCCGTGCAGTTGGGCTTGGAAGCTGTGGACCCATCGCTTGAAGGCACCGTTGTGGTGACCTATGGCGATGTGCCGTTGCTCACCAGCGAGGTGCTCCAGGAACTGGTTGCTACGCACGAGTCGAACCGCAACTCCGTGACCGTGCTGACCACCGAATTGGATGACCCTAACGGCTACGGCCGCATCCTGCGCGATGAACAGGGCGAGGTTGCAGGAATCCGCGAGCAGAAGGACGCTTCGGCAGAAGAACTGCTGATCAAGGAAATCAACTCCGGCATCTACGCTTTCGATGCCCAGATCCTGCGTTCGGCGCTGACCGAGGTCACCACCGAAAATGCGCAGGGCGAAATGTACCTGACCGATGTGCTCGCCATCGCCCGCGCACGCGGTGGCCGCGTCGCCTCCTCGCAGATCGCTGACCGCTGGCAGATCGAGGGCGCCAACGACCGCGTCCAGGTTTCCAATCTGGCCCGCATCTACAACGAGCGCAAGACCGAATTCTGGATGCGCCAGGGCGTGACCATCGTTGATCCGGCGACCACGTGGATCGACGCTGACGTCATGATCGGCCAGGACGCCACCCTCAAGCCAGGCACCCAGCTGCACGGCGAGACCATCATCGGCGCCAATGCCACTGTTGGCCCGGACAGCACCCTGACCAACGTGATTGTTGGCCAGCGCGCTACCGTGAAGCGCACCGACGCCACCGACTCGCGCATCGCTGATGGCGCCTCGGTTGGCCCGTTCGCCTACCTGCGTCCCGGCACCGACCTCGGTGCGGATGGCAAGATCGGCGCCTTCTACGAAACCAAGAACGTCACGATTGGCCGTGGCTCCAAGCTCTCGCACCTCGGCTACGCCGGAGATGCTGAAATCGGTGAATTCACCAATATCGGCTGCGGCAACATCACCGCAAACTACGATGGCGAAAAGAAGCACCGCACCAAGATCGGTTCGCATGTGCGCACCAGCTCCAACACCGTATTCGTTGCCCCGGTTGAAATCGGGGACGGCGCCTACACCGGAGCCGGAGCCATCGTCCGCAAGAACGTCCCGGCCGGTGCCTTGGCACTGTCTGTGGCACCGCAGCGCAACTCCGAGGGGTGGACGCTGGAAAAGCGCCCAGGCACCTCCTCGGCTGACGCAGCGTTCAAGTCCTCGCTGAACTCTTCGGCTTCCGAGTAATTCAGCTACAGACTTCATTTCCTCGACAACAACCTCATACGTGATAGCGAAGCGAGCGAGAAAGCAAACCCCATGAGTGAAATCAGCCATAACGTCGACAAGAAGCTGGTGCTGGCCACCGGTCGTGCGCACCCTGAGCTGGCTGCAGAAGTAGCCAAGGAACTCGACACCGAACTGCTGCCTTTGAACGCCTACGACTTCGCCAACGGCGAGATCTACGTGCGTTCGGATGAGTCGGTTCGCGGCAAGGACGTTTTCCTGCTGCAGTCCTACCCAGCACCAACGAACAACTGGCTGATGGAACAGCTGATCATGATTGACTCGATGAAGCGTGCTTCGGCCCGCCGCATCACTGTCGTGGCACCGTTCTACCCTTACGCACGCCAGGACAAGAAGGGCCGCGGCCGCGAGCCGATCTCGGCCCGCCTGGTTGCCGACCTGTTCAAGACCGCCGGTGCTGACCGCGTGATTTCCTGCGATCTGCACACCGCGCAGATCCAGGGCTTCTTCGACGGTCCGGTGGACCACCTGTTCGGCTTCCCGCTGCTGGCTGACTACATCAAGTCCAAGGTCGATGTAAATGAAGTCACCGTGGTTTCCCCTGACACCGGCCGCGTGCGCGTTGCCGAGCAGTGGGCAGATCGATTGGGCGGCACCCCGCTGGCCTTCGTCCACAAGTCCCGCGATCTGACCGTGCCTAACCAGGCCGAGTCCAAGACCGTGGTTGGCCAGGTGGAGGGCCGCATCGCGGTCCTGATCGACGACATGATCGACACCGGCGGAACCATCGCAGGCGCTGTGCGTGTGCTGAAGGAAGCTGGCGCCAAGGACGTCATCATCGCGGCTACCCACGCGGTCTTCTCGGATCCGGCTGCCCAGCGTTTGGCTGATTGCGGTGCCCGCGAGGTTGTTGTCACCAACACCCTGCCAATCCCTGAAGAGAAGCGTTTCGAGAACCTGACCGTGCTCTCGATTGCCCCGACGATCGCCCGCGCGATCTCGGAAGTATTCCACGACGGTTCGGTCACGAACCTGTTTGACGGCCGCGCCTAGCAGCCCTCGTTTCGCAAAGCCTCTGGCCGGCACCTTCGGGTGCCGGCCAGAGGCGGTTAAGCGATCATTGACAGTGCCCGTAAGAGGAACCTTTTGCGGAACGAATGCCACTCAGATGATCGCCATGACAATTCAGGGTTGCTCAACCATAAGGAAAGTGATTGACTTTACTGCATGGAAAGTCAGTCGGAGAACGCTCAGAGTTCGGAATCAGTGCGCCAGTCGCTTCGGGCGATCAGTGCAGACCGTGCCCGGATCGGCGAAAAAGTCACGGCGGAAACGTGGTGGACCGCACCAGCGCAGGGCCTGGGCGCTGCGCTTATCATCATGGTCCCTGCTCTCGGGCTGGAATGGGTATGGTTGCCTCTGGTGCTAAGTATCGGGATCTTCGTCGGTGTTGAGGTGCTTTTCCGCAAACGCAGCGGCCTAGGTATCACCCGCCCAGCCGGTCCGCGTGGGCTCTGGATATTGATTGCACTAATGATGATTTTCTTCTTTGCGCTAATGATCAGCCTAGTGCTCACACTGCTCGGTCAGATCGGCTGGGTTCTCGCCCTAGCAGTTACGACAGGTGCAGCTACAGCGCTCATCGTCGTGCAGTATGACCGCGCTTATGCTGCTGAGGTGTATCGTGCGGGCTGAGCCTTGCTTCAATGAGGCGATCCACGCACCAACCCGGCTGCGCCTCTGTGCAATGCTGCGTCCGCTGGCCGAGGCGGACTTCACTACCATTGCCACAACACTCGAGCTCAGCGAAGCAAACCTATCTAAGACCGTAAAAAATCTTGTCGAAATCGGTTATCTCGTCACTAGCAAGCAGGCTTCCCCGCTACGCAAGGATGCTCGCCAGACGACGACGGTCAAGCTCACAGCCCAAGGGCGGAGGGCCTTCGACGGGCACTTAGCTGCTCTGCGAGCGATGGCGGGCGACTAGGGCACGTCTCCCAAAGCGACGTTGATCTGCTATTAACTAATCTGCGAGACTGAACCAATGTCTAGGACTGAAGCCTTTGAACTGTCCGGACTAGTGTGTGCCTTCGCCGCAGCACTGCTGTTGATCGGATTACAAGTCGGAATTGAACCGACAACGCTTGGAATTCTTATCGCCGTCAGTAGCAACGCTGGGTTACCTGTCGACAAATGGCTAAGAGAAAAAATGGCCGCTCCCAAAAAGTAGATGCCTCGTTTTCAGTTCGCGTGAAAGCATCTCGTAAGCCGTTCGTCATACGGGACATATGTGATCTTGACTCGGCTAATTTTTGAAACTCCGAGTTTTCAAAGATTTCAGATTGCCATATACTCCGCCCGAGAAAATGCCGGTGAAGGTGCCTTATGCGGACACGGAAAACTATTATTTATGGTGGTTCAAGCACCAGGAGAGGCAGCATGGAATTTGGAATACGCCAGATCGCTGTGGGAGGGCTGGAACGCGGTGAGCTACTGCAACGCATGGTCCTAGCAGGGGTTCAGCTTAACGACTACGCCAAAATGCTGTTAGCCCACCGGATTTTCAATGAGGTTGTGCCGGCGAACAACCTCCCCCTGATAAGCCGCAATCTGCAACAGCTGGGCTTGGACGCCGGAGCAACATTGCCCCGGATATTCGAGCGCGCCGTCAGCAGGGGAATGCAGCTATGCCCCGCCATGACCGGCCCGTATCTGCGACTGGATTTTCTGGACCAAGCGTCTTCCAGCCATTCAGTGCTCAGTGATGGGAAGAAGCCGGCTGATTCGTTGACCGTCGCTTCCGCGGCACCCGGCAATCAGGAATTCCCGCGCGGATTCTATCTGCGGATGGTGGATGGAGTGCCGTGGCTGCGCGGTTATCGCTGCGATGACGCCCACGGCTTTACGCTGGACGATACTTTTATTTTCCAAAGCCGTTGAGCGGAATCCAGGAATAGTGGCGTTCGCTACAGGTTTTCCCGTTGGCGATGGCAGCTGGTAGAATTGTTGACTGTGCCCAGGCGAGGGAAACACCAGCAATGGTGGGACCGTTATCGACAAGGCCGGAAAAGCTCTTTCATCTCCTAGATGTTGGATGCTTCCCGAGTCCACGCAAGGGCCTTAACGAAGCATTCATTTCCTAAGGAGAATTATCATGGCATCTGTCAACCTTGACGCCGTTGTACGTAGCGATTTCGGCAAGGGCGCTGCCCGCCAGGCTCGCCGCGATGGCCAGATCCCAGCAGTTGTCTACGGTGCAGGCTCCGAGCCACAGCACGTACTGCTTCCAGGCCGCGAAACCACCCTGGCCGTTCGCGACCGCGGTGTTGAGCTGGTTCTGAACATCGAAGGCAAGACCGTGAAGACCACCATCAAGGACATCCAGATCCACGCGCTGAACCGCACCGTTGATCACATGGACCTGATCATCGCTGCCTAATTACAGCGAACTAGGTTTTAGCTGAGCGTCATGAGTGATGGAACTTGGCTCGTAGCCGGACTCGGGAACCCCGGGTCCGGCTACGCTGGCAATAGACACAATATCGGGCAGATGGTGCTCGATGAGCTGGCTCATCGAGTCGGCTCGAAATTCAAGACCCACTCCTCGCGTTCCCAGGTTGTCGAAGGACGCATGGGGGTTGGCGGTCCACGCATCGTGCTGGCCAAGCCCATGGTTTTCATGAATCTTTCGGGCGGGCCGGTAGCTAACGCGGCGAAGTTCTTCGGCATCGATGCCGCCCGGCTGATTGTCGTGCACGACGAGATCGACATTCCCTTCGATACCATCAAGCTCAAGCGCGGTGGCGGTGAAGGCGGGCATAACGGCCTGCGGGATATCTCAAAGGCCATGGGCTCCAAGGACTACCTGCGCGTGCGCGCAGGCGTTGGGCGCCCTCCGGGCCGCATGGATACTGCCAAATGGGTTTTGCAGGACTTCTCCAAGACCGAAAAGGCCGATCTTCCGTTTCTGATCGACAATTGCGCTGACGCAGTGGAATTGCTGATGAACTCGGGATTGGAAGCTGCCCAGGCAAAATTCCATATCAGCTGACCGCTGATCCCTATGGGGCGCGGTGAAGCCAAGTGGGGACCGCTGGGGACTTGAACGGTCCGCAGCGGTCCTCGACTTCATTAAATTAAGAAAGCTATGGACCGAGGCGTTCCTTACTAAGGCCTAACTTAGATGTGCTTCGAGGCCCGGAGTGGAATAATTACCCAATGTACCCCTTGCCTAATAGGCCTGTGACGATTCTTTGCCACGGCCTGCCGGGCATCCATGACAATTATTCGGAGGACCACGTGCACACGATGACCGGTCAGCCAGAAGCCCTTGAGGCGTTGACAGCTGGAGAAGTTGAGCGCATCAAGGCCGACTTTGAAATTCTGGAGCACCAAGTCAACGGCGTTGACGTTGTGTACCTGGACTCCGGCGCCACCAGCCAGAAGCCGCGTTGCGTCTATGAAGCCGAGCAGCACTACTACGAGAACGCCAACGCAGCAGTACACCGCGGTGCGCATTCCTTGGCAGTTGAAGCGACCGAGATCTATGAGGAAGCCCGCGAGAAGGTCGCCAAGTTCATCGGTGCACGCACCAACGAACTGGTGTGGACTGCTAATGCCACCGAAGCGCTGAACCTGATCAGCTACTCGATGTCCAATGCCTCCTTGGGGCGCGGGGGAGAGGCCGCGGCCCGATTCCGCTTGGGCCCGGGCGATGAAATCCTCACCACCGAACTTGAACACCACGCGAACCTGATCCCGTGGCAGGAACTGGCTTTCCGCACCGGTGCTACGCTGCGTTACGTGCCAGTCACCGAAGACGGTGCACTGCGCTACGAATTGCTTGATGAGCTGGTTACCGAGAAAACCAAGCTCGTTGCCTTCACCCACGTTTCGAATGTGCTGGGCACCATCACCGATACCCAGAAGTTCGTTGACGCTGCCCGCGAGGTCGGCGCCCTGACCGTGCTGGACGGATGCCAGTCCGTGCCTCACCTGCCGGTCGACGTGAAAGCCCTGGACGTTGACTTCATGGCCTTCTCCGGCCACAAGATGCTCGGCCCAACCGGAATCGGCGCACTCTACGGGCGTGAAGAACTGCTCAACGCAATGCCACCGTTCCTCACGGGTGGATCGATGATCACCGTGGTGGACATGGAGCACGCAGAGTACATGCCATCGCCGCAGCGTTTCGAGGCCGGTACCCAGCGCATCGCCCAGACCCACGGCCTGGCTACCGCAGTCAGCTACCTGGATGAAATCGGCATGGGCCGTATCGCGGCCTGGGAAGAGCACCTCGGAGCGATGCTCTATGAGGGCATCTCGAAAATCGAAGGCGTGCGCGTTTTCGGTCCGGCCGACGCGCAGCGTATCGGTACTGTCCCGTTTGAAGTGATCGGGGTGCACCCGCATGATGTCGGCCAGTACCTCGACTCGCGCGGCATTGCGGTACGCGTGGGCCACCACTGTGCGCAGCCGCTGCACCGCGCCCTGGGCGTGAATTCCACGACCCGCGCCAGCACCTATCTGTACAACACGGAAGAAGACATCAAGGCCCTGCTTGAGGCCTTGAGCTCCGTGCGCGAATACTTTGGAGTTTAAATGAACGAATTGGATCAGCTATACCAACAGGTCATCTTGGACCACTCGAAGCGCCGCATCGGTTCGCCGCTGGTCGAGACCACCGAAGGATTGCTGCACGGCGAGTCCCACCAGCACAACCCGATCTGCGGCGACCAGATCCGTGTCCGCGTAGAGCTCGATGACCAGGAGCATTTCACTTCGATGAGCTGGGAAGGCGATGGCTGCTCCATCTCCATGGCCTCTGCTTCGGTGCTGGCCGAGATGCTGCCTGAACTGACCAAGGAAGAATTTCTTGGAAAGCGGGACTATTTCCGCGAGATGATGCGCTCCAAGGGAAACTTCCAGCCGGATGAAGAGGTGCTGGAAGACGCCGCTGCCTTCGTCGGCGTCTCCAAGTTCCCCGCACGCGTCAAGTGCGCAATGCTCGCTTGGGTGGCCGCTGAGGTCGCGATGCACGAGGCCCGCAAGTAATAGCAAAACCAAACAGCTCGGGCGCCGGCTTCCACATGTGAAAGCCGGCGCCCGAGCTATTTCTTCAGGATTCCAGAAGGCTACCTTCCTTCGTCGTCCTGCTGGTACACATCAGGGATGCCATCCTTATCGGCATCGCGGGTCTCTCGCTCGTGCAGGACCTTGTATCGGCGGTTACGGGGAATCAGCCACAGGGCACCGAGGATCGCTGCAATGAATGAACCAGCCAGGATTGCTACCTTGGCATGCTCATAGTGCGCCGACTCCAAGCCGAAGGACAGTTCGGAAACCAGCAGGGATACGGTGAAACCGATACCTGCCAGCAACGTGACGCCCAGGATGTCGCCCCAGCGGGCGTCCTTGTCCAGCGAGGCCTTGGTGAACCGGGTCAGCAGCCAGGTCGAGCCCATGATGCCGATCGGCTTGCCGAGCACCAGACCCAGAACGATGCCCCAGAACACTGGATCGGTGAGCAGGCCGCCGCTGCCTTTTTCAGGGGAAAACACGGTCACGCCAGCGGCGAAGAAGGCGAAAATGGGAATGCAGAAGCCGGAGGACAGCGGGCGGAAACGGTGCTCGAATCGTTCAGCCAGGCCGATGCCTTCACGGCCATCGGTGCGCTTGACCGGGACACAGAAGCCCAAGACCACACCGGCGATGGTGGCGTGGATGCCGGAGCCGAAGACGAAGATCCAGGTAATGACACCCAGCGGCAGCAGGATTGCCCACGCGGCCCAAGCGCGCTTGGCGAAGAACTTGCCAAGGAAACGGGCAAGGACCGTGAAGAGAATGATGGGGATCAGCGACAGGCCCAGGTAGGACAGCTTCAGGTCATCGGTGAATACGACGGCGATAATGACAATAGCGATCAGGTCATCGACTACAGCCAGAGTCAGCAGGAAGATGCGCAGCGCTGCGGGAAGCGCCGAACCAATCACCGCGAGCACAGCCACGGCGAACGCAATGTCTGTTGCGGTTGGAATGGCCCAGCCACGCAACAACTCACCGCCACCGGACATGGAAGCGATAGCGACAAAGATCAATGCCGGCACCAGCACGCCGCCAAAAGCGGCCGCTACCGGTACGGCTGCCGTTTTCGCATTGCGCAGGTCGCCAATGACGAATTCTTTTTTCAGCTCCAAGCCGGTCAAGAAGAAGAACACTGCCAGCAGTGCATCGGCAGCCCAGTGGCCGATGGACAGGTTCAGATCCACACCGAAAAGGGTCGGTCCGAAGTGGAAATCACGCAGAGCGAAGTAGGACTCGCGCAACGGGGTGTTAGCCCAAACCAACGCCAGCAAAGCGCCGGCGATGAGAACCATGCCGCCGACGGTTTCCTTGCGCAGGATGTCGCCGATACGGATAGATTCTTTATAGCTGGGGCGCGAAAACAGGTTCTTGCTGGAACCCGAAGACGGAGTTTGGGTCATACGTGTAACTCGCTTACTTCGTTAAATGGATACTTCTCGCCGACCAGACTTCCCGGCACACCTGTCTTTAACCCTAGCGCCAACAGTGCTTCAGAGCACAAATCCCCGGACGCTTTGCGAGAAATCGCACGTCCGGGGATTGAATGTGAAACGTAACTATTCGGAGTGGCTTATTTCGAAAGCCAGGCATTGACCTGAGCAGCCTGCAAATTCAGTGCCTTGCCCAGGTAAGGCTCCGCAGCCGAAGCCAACTTGCCGCCGATGAATGGAATCGACGAGGAAACCTTGGCGTCAATGGAGAACTCGGAAGTTTCGCCCTGGGCCTTGAGCTGTTCGGTGCCGCTGACGGTCACCGGAACACCGGCAACGGAGATCTTTACCGTAGCCGAGCGGTTGCCGGCAGCATCTGGGGCCGTCCACTGGTCTACCTGGGTGATCTCGATGGTCGCGCCAACGAACTTGCGGGCGATATCCGGAACGCGATCGGTGGGGACCGAACGAACGGTGGTCACGGTGAAGGCGCCTGCGGTATCGCCGTTCACGGAGAAATCGGTCAAGGAACCGTTGGCGACCTTGGTCAGGTGCTCGGCAAAGCCACGATCGCTAAGCGTAGCGATGACCTGGTCTGCAGGGTGGGCGATCTGAGTGCTTGCGTTCAATGCCATGAAAGCTAATCCCAATCTGGAAATCTAAGTGGCCGGGCAACGAAATCGCAGGCCCGGCAACGGACAGTATTAACACTATCTGCAAAGCCGCATTGGGTAGGCTAGGACTGCACCCAAAACAGCATATTGACGTTTCCGGCCGTGGAAAAACATTTACGGTCGGCGTTCGTGGTGTCGTTTCGACGTAATACAGTATGAATGCACCCGGCCAAGCGTCTGCATGAGAGGACCCGAACCCCCATGAGCCTAAGCGGACTTCATGATTTCCTGCGCGAGGAACCTTCCTTCAGGCGCATTGGGCAAAGCGCAGCTCATGACTACCCGACGCGCAGCGAAGAGCTGGAAATCGCGGCCCCGCAGGGCATGCGGCCGATCCTCTCGGCGCATATCAGCCAGGCGCTGCGTGACAGCAAGCATTCGGGGGTGACGCTCATCGTCACCGCGACCGGCCGTGAAGCAGAAGAAATCTCCAGCTCACTGGGTGCCTACCTCCCGGCAGGCCAGATCGCCGAGTTCCCTTCCTGGGAAACCTTGCCCCATGAACGCTTGTCGCCACGAAGCGATACCGTGGGACGCCGCCTGGAAGTGCTGCGCCGCCTGCACGACCGGGATGAGAGCCTAAACATCATCATTGCTCCAATTCGTGCCGTGCTGCAGCCGTTGGTCGCCGGCCTTGGCGAATTGCGCCCGGTCATCCTGGAACTGGATGCCGAGCCGGGCTTCGATAAAGTCATCAAGGACCTGGCTGCTGCGGCTTATGCCCGAGTGGACATGGTGACGCACCGCGGCGAGTTTGCGGTGCGTGGTGGCATCATCGATGTTTTCCCGCCGACATTGGACCATCCGGTCCGCATTGATTTCTTCGGGGACCAGATCGACTCGATGCGATTCTTCGCCATCGCAGATCAGCGGTCCACTGATGATCCCGGTCCCACCCGGATCATTGCCACGCCCTGCCGTGAAATGCTCATCACCCCGCAGGTGATGAGCCGGGCAGCGAATCTGAAGAACCATTTCCCGGCGGCCCAGGAAATGCTCACCAAGATTGCCGGCGGCATCGCTGTTGAAGGCATGGAATCCTTGGCTCCGCTGCTGGTGGACAAGATGGTTCCGCTGCTGTCCTTGTTGCCGGAATCGTCCATTGCGCTGGTGATGGAGCCAGAGCGCGTGCGCGCCCGCGCGCATGACCTGAACGCCACCAATGCCGAATTCCTGGCTGCCGCGTGGGCTTCGGCTTCGGATGGAGCCAGCGCTCCGTTGGATCTGACCACCGCGGATTCCGAGCGAAAGCTGGCTACCGGTGATTTTGCCTCGCTGGCAGAAACCGTAGAACACGCACAGGCCGCCAAGGTTTCCTGGTGGGCTATTACCTCCCTGGGTGCCGATGACGAGCTGGATTTGGGCGCGGCCACCATCCGTGTCCCGGCCCGTGAACCGCACGGCTACCAGGGCGACATCGAGGCGATGATGGAATTCATCGCAGGACGAGTCAAGGACCAATGGCGTTTCGTCGTGGCTACCGAGGGGCCCGGCCCGGCAGCCCGCCTTTCGGAGCTTTTCGCCGAGTTCAAGATCCCGGCACACAGGGTGGATGACCTGTCCGCGGAACCCACCGCTGGACTGATCGAGATCACCCAGGCCACCGCCGGCCGCGGGTTTGTCTTCGAGGAACTGAAGCTGGGCCTGCTCACCGAAGCAGATTTGCTGGGCCGCTCCAGCGCGTACCCGAACCGCAAGGGCCGCAAGCTGACGGTCAAGCGCAAGCGCAATGCCGTTGATCCGCTGAGCCTGCAAGCCGGGGACTACATCGTCCACGAACAGCACGGCATCGGCAAGTTCGTCGAGCTGATGGCCCGCAAGGTCAATGGCTCGGGCAAGGACGCCAAGCGCGAGTACCTGGTGGCGGAGTACGCCTCTTCCAAGCGCGGAGCCCCGGGGGACCGTCTGTTCGTCCCGATGGACCAGCTGCATATGGTCACCCGGTATGTCGGCGGCGAAGCTCCGACCTTGTCCAAAATGGGCGGTTCGGACTGGGCCAGCACCAAGTCCAAGGCGCGCAAGGCCGTCAAGGAAATTGCTGGCGACCTGATTAAGCTCTACTCGGCTCGCATGGCCAGCCGTGGCCACGCCTTCGCATCAGACACCCCGTGGCAGAACGAGCTGGAGGAAGCCTTCGCGTTCATCGAGACTCCGGATCAGCTCACCGCCATCAACGAGGTGAAATCCGATATGGAGAAGGAAATCCCGATGGACCGGTTGATTTCCGGTGACGTGGGCTTTGGCAAAACCGAAATCGCGGTTCGCGCCGCCTTCAAGGCCGTCCAGGACTCCAAGCAGGTTGCCGTGCTGGTTCCTACCACCCTGCTGGCTTCCCAGCACCACCAGACCTTCACCGAACGCTATTCGGGCTTCCCAGTCCGCGTGAAGACCCTCTCGCGTTTCCAGAGCGCCAAGGAATCGAAGGAAATCCTGGCCGGCCTCAAGGACGGCAGCGTGGACATTGTCATCGGCACCCACCGCCTGCTCTCCAAGAACGTGGAGTTCAAGAATCTGGGCCTGGTCATCATTGACGAGGAACAGCGCTTCGGAGTGGAGCACAAGGAAGAGCTCAAGAAGATGCGCACCAACGTGGATGTGCTGGCGATGAGCGCCACCCCGATCCCGCGTACCTTGGAGATGTCGCTGACCGGCATCCGCGAAACCTCCACCTTGGCGACCCCGCCCGAAGAACGCCATCCGGTGCTGACCTACGTGGGTCCACGCAGCGACAAGCAGATTTCCGCGGCCATCAAGCGTGAGCTGATGCGCGATGGCCAGGTGTTCTTCGTGCACAACCGGGTCAGCTCCATTGAGCGGGTAGCTGCCGAATTGCGCGAACTGGCCCCCGAAGCGCGCGTGGAGGTAGCGCACGGCAAGATGAGCGAATCCCGGCTGGAGCGGATCATCCAGGACTTCTGGGAGAAGAAATTCGACGTGCTGGTCTCCACCACCATCATCGAAACCGGCCTGGATATTTCCAATGCGAACACGCTGATTGTGGACCGCGCGAACAACTACGGCCTGTCCCAGCTGCACCAGCTGCGCGGGCGCGTAGGGCGCGGCCGTGAGCGTGCCTACGCCTACTTCCTGTGGGATGTAGAGAAACCGCTGGGGGAGGTCGCCCTGGAGCGCCTGAAAGCCGTTGCCGCGCACAACGAGCTTGGCTCCGGCTACCAGCTGGCCATGAAGGACCTGGAACTGCGTGGAGCCGGTAATCTGCTGGGTGGCGAGCAGTCCGGGCATATCGCCGGTGTGGGCTTCGACTTGTACCTGCGCCTGGTAGGCGAGGCCGTGGCCGATTACAAGGGCGAAGGCGAGGAAGAAGCCGCCGAGATGAAGATTGACCTGCCGGTCAATGCCCACCTGCCACACGACTATGTACCTGGTGAACGACTGCGTTTGGAAGCCTATCGCAACATTGCCCAGGCCGAGACCGACGAGGCGCTGGGTGAAGTCCGCGATGAGCTGGTGGATCGCTATGGCAAGCTTCCAACTCCGGTGGAGAACCTCATGCGCGTGGCGGCCCTGCGTATTCGCGCGCGTGCTGCGGGGCTGCGTGATATCCAGCAGGTCGGCAACCACATCAAGCTGGCTCCGGCCAGAATTGAAGACCTGCCAGCTTCGCGCCAGGTGCGCTTGGAACGCCTGTACCCGGGGGCTGCGAACAAGCCGGCGCTGAATTCGATCTTCATCCCGAAGCCCAAGACCTCGCCCATTGGCGGACGGGACTTGGCCGACGGGGAGATCCTGGAGTGGGCGGAGAAGCTGCTCTACGCTATTTTCGAGCCAACACCCGCACCGGCAGCAAAGGACTGATTCGGTTGAACTCGCGGGCCAGTAGCATGCCTTTTCCGGCAGGCTGCTGGCCGGCGTTTGCTACCGCTGGCCCGAGGCCGCAGGCGAGGCCAGTTCTCCGGCGTAGCCCTTGATCGCCCGGGCGTAGAGCGAGGCATGGCGCGCTAATGCGCTGACCGCCAGCTGGACCGCTTCGGTGGATTGCCCGGCATCGTGCAAGGCCAGAACCAGGAAGGCCTGGGCGTCGGTAAAGATCGGTGAATCGGCAGTGATCTGCTGCAACAGTTCGATGGACTGGGTGTACTGCCCGAGATTGCGCAGCGTGCTGGCTAGCTGGAGCAGCGCTTCATCGTGCCTTGGCGCTTCCAGCCCAGCTTCCAGTGCCGCCCGGTAGGGGTCGACCGCTTGTTCTTCTTCCCCTAGGTAGTCGTGCAGGGACGCGACCTCGAAGAGCACCCGCGGATCCTGCGGATCCTTGCCCTGCACCAGGAGTGCCAGTTCGGTGCGCAACTGTTCAGGGCGTTTGCCATTGGCTGAGTTCCAGAACTCTTCGATGCGCTGATCCCATGATTCCATGGGGCCAGTCTAAGCGAGGCAAGGAAGCTTAAACGCAAGAGAGGGAAACCCGGACACGGGTTTCCCTCTCTTGAAAAGTTCTAATTAATTCTGGTGGGCATTAGCTGCCGCAACCAGATCCTCAGCCTTTTCCGCGCGACCCATCAGGTGCATCGGGATAGCGAAAGCCAAGAACATCAGAGCGAAGCTGACCAGGGTCGGCCACCAAGCAACCTCAAGGGTCCAGTAGCCCAAGGTGTAGACGCCAGCCGAGAACATCACGAAGAAGATCACGAGGTTGACGATATTGCCGACAAGGCGGCCTTCACCGGAATGGGCAGTGTTCTTGCCGTTCGAGTACACTTTTTCTCCTTGGGAAAACGGATTGGTGCGATTTCCTAGTAGCTGGAACCGCTTTGCTCTCCCTCTAGGATAGCAACTCCTGAGCTAGAACCTAGCCGGGTCGCACCGGCCGCAATCATGGCCCGCGCGGTTTCAACACTGCGAACGCCGCCCGAGGCCTTGACACCCATTTCCGGGCCGACGGTCTTGCGCATCAGCTCGACGTCTTCGACGGTCGCGCCGCCGGTGGAGAAACCGGTGGAAGTCTTGACGAAATCAGCGCCAGCGGCCTTTGCGGCCTCGCAGGCCAGGACCTTGGCTTCCTCGGTGAGCAAGCAGGTTTCGATGATGACCTTCAAGATGGCTCCACCTTCATGCGCGGCCTGCGCAATGGCGAAGATCTCGTTGACCAAGGCATCCCGATCGCCACGCAGGGCGGCGGCAACGTCGATCACCATGTCGATTTCGTTGGCACCGTCTGCAACTGCGTGCTTGGTTTCGAATACCTTGGTATCGGTGGCCGAGGCACCCAGCGGGAAACCGATGACCGAACAGGTCAGTACGTCCGAGCCTTCCAGCTCGCGCGAAACGGTGGAAACCCACAACGGGTTGACGCAGACCGACTTGAAGCCGTACTTCTTGGCTTCGTCGCAGATCTGCACAACTTGTTCGCGGGAAGCATTCTGAGCCAACAGGGTGTGATCGATGTAGCTTGCGATCTCGCGGGCGCTTAGTTCAGTCATCATTTCCTCTAACAATAAAGATTTCAATCATTTCAAATGAAGGTCTCGAAGGGGTAAGCCTAGTTGGCATTCAGGTAAGCTGCCAATTCATCCTTGATTGCCAAGACCTGCGCGGTAGCGCGTTTGCGGGCTTCAGGGACCTCGGCCAGATCATCGACCGGCTCAATAGTTTCCAAGTAGCACTTGAGTTTCGGTTCCGTTCCCGAGGGCCGAACGATCACGCGGGCACCGGAAAATGTATGCAAGACCATGGCGTTGGTCGCAGGGAGCGTCTCGGTGCCCCTGGACAGGTCGGTCACCTCGGAAACCTCGGAGCCGCCCAGCGAGGCCGGAGCGTTCTTGCGGATCTTTTCCATGAGCACCGGGATCTGCGCCAAGTCGGTGAAGCGCAGGGACAGCTGGTCGGTGACGTGCACGCCATGCTTGGCGGCCAGTTCATCCAGGCGGTCCGGGATGGAGCTGCCCGAGGCCTTCAACTGCGCAGCCAGATCGGCCAGGACGATCCCGGCAGAAATCCCGTCTTTGTCGCGCACCAGTTCCGGGGCTACGCAATAGCCCAAGGCTTCTTCGTAGCCGTAGCCCAGGTCCTCAACGCGTGAGATCCACTTGAATCCGGTCAAGGTTTCTTCGTGCTCGCGTCCGGCGTCCTTGGCGATGGCTGCCAGCATGCGCGAAGACACGATGGAATTGGCCAATTTCTTGCCCTCTGGCAAGGTCTTGGAGACCTGGTCTCCCAGCAGCCAACCTACCTCATCGCCGCGCAGCATCCGCCAGCTGCCGCCGTCGAGGATGGCTGCCGCGCAACGGTCGGCATCGGGGTCATTGGCAATGACCAGATCAGCACCGACCGTGCGGGCCAGTTCCAGCGACAGGTCGATGGCCCCTGGCTCCTCGGGGTTAGGGAACTTCACGGTAGGGAAGAGCGGATCGGGGTGTTCCTGCTCAACGACCATGTGCACGTCGTCGAA
This sequence comes from Glutamicibacter sp. NPDC090743, assembly GCF_044769125.1. NCBI lineage: Bacteria > Bacillati > Actinomycetota > Actinomycetes > Micrococcales > Micrococcaceae > Glutamicibacter > Glutamicibacter sp. NPDC090743. The sequence goes on along the minus strand of NZ_JBIVXE010000003.1, from coordinate 330,532 downwards.
ACCAGCGTTCAGCAGGGCTTGGCGCATGGTGTGGCCACCCACGCCGTGCATTGCCGAAACCACAATTCGCAGATTCTTGCGTACCAGGCCCTGCGGCTGGTTAGCTTCGATGATCGGGTGGATGGAAGCGAGATAGGCTGCCTCGATATCGCCTTCTTCGCCTGGGGCCGGGAGCACTTCCCAACCGGACTGTGCCAGCGGGATCTGCGGCACTGGCTGGTCATGGTCAATCAAGGAAGCTATCTGCGCATCGATGGGGGAGACGATCTGGGCCCCGCGGCCCGACGCATCGGTGATCCTGCCGCCCACGTATACCTTGTAGCCGTTGTCCCGCGGAGGGTTGTGGCTGGCGGTCACCATGACGCCGGCTTCCGCGCTGAATTCACGAACGGCCCAAGCCAGCACCGGGGTCGGCAAGGCCGAGGGCATCAGCAGCACCTCGAAACCGGCAGCGGCGAAGACGGCGGCTGAATCCTTGGCGAAGGCATCCGAGTTGAAACGGGCATCGAATCCGATGACGACCTTCGGGACATATCCGCCGTTGGCCTTTTCGCCCAGAAAACGCGCGATGCCCGCAGCGGTGCGCAGGACCACCACACGGTTCATGCGCATCGGGCCGGCGCCCAATTCGGCACGCAGGCCTGCGGTGCCGAATTCCAGGACGCCGCTGAAGCGGTCGGCGATGTCCTCGAAGGCCAGCGCGTCGCCGTCGGTGACGCGCTGGATCAGTAATTGCAGTTCTTCCTGCGTTTGCGGATCGGGATCCTGGGCTGCCCATTGGCCCGCCGCATCGAGCAACTGGATTTTCTGCGTGTGATTCACTGATTTCCCTTCGAAGGACACTGACTGCTTCTTTGCGCCGATAATGCGAGGCTTAGAGCTTCGCGATGATCTGTGCCAGCAACTTGGAGATGCGCGGACCGGCGGCCTGGCCGGCCTCGATGACTTCCTCGTGGCTCAGCGGCACCGGGCTGATGCCGGCGGCCAGGTTGGTCACCAGGGAAATACCGAAGATCTCCATGCCTGCATGGCGGGCGGCTATTGCTTCCAATGCGGTGGACATGCCGACCAAATCAGCACCGATCACCTTGGCGTACTGGACTTCGGCCGGGGTTTCGTAGTGCGGTCCGGTGAACTGCGCATACACGCCCTGATCCAGGGTCGGATCAACTGCGAGGGCAATCTCGCGCAGGCGCGAGGAGTACAGGTCGGTCAGATCAACGAAGGTCGCGCCCTCCAAAGGGGAGGCGGCAGTCAAGTTGATGTGGTCCGAGATCATTACCGGGGTGCCTGGGGGCCAGTTCGGATTCAGGCCGCCGCAACCGTTGGTGAGCACCAGCTGCTCGCAGCCGGCAGCTGCCGCGGTGCGGATGGGGTGGACGACAGCGCGCACGCCGCGCCCTTCGTAGTAATGGGTGCGGGCACCCAGAACCAGGACCCGCTTTCCAGTGGACGTCAGGATCGAGGAGATGCTGCCCTTGTGCCCGGGTACGGCCGGGGCATGGAAGCCTGGAATGGAGGCGGCATCCAGGGTGTGGGTGGTTTCGCCGATGAGTTCGGCGGCCTGGCCCCAACCGGAGCCCAGGACCACCGCGATGTCGTGTTTTTCGACGCCGGTCTGTTCGGCGATTGCCTGGGCAGCTTGTGCCGCCAGGACCTGTGGGTCATTTTGCATATCAGTCACGGGAAATACGCTACCGGTAGCGGGGCGCTTTGTCAGGTGAAACTAGTGCTTCAGATTCAAAATCACGTTCCGGGATCGTGCTTCGATGTGCGCAATCACCGTGCATGGTGAACAATAGTGAATGTGAGCGCAGATCGTAGGAATGAAGCAACCCGTTTAGTTATTCTCGGCGGAGGACCTGGCGGCTACGAAGCTGCCATGGGTGCGGCCCAGCTGGGCGCCAATGTCACCGTCGTGGAGCGTGCAGGCATGGGCGGTTCAGCGGTGCTGACCGACGTCGTGCCCTCCAAGACCCTGATCGCTACGGCGGACGCAGTGCGCCGGGTGAAGCACGCAGAGACCTTTGGAGTCCACGTTGACGGCCTCGACTCGGCCGTCACCGACTTCTCGGTAGTGAACCACCGCCTGCTGGACCTTGCCAAGGAGCAGTCCTCGGATATCCGCACCACCCTCGAACGCGCTGGCGTGCGCATCGTGATCGGCGAGGGCCGCTTGCTGGACGACCACACGGTTGCCGTATCGCACCCGGATGGTTCCGAGCAGGAAATCGAAGCGGACGCCATGCTGATTGCCGTGGGAGCCCACCCGCGCGAACTGCCTACCGCCAGGCCTGATGGCGAGCGAATCTTCAACTGGACCCAGATCTACAACATGAACGAGGTGCCTGAGCACCTGATCGTTGTAGGCTCCGGCGTTACCGGTGCAGAATTCGCTTCGGCGTACAACTTGCTCGGTGCCAAGGTCACGCTGGTTTCCTCGCGCGACCGCGTGCTGCCCGGCGAGGATGCAGACGCAGCTGGCGTGCTGGAAGATGCTTTCAAGGACAACGGCGTCAACGTTGTTTCCCAGGCTCGCGCCGAGGGCGTGGAGCGCCAGGGCGACAGGGTGCTGGTCACCTTGGCGGACGGTCGCGTGCTCGAAGGCAGCCACTGCCTGGTTGCAGTGGGCGGCATCCCCAATACCGCCAACATGGGTCTGGAAGAAGCCGGCGTGCAGCTGACCGACTCGGGCCACATCAAGGTCGATGGCGTTTCGCGCACTACCGCAACCAACATCTACGCTACCGGCGACTGCACGGGCGTCTTCGCCCTGGCTTCGGTAGCAGCCATGCAGGGCCGCATCGCCGTGGCCCACCTGCTCGGCGACTCGGTAAAGCCATTGAACCTGGATCTAGTGGCATCCAACGTCTTCACCTCCCCGGAAATCGCTACCGTGGGTGTGACCCAGCGAGCGGTTGCCGAGGGCAAGTACCAGGCCAACATCATCAAGGTTGATCTGAACACCAACGCTCGCGCCAAGATGATGAACGTGGACCAGGGCTTCGTGAAGATCGTTTCCCGCAAGGGCTCGGGCACCGTCATCGGCGGTGTTGTGGTCGCTCCGCGTGCCAGTGAATTGATCTTCTCGCTGGCACTGGCGGTCCAGAACAGCCTGCATGTTGATGACGTGGCTGAAACCTTCACCGTTTACCCGTCATTGTCCGGTTCGCTGGCTGAAGCGGCACGTCGCCTGCACCGTCATCGGTAGGTTCTGAAGAACTCTTCCAGGGCGGCATTTCCCTTGCATTCAGGGAGATGCCGTCCTTTTGCCATTAATGCCGTAACACAAGCTCTTGTGACGCCATTCACTTTGGCGACCGACTCTGATATAAGTGTAAAAACTGTTTTCTCAGGTCACGTCTCAATATGTGGAAGCGCATATTCCTGCTAGTAGGCCCGTGAATTGCTGTTTGCAGTTCAGTTTCATTTCATCTTATGTCCAAATGCTGGACATCAATATCCGAATACTGGTCACCGAGGTTTACGATTATGGCAACGTAAATGAACATCTGACTCGTACTTTCACTCTAAGGAGCAGCCTCCATGTCGCAGGCTAACCAAGCAGTGGCGCCGAAGGAAAACACCCGCGGTCGCGTGCTGTTTGCCAGCATGATTGGCACCACTGTCGAATTCTTCGACTTCTACGCCTACGCCACCGCGTCGGTTCTCGTTTTCCCGGCGTTGTTCTTCCCTAACGCCTCCACCATCAACGCGATCCTTTCATCGTTCGCGATCTTCGGCGTGGCTTTCGTGGCTCGTCCACTGGGTTCGATCATCTTCGGCCACTACGGCGATAAGCTCGGCCGCAAGGGCACCCTGGTGGCGTCACTGCTACTGATGGGCATTGCCACCTTCCTGATCGGCTTCCTGCCGCCGGCCGCGGGCAACTGGACCGTTTTGGCTCCGACCGCACTGGTGCTGCTGCGCTTCGCCCAGGGCCTGGCGCTGGGCGGCGAATGGTCCGGCGCTGCGCTGCTGGCCACCGAGAATGCGCCGAAGAACAAGCGCGCCATCTACGGCACGTTCCCCCAGCTGGGCGCACCCATCGGCTTCATCATCGCGAACCTGATGTTCGTGGCCCTGCAGACCTTCTGCACTGCAGAGCAGTTCATGGCATGGGGCTGGCGCGTTCCGTTCTACTTCTCGGCAGTCATGGTGATCATCGGCCTGTGGGTACGCCTGAAGCTCGTTGAATCCGCGTCCTTTAAGAAGGTCCTGGATCAGAAGAAGGTAGTGAAGTCGCCGTTCGCGGTGACCATGAAGAAGCACTGGCGTCCAACCCTGGCCGGTACCTTCATCATGCTGGCAACCTATGTGCTGTTCTACCTGATGACCTCCTTCACCCTGACCTACGGCACCCAGCCGTCTACCGTCGAGCAGGCGACTGCTGCAGCTGAAGCCAAGGGCAAGGCCTTTGACGCCGCAGGCTTCGTTCCGGGCTTGGGCATTGAACGCCCGACCTTCTTGACCATGCTGATCATCGGTGTCGTCTTCTTCGGCATCTTCACCGTGGTTTCGGGCCCGTTGGCTGAGAAGTTCGGCCGCCGCAAGTTCCTGATCTGGGTTACCGCGGGCATCTTCGTCTTCGGACTGTCCTGGACCTTGTTCTTCGGTCCAGGCCAGGGCGCTGCCATGGCCGGGCTGATCATCGGGTTCACCCTGATGGGTCTGACTTTCGGTCCGATGGCTGCGTATTTGCCTGAACTGTTCCCGTCCAATGTCCGCTACACCGGCTCGGCTGTTGCCTACAACATGTCCTCGGTGATCGGCGCGGCTCCTGCGTCCTTCGTGGCTGTAGCCCTGTGGAAGGCCGGTGCGGGCAACACCACCGGTGTTGGCCTGTACTTGGCACTTGGCGCGGTACTGACCTTGGTCGCGCTGTTCATGACGCGCGATACCTCTGACATGGACATGGAAGAGTGGGTCGAGTAGTTCGACAGTCTTGCTGAGGGAACGGCTCGGCGAATCATCAAGCCATGATGATTCGCCGGGCCGTTTCCCGTTTCCGTGCTGCCTGGATGACTACGAGCTGAAAGTGGCCATCAACCCCTGACAACTTGATGCGCGGGATGGAAGCATGGGACGCGGAATATCCAATACCGAAGGGGAACGCTCATGCGTATTGCAGTTGCGGGAGGCACCGGCGCTATCGGCACGCTGGTGGTCGAAAAACTCAAGAGTGCTGGCCACGAACCAGTGGTGCTCGCACGGTCCATGGGATGCGACCTGGCGAACCGCAACGCGGTAAAGCAGTGGCTGGTTGACTGCCAATCGGTCATCGATGTTTCCGGAGTTTCCACCACCAGCTCTGCTGCATCCATGCGGTATTTCACCCACTCGACGGCCAACCTCGTCAGCGTGGGGCGCGAGTCCGGGGTGCAGAACCACGTGGCGCTCTCGATCATCGGAGCGGCCGAAGTGGATTCCAGCTATTACGCGGGCAAAGCCGTGCAAGAGCGGATGCTGCACATGCTTCCCGGTGGCTACACCCTGCTGCGCACGACCCAATTCCACGAATTCATTGGCCAGAATATCAAGCGTCTGGGCGCGGGCCCGGTGCAGATGGCGCCGAAAATGCGGATGCAGCCCATCGCGGGCATCGAAGTGGCCGCAGCACTAGTGGATCTTGCTGAGGGGCCGGCGCAGGGCGTGGTGCAAGACCTTGCTGGGCCGCAAGAAGAATACGCTCCCGACCTGTTTGCCCAAGTACCTGCAGGCCCAAGGCAGGTCTCCAAAGATGGTTGAAGTGCCTGTTCCTGGCCCCATGGGCAAGGCCATGCGTGATGGGGGACTGCTGGCAGGCGGTTCCGCCCGGCTGGGCCACGAAACCTTCGACGCCTGGCTAGCGCGGCAGTAGCCCGAACCAGCCTCCTTATTCAGTATCCACTGGCTGGCGAGCTGGAACTTCTAGCATCCGAATAGCAGTGACAAAACAAGTGGATTCTGGAAGCATCACGTCATGGACGAAAAAGAACCGCATGTTCCCTACAATCCCACGCCTCGGGGATTTCCCGGCTTTGCGATGCCCGCTTCAGTGCCGCAAGGCATGCGGCTGGAGCTGAGCCGTTCAAGGATCAAGGATGGGCAGGATGAGAACTTTGGCGCCTGGATGGACATGCTCAATGCGCGCTACGAGGAATGCGAAGCATCCTTATCGGCACAACGGGCAGCGCTAGAAGCAACATTCAGGCATGTGGAAGCCGATGGTTCAACATGGATCTACCACCTGAGCCTGGTAGGCGAGAACGGCGGCGGGCTCGATACGCAGCAGGAGATCGATGCGGCGCACGAATCAGCTAGCCGCCAAGCGAAAATGCCTGGCTGGGAAGAGCTTGAACCGAAGTTCCTGCTCATGCCCGATCATCTGAAGGCATCCATGGCGCACTGGGCAGAACATGGACAGGTGCCAGAGTAGAAGATTCCAGTTGCAGAACGACGCAGGGCCTGGACAAATCTGTCCAGGCCCTGCGTCGTTGCCAACGAGTGCTACTTGGCTTCTTCGATCGAAGCGATGACGGCGCCCGATGACAGGGTCTCGCCCGGGGCAACTTCCAAGCCGCTGACCACGCCATCACGGTGCGCAGTAATTGGCTGCTCCATCTTCATCGCTTCCAGCACGACAATCAGATCGCCCTGGGCCACGGCCTCGCCATTCTCAACGGCAACCTTCACGATGGTGCCCTGCATCGGCGAACGCAGTTCTGCGCTGTTCGCGCCAGCGGAGCTGGCTGCCTTGCGGCCCGGCTTGCGCTTCTTCTTGCCTGCGGCCTTCTCGGCACCGTTGGAGGATACCGATCCCAGCGACGAAGGAAGGGTGACTTCCAGGCGCTTGCCGCCAACTTCAACGGTCACGCTGGTGCGCTCGTCTTCGGCTGCGTCCTCGCCGCCCATTGGCATTGGGTGGGGCTCGATGGCGGTATCGAATTCGGTTTCGATCCAGCGGGTGTGGACCTTGAATGGCCCCTGGGCCGGAACGAACGAAGGGTCGCTCATCACTGCGCGGTGGAATGGCAATACGGTAGCCATGCCCTCGATCTGGAATTCTTCCAGCGCACGGCGGGCACGAGCCGCAGCCACTTCACGGGTGCTGCCGGTGACGATCAGTTTGGAGATCATCGAGTCGAAGTTCCCCGAAACGCTTTCGCCCTGCTCGATGCCCGAGTCAACGCGAACGCCGGGCCCCGATGGCAGGTTCATCTTGGAGATGGTGCCCGGGGTCGGCATGAAGTTGCGGCCGGCATCTTCGCCGTTGATGCGGAACTCGAAGGAGTGGCCGCGGATCTCCGGGTCGGTGTAGCCCAGTTCTTCGCCGCGGGCGATGCGGAACTGCTCGCGAACCAAGTCCAGGCCGGTGACTTCCTCGGAGACCGGGTGCTCAACCTGCAGGCGGGTATTGACCTCGAGGAAGGAAATGACGCCATCCTGGCCTACCAGGAATTCGCAGGTGCCTGCGCCGTTGTACTTCGCTTCGCGCAAGATGGCCTTGGATGCTTCGTACAGCCGGGTGGTCTGCTCTTCGCTCAAGAACGGGGCCGGCGCTTCTTCAACCAGCTTCTGGTTGCGGCGCTGCAGCGAGCAGTCGCGGGTGGAGACGACAACCACGTTGCCGTGGATATCGGCCAAGCACTGGGTCTCCACGTGGCGCGGTGCATCCAGGAAGCGTTCGATGAAGCATTCGCCGCGGCCGAAAGCCGCGACAGCTTCACGCACTGCCGAGTCGTACATCTCGCCGATTTCTTCGCGGTTGCGGACCACCTTGATGCCGCGTCCGCCGCCACCGTAGGCAGCCTTGATGGCCAGTGGAAGTCCGTGCTCGTCGGCGAAGGCGTATACCTCGTCGGCCGAGGCCACCGGATCCTTGGTGCCGGGAACCAGCGGAGCGCCCACCTTTTCAGCAATGTGGCGGGCCTTGACCTTGTCGCCGAGCTGGTCGATGGACTCTGGCGATGGGCCAATCCAGGTCAAGCCCGCGTCAATAACAGCCTGGGCGAACTCGGCGTTCTCCGAGAGGAAGCCGTAGCCCGGGTGGATCGCGTCGGCGCCGGAGCGTTCAGCTGCGTCCAGGATCTTCTCAATGCGAAGGTACGATTCAGCGGCGGTGGTCCCGCCCAGCGCGTAGGCTTCATCAGCCAGACGCACATGCAGGGCATCGCGATCCGAGTCGGCATAGACCGCAACGGACTCGATTCCTTCATCGCGTGCGGCACGGATAATACGCACTGCAATCTCGCCGCGGTTGGCGATAAGCACCTTCGTCAATGGATTCATCATGAACCTTGTCTTTTAAAAATAGGGTTTCTCAGCTATGAGCCTATCGTTTTTGTGGGAACTATATGTAGTTATCGCCTAGAACGAGGGTGTTAGGGTGAATTTTTTGGAGGAATCCTACAAAGGACCTTGGCGCTGGCTCAACGTGGAACCTGCCCCGCGAGGCCTGCGGACCCTGTCGCCGGCGAGGCCTGAAAGGGGCGCTGCTCTCAGCTGGTGCGCTGGCAGCGCTGGCCTCTGCCCTAGTCTTCGCGCACCCGGCGAACTAGGCTATCGACAAGATGGAAAACAAGGAGGCTGCCGTGGGAAATCGAGGCAAAGCGCTCTGTGCGCTGCTGGCTGCTGGAATGCTCGCCTTGGCCGGTTGTTCCAGCGCAACCGGCATCCCGGCGCTTGACCGCGATCCGGCTGGAACCGACCAGTGGCCGGGGGATAGGAGCCAGTTGGAGGACCTTCGGATGCAATCCGTGCGTTTTCTGGTCACGCACGGCAACGCCGACTACTTCGCCACCGCATCGGCAGATAAGCAAACGGCTTGCCTGTTCAAATTCGCCCAGGGAGAGGTCTCCGCAGCTGGCGGATGCGGCGGGGCCGGGGACGCGGATGCCATCGTCGAGGTGAGCGCCCCTGGAACGAGGATGATGCTGGTCCGGGCCGGAAGCGACTTCTCGGACTTGGAAGAGGTGGGCTGGACCAGGATCCACGAGAACATTCTGGTGTTCTAGCTGGCCGGGAGCCAAGGGATTCCTGAAGGGCCGCTTGACGCCTGCAGGATTGGGTTATCCAAGGTTGGCGCCCATGGTGTACACCACAGGTCCCTCTGCTATCGCGGTGCGATGCAATACCTCGAAACCGTGCCGCTCGTATAGGCGGACGTTTCTCTCGTTGGATGTTTCCAGCGACACCTCGGGATAGTCCGACGCGGCAATATGGTTCAGGCACCGGCTGATGAGTGCCGAACCAAGACCCCGTCCAACGATGGATCCAGCAACCCCAAGCGTGGCAAAGTCCCACGCGTTCTCAGGCCGCTGTGGCAGGTCGGCTCCGTAGGCGATCTCCAAGCGATCGCCCATCAGCTGCGAAATCTCTTCCTGCATGCCCAAGCCAGGCTCTGGACAACTTGGTGGCAGGAGCGCAGCGACACCGTCGAGGTCCTCGCTGACCAGGACGACTCCATGCTCCAGAGCGTGGGAAAGGTAGACGGCTTGAAGGCGTTCCAAGCGCTCCAGGTAGCGATCGGCTGGAATGCTCCACCGTGTCCAGGGGTAGAACGCAAACGCCTCGGCCAAAGTAGAGGACGCACTGGGAATATCCGCGCGGCGCGCGGAACGGATAGCTGAAGTCACATCCATATCCTAGCCAAGCCAGCCCGGCCTCCCGCCGTGCGCCGCCACGCCATGGTTCCGGCCTGGCATGAATCAGCCCCGGCAGCTACGCCTGCCGTTCGCGGTGCCGCCTGACCGCCGCGCGATTGGCGCAACGCACCGAGCAGAAACGCTGGCGCCCGTTGCGTGTCACGTCCACGACCACATGTCCGCACGGCGCGGCCTCGCAGCGCCGCAGCCGGTGCATGCCCCTGGTGGTCAGGTGCAATGCCGTGCCCACGCAGAAGACCGAGCGCAGCACCTGGGGCATGCTCTGGCCGTCATCGCGATAGTGCAGGTGCCAACCCTCCCCATCGTGGTCCACCAGGCGCGGATAGGCCGAAGCGCGAGCCGCCTGCAAATTCAGCAGCAGCGCCCGCTCGGGATCGGACGGCGCGTCAACGATGTCCAGCCAGTCATCCACCACCGCGCGCGTTTGCGCATAGTCAGAGGCGAGCTGCGGAAAGGGCATGGTCATGCCGCTCTGACGGGTGCGTTGTTCGATGCCGTCGCGGTCCGATGGCCAGTCATTGGCCAGCGACGCAGCGAGGAGCACTGCATATTCTCCGTAAGGGTTGAGTTGCATAAGAGCATTACATCATGCTGGAGCCATGACTATTGCACAGCACAGCCAAGCCGTTGATTCCCGGCAGGAAACCGTTGTCCATGAGCACTGCTGGGAGATCGGATCCAGCCATCGGACTTCCGCCGGGATTGTTGAATACTTCCATTGCCGCCGCTGCCGGCGCCACATCATGCTCCAGCGCGGGTTCGGGCACGAACAGATGCTGCTGAGCAGGGAACTGCAGGCATGAAAATGGTGCCTTCCGCTGTGGGGCGGAAGGCACCATTTGCCGGACGGAACCGGATTATTTCCAGAGATCCACGATGCTGATCCCGGCTTGGGCCAGCAGGCCGCGCAGCACGAAGACATCCAATCCGACGACGTTCTGGAAGTTGCCTTCGATGGACTCGATGAAGGCTGCAGCCAGCCCGTCAATGGTGAACCCCCCGGCGCAGGGCAGCGGTTCCCCGCTGGCGACGTAGGCCTCGATCTCGGCATCATCCACGGTGGAGAAATGCACCACGGTGGAAGATACCTGGCCGCGAGCCTGTTCCGGATTGGCGGGATCAATCAGCCAATGGCCTGAGTGCAGGATTCCGGTAGAACCGCTCAGCTGCAGCCATCGTTCGCGGGCTACCTCTTTGGTGTGCGGCTTGCCGTAGGCCACGCCATCAAGTTCGAAGACCGAATCGCAGCCCAGCACCACGGTGCCTGCCGGATGATCTGCCTGGGCCACGTTCTCGGCCTTGGCACGAGCCAGCAGCAATGCGGTCTGCGCTGGACTCTGCTCGCCGTTGCGGGCCACGGCAGCTGCCAGCACCGCATCTTCATCCACCTCGGAAACCTGGGTGGTGAATTTGATGCCCGCATCGGCCAGGACCTTCTTGCGTCCCCACGAAGCCGAAGCCAGCAGCAACCGGGGTCCTGTCTTCATCTGTTCGCTCATACGGCGGCGTTCTCCTTGGCCTCCTGGCTGGAATTATCAGCGGAAGTGCTTTCCCCGGAATCCAGCATATCGTTGAGTTTCGATCCTTCGACATCAACATCCGGCAGGATCTTGTCAAGCCATTTAGGCAGGTACCAGGCCTTGTCGCCCAGCAGGTGCATCACTGCCGGAATGAAGGTCATGCGGATGATGAACGCATCGAAGAGCACACCGAAAGCCAGCGCGAAACCGAGCGGGCGGATCATTGCCAGGTGCGAGAACACGAAGCCGGCGAAGACCGAGATCATGATCAGCGCAGCGGCGGTGACGACCGGTGCTGCCATCGAGAATCCGGAACGGACCGCGTCCTTGGCCGGCTCGCCGTGAGCGTAGCGTTCACGCATCGCCGAGACCAGGAAGACCTGGTAGTCCATGGCCAGCCCGAACAGGATGCCGGTGAGCAGGATCGGCAGGAAGCTGAGCAGCGGACCGGGAACGTTGACATCGAAGAGACCGGAGAACCAGCCGAACTGGTAAACCATGACGCTGGCGCCGAAGGCCGCGGCCAGCGAGAGCAGGAAGCCGCCGGTGGCCAGCAATGGAACCACGACCGAACGGAAGACCAGCAGCAGCAGGATCAGCGACAGGCCAACCACGATGCTCAGGTACGGTACCAGGGCGGCGGTGACCTTTTCGGAGACGTCAATCTGCGCGGCAACCTGGCCGGTCACGGCAATGTCAGCACCCGTGGCCTCGGAGAACTCCGAGTAGTCCGCACGTAGCTGGTGCACCAGCGCTTCGGTGGCTTCCGAGGAAGGGCCATCGGTAGGGATCACCTGAATGGCTGCCAAGGTACGGTCTTCGGTCATGGTGACTGGAATTGCGGCCACCACGCCGTTGTATTCGCGCAGTTTCTCGGCCACATCGAGGCTAGTTTCCTCAGCTTCGCGCTCGCTGAGCCCTGCAGGCAGATCAGCTAAGACCAGCAGCGGGCCGTTGTAGCCGGAACCGAACTTGTCGCTGGTTTGCTCGTAGGCCTGGAAGGCCTGCGAATCGGCAGGTTCTGCACTGCCATCAGGCAAAGCGGTTCGCATCTGCGTGGCCGGCAGGGCGATGGCACCCAGGACGACTATCACCAGCAGGGTCACGGGAACAGCGATCTTGGTGACCATGCGCACCCAGCGAATGGAGAATGATTCCTTGATCTGGGGATTCTCGGCATCCGCGGCTGCCTTCTTGCGGGCCCGCTTGGAAACCAGTTTGGTGCCGGCCAGGGACAGCAGTGCTGGCAGCAAAGTGATGTTCAGCAGCACCGAGCAGAACACGGTGAACGCTGCCGACAGGCCCAAGACGGTCAGGAACGGAAGTCCTGGAACAGCCAGTGCGGCCAGTGCGATGATCACGGTTAGACCAGCGAAGACTACAGCGTTGCCGCTGGTTCCGACGGCGCGTGCAATCGACTCTCCGACCTCCATGCCGGACAGCAGCTGCGAACGGTGGCGGTGGATGATGAACAGCGCATAGTCGATGCCCACCGCAAGGCCCAGCATGAGAGCCAGGGCAGGGGTAATCGAGGCCATGTCAATCAGCGAGGAGAACGCCATCGTAGTGCCCACGCCAGCGCCCACACCGAGGATCGCCAGCAACAGCGGCAGGCCGGCGGCGACCAAGGTGCCGAGCATGGCAATCAGGACAATGGCAGCGATGACCACACCAATGATTTCCGAGGCTCCGAAGACCTGGGACATGTCCTGCATGATCTCCTTGGAGAACAGCACCTCCACGCCGTTAGCCTGTGGACCTGCAGCGATAGCCTTGATCTGCTCGCGGTCATCGGGAGTCAAAGCGTCGGTCTGGACCTTGAAGGTCACCTGCGAAACTGCAGTACTGCCGTCTTCGGAAACGAAACGCATATCGGAGCTTGCGCCCACCTGGCGCGAAGCGAATTCCAGTTCAGCGCGGCCGGATTCCAGATCCTTCAGGCCTTGCTCTATGTCCTTCTCGCCCTGCTCAAGCTCGGCGGTCTTTTCCTTGATAGTTTTTTCGCCGTCTTCAAGCTGGTTCTTGGCTTCTGCCAGCTCGGCCTTGCCTGCAAGGAACTGGGCCTTCTTGGCATCGAATTCACGTTGCCCGGCCTCCAGCTTGGCCCTGCCGGCATCGAGCTCGGCCTGGCCTTCGCTCAGCTTCACCTTGTTGCTGGCGATCTCATTTTTCGCTGCATCCAGCTGCGCCTTGGCGTCGTCCAGCTGGGTTTTGGCGGCGCTAAGCTGGCTGCGGTTCGCGTCCAGTTCCTGATGGCCGGCCTTGGCCTGGGCCTGTCCAGCGTCGAGTTCCTTGCGGGCAGCGTCAAGCTGCTGCAAGCCGGCTTCGGCCTTGGCGATCTGCTCCAGTGCCTCGGTGGCCTGCTGCTTGCCGGCGGTCGCTTGGGCGATAGCTTTCTCGGCTTCGGGTTTCGCGGCTTTCGCCGCAGCCAAGGCGCCTTCGCTGTCCGCTAGTTGCTTAGTGTACGCATCAATGTCGTCTTGGTTTCCGGCCGCCTCTGCCTCCGCCAAGAGCTGCTTGGTACTCTCGATCTGGGCCGGTAGTTCCTCGATGCCCTTTTCAGCCTCGGCCAGTCCTGCCTGTGCGGCGGCCAGGCCATCTTCAGCTGACTTCAGACCCGTGGTGGCTTCTTCCTTGCCGGCCGACAGAGTTGCGTCGAATTCTTCGCGGGAAGAGTCGCCCAGCAGCTGGTCCATGCCAGCCTGGTACTCCTTCTCGCCCGCGGCGAGCTTGGCGTCAGCGGCATCGAGCTTCTGCTCGCCAGCGTCGAACTTAGCGCGGCCAGCGTTGTATTCGGCCGTTCCGTCCTTGTACTGGGCTAATCCGGCGTTGTACTTCGCTTCGCCGGCTTCCAGCTGGGCACGACCCGAAGTCAGCTCGCGCTGGCCGGCTTCCAGCTGCGCGCGGCTATCGGCGAGCTGCTTTTCAGCGGCGGCAATTTGCGGCTCGGCAGCCTGGATTTCCTTCTGGCCGTCAAAGTACTGTGCCCAGCCATCGGTGAGTTCTTCGCGGCCTTCCTTGAGCTGCACCTTGCCATCGGCAATCTGCACCTTGGCATCGTCAAGCTTTTCCTGGCCGTCAACGAGTTCCTGCTGCGCTTTCTCCAGCTCTGGCTGCGCCTTATCGAGCTGTTCCTGCAGTTCGAAGGGGCTCATGGCTTCGACTACCTGGGACTGCATGGCCAGCTGTTCCAGGGACTCGGCGACGGCCTGCTTCTGGGTTTCGTTCAGCGGCCGGTTCGAGCTTTCACGGAACACAATCGAGCCAGAGCCGCCGGCGAGATCCGGGAGCTCTTCCTTCATTCGGTCGAGGGTGCGCTGGGTTTCAGTTCCGGGCAGGGTGAAGGTATTCGATAGCTGGCCCATGAACAAGCTGGCGCACAGGCCGATGAAGATGAAGGCCGCCAGCCACATTGAAATGACGCGGTAGCGGTGCAGGTGTGCCCATCGAGCGAGGCGGTAGAGGAGGGAAGCCATGAGCTTAGATGTCCTTCAAGGTGCTAGTGCTGGTCAGCGGCAAGGCGGTAAAACCCTGGTCAAGGGTTTTCATGGCCTGGGTAATCAAGGAATGGAAGACGGAGATGAGCTCGGGGGAAATATCCAGACCGTGAGTTTCGGTAGCTGGCAGACGCTCGATCCACTCATCAAATGCTGCTTGGCCTGCGCCGAGCAGAGCATGGGTAAAGACTCTGATGGAAAAACTGTCGGCCTGCGGATAACGGCGGGCGACTTTTTCGATGACTTCCGTGGTGGCTGTCCGCCATTCGTTCATCGTGGAGGGGAAGCCGCAGTTGGCTTCTTCCGTTCGCAAGAATGCACCAAACTGGGCCACTTGCCCGAGCATCTGCGACACGTCATCAGACTTGAGCGATTCGATGATCGCTTCGACCAGAGGCATGGAGTCGGTCAGGTCGCTAATGGAATCCACCATGGTTCCCAGAACCTGGTGCAGGGGATAGGAGAAGACCGCATCTACTGATGGAAAGTAGTTGAAGAGTGTACGGCGCGAAACACCGGCCGCTTCAGCGATCTGCGTAGCGGTAAGCGCCGTGGCAGAGCCGTTGCGAAGCAGGTCCGCGACGGCTTCAACGATGGCCTGTTTCGTTGCTCGTTTGTTTAGTTCGCGGCGGGTGCCGGTACTCGGGGAAGTCACATAACTTACACTACGTGCAAAGTTGCACCCTGTGCAAAGTAAATCCGTGTGACCTTTAACCGGAAAGCGGCGCACGAGCAATAGTGCTCGTGCGCCGATTTCCTTCAGCAATGCCTACTTGGTTGCAGCTGCCTCAGCATCTGCCGCTGAGATGCTTTCATCAGCGAAGGGGTTGCCATTGCGTGGTGCGTTGTACATGTCAATGTCCAAGATGCCCTCGCGCTTGGCGACAATGGTTGGAATCAGTGCTTGGCCGGCGACATTTACCGCGGTGCGGCCCATATCAATGATCGGGTCAACGGCCATCAGCAGGCCAACGCCTGCCAGCGGCAGGCCCAGGGTGGAAAGGGTCAGCGTCAGCATGACGATGGCGCCGGTAGTGCCTGCGGTTGCTGCCGAGCCCAATACGGAAACCAGCGCAATCAAGAAGTAATCGGTGAGGGACAGCTCGATACCGAAGAACTGGGCAACGAAGATTGCTGCGATCGCCGGATAGATGGCAGCGCAGCCGTCCATCTTGGTAGTCGCGCCCAGCGGCACTGCGAAGGAAGCGTAGCCCGAAGGCACCCCGAGGTTGCGTTCGGTCACGCGCTGGGTCAATGGCAAGGTGCCAATCGAAGAGCGTGAAACGAAGGCCAGCTGCACTGCAGGCCATACACCCGAGAAGTACTGCTTGATTGACAGGCCATGTGCGCGGACCAGTACCGGGTAGAGCGCGAATAGCACCAGTGCCAAGCCGACGTAGATCGCAACGGTGAACTTGCCCAGTGCGCCAATAGTGTCCCAGCCATAGGTGGCAACAGCGTTGCCGATCAGGCCAACCGTGCCGATCGGCGCGATGCGGATGATCCACCAGAGGACCTTCTGGATGACCGCCAGGATAGAGGCCGAGAACGCGAGGAATGGTTCGGCCGCCTTGCCAACCTTGAGGGCAGCGACGCCCACGGCGATGGCAATGACCAGTATCTGCAGGACGTTGAAGCTGATCGAGGTGGAAGCGGTTGCTTCATCAACCAGCTTGGTGCTCGCGCCCAGACCCAGGAAGTTGGCTGGGACCAGGCCAGTGAGGAAGCCGAGCCAGTCGCCGGTCTTGCCATCGTATTCATCTGGCATGCCCTGGCCGGTATTCGCTCCGGGGCGGAAAACGGTGCCAAGAACCATGCCGATGATTACCGAGATCAAGGCAGTGATGGCAAACCAGAGCAGGGTCTGCCACGCAAGGCGTGCCGCATTGGTGACCTTGGCCAAATTGGCAATTGAGGCGACAACCGCAAAGAAGATCAGTGGGATCACTGCAGTGCGCAGCAACGCAACGTAGCTGGAACCAATGATCGACAGGGCTTCACCCAGCCCGTTGGGTTCCTCGGCGGTGCTGCCGGTGTACTTGGCTAGGAGACCCAGTAGAAGACCAGCAATCAGCGCCGCAATGATCTGCGGGCCGAAATTGGTCATCCAGCGTGGAAGCTTAGATGAAGGTGCGGTAGTAGACATGCGTTCAAGATTAGGGCGCTTTTCTTCGTCGGCGGCAGTTTATGTTACGCAACATGACGATATTTCGCCGTTTGTGCTTTATTGCACTGAAAAGCGGTGTCTAGGGTCACTGGACCGGCGAAATGACGCACGATTTGTGCGAAGACTTCGGTGCGAGGACACAGATCTTCACATGGGAATTTTTGACTCTGTGCCATTGTTGCTGGACTAATCGCCGCGACTGTGCTTCAAGAAGCATCGCTCACTTCACGCAGTTTGCTTTCGTATCCTGGACGCGAGCATGCCGCGAAATGCGACCAGCAAGCAAGTGGCAGTTCCTCCCAGTGCCGCCCCGCCGGCAACGGCAAGGACGACACCGGGACCGCCGGCGCCGATAAACCCCAAGAGGTGAATTCCCAGCCCCAGGACCAGCAGGGTTGCTGTAGCGGCGGCGCAAATGGCAATGCTGAACCAATGCAGTGAGCTGGCCTGGCAGAAGGTTCGGCGCCGAAGCTTCAATATGAGGAACCAAAAACAAATCAGGGCAATCTGCAGGAAAACAAGCCCGGCCGTCACTGCGCACCGGTACGGGGTCGCCAGATGGGCCACTTCGGGATGAATGTAGGTGGTCTCTTCGATGAGCATCGGCAAAATCAGCACTTGGCCAAGGAGCGCCCCGAGGAAGATTGCGATGAGTGCGATTCGGGCGGGTAAAATAGCGAAACCGGTCATCTAATGATTGTCGACTATTATCTATCGTTAATCAATAGCTTGTTATCGTTTTTCCCTGGAATATGAAGCTGGGCTCTTCAGTGCTGCTTCCGTGATCTTGACCTGTCGGAACCATATGGAAAGGTAGAAGCCAGCAAGGCGTGGGGAATCCGTGGTTGCTGCATGGGCCGGAACTGAAAGAAGGAAATAATGCGGGTTTATATCACTAGTGTGTGCGTGGATGATCAGGCGAAAGCTAAAGCGTTCTATACCGAGGTGCTGGGCTTCAAGGTCAAGCACGATGTACCTGTGGGCGAATACAGCTGGCTGACCCTTGTTGCAGCGGACCAGGAGCAAGGTCCTGAAGTGCTTCTGGAGCCTTCAGCACACCCTGCCGTTGGGCCGTACCGTTCAGCACTGAAAGCAGACGGCATCCCGGCAACTTCCTTTGCCGTTGATGATGTCCAGGTGGAATTCGAGCGTCTTAGCTCACTGGGCGTGAAGTTCACGCAAGAACCGACGGATGCCGGACCCGTCGTGGTTGCGACCTTTGATGACACGTGTGGCAATCTGATCCAGATTTCCAGCTACAAGGGATAAAACGAATGGCGGTCCTGCCAATAAGCAGAACCGCCAAGCCGATTTCCTGGAGGCTACTTCACCAGGGCGCGCTTCAAGGTATCCAGGCCAACTGAACCGAGCTTCAATGCCGCGGTATGGAATTCCTTGAGCGAGAAGTCCTCGCCCTCGGCGGCCGCGAGATCGTCGCGGATCTGCTCCCAGAGCCGTTGGCCGATCTTGTAGGACGGAGCCTGGCCTGGCCATCCCAAATAGCGGTTGTACTCGAAGTCCAGCTGACCCGTGGACATGTCCAGATTCTTCTCCAGGAACTCATAGCCGTTTTCGGCGTTCCAGGTGCCGGTGCCCCACTGTGCAGGAACTTCCAAGCCCAGGTGAACTCCTATATCAAAGACCACTCGCGCGGCTCGAATGCGTTGCGCATCGAGCATGCCCATGTAATCGCCCGGGTCATCGAGGTAGCCCAGCTGGTGCATGAGGCGTTCGGAGTACAGCGCCCAGCCTTCGCCCTGTCCGGAAACCCAGCACATCAATCGGCGCCAGCTGTTGAGCGTGGAGGCCTGCATTTGGGCTGTACCGATCTGCAGGTGATGGCCGGGAACGCCCTCGTGATAGACGGTGGTGAGCTCGGCCCACGTGGTGAATTCATCTTCTCCAGGCGGAACCGACCACCACATCCGTCCCGGGCGGCTGAAGTCTTCTGACGGGCCGGTGTAGTACACGCCGCCATCCTGGGTCGGAGCGATCATGCATTCGATGCGGTCCATTGGCGCCGGGATGTCAAAGTGCTTGCCCGACAAGTCCGCCATGGCCTGGTCAGCCTTGCCCTGCATCCACTCCCGCAAGGCGTCGGTGCCTGAGAGCTTGCGCGCCGGATCCTCGTTGAGGATCTTCTTGGCTTCCTCGATCGTGGAGCCCGGCTTGATCTGCTGGGCGACGCGCCGCTGCTCGGCGATGATGGAATCGAGTTCGCCGACGCCCCAGGCATAGGTCTCTTCCAAATCCACTGCGGCGCCCAGGAAGCGGCGGGACATCAGCGAGTAGTACTCTCGGCCCACCGCGTCTTCGGCCGGTGCCTGTGCCAGGAGTTCATCTTGCAAGTACGCGGTGAGTTTGCGGTAGGCCTTCTTCGCGGCTTCGGCTCCGGCTTCCAGCTGTGCTTGCAAAGCGGTATCCACTGCGGTGCCGGAGGTGGCCAACTGGTCGAAGAATCCGCCATCCTTGGCGTAATCGGTGGTTTGCGTGATCACTATGGACACTTGGCGCTGCGCCGCAACCAGATCATTTGAAGCGGAATCACGCAAAGATGCGATGTAGCCGTCAATCGCAGCCGGAATGTTGGACATTCGCTGGGCGATGAAAGCGTAGTCCTCGGAGGACTCCTGCGGCATCAAATCGATGATTGAGCGGATTTCCTGTGCCGCGCTGGCGATATTGTTCAGCTCGGTGCGCCCGGTGAACAGGATTTCCAGTTCGAGGCTCAATCGCTCGGTCATCGCGTCAAGCGAGACTTCGTCAATTGCGTCGACCGCAGTGGCGTTGGCCAATGCGCCCAGAGTCTCCCGCAGTAAGCTGATCTGCTGGGTGGTGCCAGCAGGGGAGTAGTCGCCATAGGTGGTCTCGTAGCCTGGCAGGCCAAGGGAAACTCCCCATTCCGGGGTCAGTTCAAGGGACTTGGCGAAGAAGGCTTCGGCGATCTGGTCGATGGCCGAAGGCTCGCGGTGCGGTGCAGAGGATGTCATGTAACTAACAGTAGTTGATATGAAAGATTTGTTGAAGACTTTTGCGCAGGTTCGTTCTGAACTGCTTCCGCGGTCGTCTAGCAGGTGCTTCCAGGCGCGGGTTATGCCGCTGGACCTGCCGAAAAGGAATCAAAGGGCATCTGCGGTCGCATAGGCGGTTCCCGCTGATGAAGATGAAGCACGCGAATTGTATTGCGTTGATGAATCGCCCAGTCAGTGCCCATGGGGAGAACTCTCCATGGCGGAGGTTTTGTCAGTTCGTTAGAATTGGAGGGCGTTGAGTCTGGCTTTGGGGAATAAGGCCGGATTCTGGCGCACACTCGTACCAGCAAACCAAGGACTGACCTCTAGATGGCTAAAGCCGCTTCGACCGGATGGACTGGACTGCTTAAAAGCACCGGGTTCAAGGTGACTGCGATCCCAGTCGTGGCGGCCCTTGCCGTCACCGGCGCCATTATCTATCCGGGCTTCGAAACTGCTGACGTGGAACTCAACGACGGTGGTGTCTGGGTAGTCAATCAGTCCGAAGGCAAGATCGGGCATGTCAACTACCAGTCGCGCACCATCGACGGTGGCGTTGCCACCCCGCTGGCCAACTATGACCTGGTGCAGCATGAAGAAAGCGTGCTGGTACGCAACCTGGAACAGGCCTCGCTGACCACTATTGACCCCGCGATGGTGCAATTTGCTGGCGATAACAACCTGCCAGCCAACTCATCCTTCTCCTTCGGTGCGTCCGTTGTCGCCGTCACCGACGCGGAACACGGAACTGTCCAGGCCAGCAACCTCGAACAGATTGCCGATTTCAAGGGCGAAGGCGCCGAACCGCTGATCGAGTCCAAGGGCGAAGTCGCCGCCGTGGTTGGCGCCGACGACACCATCTGGGCCGCAGACCTCGGCGCAGGAACCCTTTCCAGCTTCACCCTGGACGACGACGGGAAAGCCGAACTCGCCCAGGAATTCGAAATTCCGGAACTGGCCGAGATGAAGGAGCCGCAGCTTTCGGCCGTCGGCAAGATCGGCGTGGTCTTCGATGAAGCCACCGGCGAACTGGTCACCTCGGAGGGCAACTCCGCAATTCTCGAGAATCCTGCCAACGCCCGGATCCAGTCTCCGGGCCCGGCAGCCGAGAACATTGCTGTGGCCCTGGACCAGTCGCTGGCAACGGTGAGCCTGTCCGGCAAAGCCACCAACTATGAGCAGCTGGAAACCGCTGGCACCCCTATCCAGCCGGTGCGCGTGGGAACGTGCACCTACGCGGCCTGGCAGACCAGTGGCGAGTATCTGCGCTTCTGCGATGACCCGGCACATAACCAGAGCACCGCAATTCCGGAAATGCCAGAAGGCGCTGAACTGGCGTTCCGCGTCAACCGGGACGTGGTCGTGCTCAACGACGTGCATTCGGGGCAAGTCTGGTTGGCCAATGAAGGCATGGAAATCGTCAGCAACTGGAGTGATCTGGAACCGCCTGCTGGCAAGGGCGAAGCCAAGGAAGAAGAAACCAAGGAAATCACCGACGCCATCGAGCTGCCCAACCGCACCGAGGAAAACAAGAAGCCGATCGCCGAGGACGACAGCTATTCGGTACGCCCTGGCCGCACCACCTTGCTGCCGGTGCTCTATAACGACGTGGATCCGGACGGCGATTTGCTGACCGCGAACCTGGAAGGCGCTGCGCCCTCGGTAGGTGCCGTGCAGCCGGTCCATGACGGCACCGGATTCCAGATTGTGGTCCCCGAAGATGCCAGGGGCGGCGCGAGTTTTTCCTACACCACCAAAGACGGCCGCGGGGGACAGGACACCGCGACCGTCAAGCTGAACGTGGTGGACGATGAAACCAACAAGGCTCCGGAACAAAAGCGCACCACCGTGCTGCGCGTGCAGCAGGGCGAGTCAGTCAGCCACAACGTGCTCGCTGACTGGACCGACGCGGAAGGCGATGACCTCCGCTTGCTCGGTGGAACCTCCGATGGCGATGACGTGATCCGCGTCCAACCCGATGGCACCTTGACCTTCCAGGATGACGGAAAGAAGCTGGGGCAAAAGGAATTGGCCATCCAGGTTTCCGACGGGCAGGAGGGCACCAAGGGCCGGGTACTGATCGAGGTCTTGGCCGACGCCACCGTGAAACCGGTGACCGCGACCGATCATGTGGTGGCCAATATCAATGAATCCGCCAGTTTCTCCCCGCTGGAAAATGACACTGATCCCAGCGGGGACGGTCTGCGGCTGGCCGGCGTGGATGATGTTCCCGGGTTGGAAATCAAAACCAACGCACAGACCGGAACCGTGACCGCACGTGCCGAACGTGCCGGAACCTACTACGTTGAATACATGGCCACCAACGGCCCGGCCAGCGCCCCGGGCCTGGCCCGCATCGATATCAAGAAGCCGGAAGAAAATGCCGAGGATCCGATCGCGGTACGCGATGTCGCCTTGCTGCCTGCCGGCCAGGATGTATTGGTCAACGTGCTGGGCAACGACACCGACCCGGCCGGTGGCGTACTGGTGGTAACCGGCGTGCAGACCGCCAGCGACAAGCCGTTCTCCACCTCCGTAGAACGCAATACCTTTGTCCGCATCACCGACGTGCGCGGCCTCACCGACCCGACCACCATTAGCTACACCGTGTCCAATGGCTCTCGTGAAGCGACCGGTTCCATCCGCGTGATTCCGATTCCGGCACCACCACGCATGGATCCGCCGCAGGCCAACCCGGACACCGTCACCGTCCGCGAGAACGACGTGGCCACCGTCAAGGTTCTGGAAAACGACATCCACCCGAACGGCGGAGAGCTGCTCTTGCGTCCCGAGCTGGAAGAAGCTGATGATCTGGGAGAAGGGTCCCTGATCTCGGTTGCCGACGAAACGATTCGATTCCGCGCCGGCGACTTTGGCGGCAAGGCCAAGCAGGTTTCCGCGGTCTACACCGTGGCAGGACCTGATGGCCAGGAAACCAGCGCCAGCGTCACCTTCAACGTCCTGCCCGAGGCAGAAGCCAATGACCTGGAAAAGAACACCCCGCCGAACCCGGAACCAGTCACCGGGCGCGTCTTCGCCGGCTCCAGCACCAACGTGCTGATCCCGATTGACGCTATCGACCCCGATGGCGACTCGGTCTCCCTCGTGCAATTCGGCGATTCCCCGCGCATGGGCACCGCGAAGATCCGCGGGGCCTCCATCGACTACACGGCTAACCCCGATGCCTCGGGCACCGATGAATTCAGCTACGTGGTGGAAGACCGTTTGGGTGCCCGCGCCACCGGCACGATCAAGATCGGCGTGGCACCGCTTGCCGAATCGAATAATTCCCCGGTTGCCGTCAACGACTTCTTGACCGTGCGCCCCAACCGCCCGGTGGCGGTGGACGTGATGGACAACGACACCGACCCGGATGGCGACCCGATCGCCTTGATGAGCGAAGTCTCCACCGAAGCCAGCATGGAGGTGGAAGTCATTGACGGCCGCGTCACCCTGACCTCGCCCCCGGAAGACGGCAACGTTTCGGTGCGCTACATGATTTCCGACGGCCGCGGCGGCACCGCGGCGGGCACGCTGAGCATCAAGTCCGATCCAGAGGCCCAGCTGCTGGCGCCCATTGCCCGCGATGACCGGGTTTCCTTGGAAGAAGTCATCGGCGATGAACAAGTGACCGTAGATATCTTGCGCAATGACGAGGACCCGGATGGCAGCTCCAGCGAATTGGAGATCAGCTTGCCGGATAACCCGTCTACTGCCCAAGTCACCGAAGATGGCTTGGTCGTCACCGCCACCGAGGACGCGCAGATCATTGCCTACACCCTGACCGACCCCGACGAACTGGCTTCTACTGCCTTCGTCCATGTGCCAGGCACCGCCGGAGCACGGCCAATCCTGCGCAGCGGGCTGAATCTGCAGGTCGAGGCGGGACAGGTCCTGCCACTGAACCTGGATGACCTGGTCCTCGTCCGTGAGGGACGCACCCCGCGCTTGACCACCGAAGAGTCGGTGGCCTCGATGCCGCAAAACGACGGCGAGCTGGTCAAGTCCGCCACCGAGCTTTCCTTCCGTGCACCGGTCGATTTCGACGGCTCGGCTACCGTCAGCTTCGAAGTCACCGACGGCACCGGCCCCGACGATGAAATGGGCCTGAAGTCCAAGCTGACCCTGCCAATCAATGTCACCCCGGCTCCGCGCCAGAACGATTCCGAGGAACGCCAGAACCAGAACGAGGAAGGCCAACCGGAGGAAGAAGAGCCAGAGGAAGAGGAAGAAGAGCAACCGCAGGAGGAGAACTTCGCTCCGACCCTGCAGGCCAATGCCTTGGCCGTGGGCCAGGGCGAGGAGCCAGCCTTCCTGGACCTGCGCATGGCCGCCAACGATGCCAATGAAGACGACGTTCCGAAGTTGAAGTTCGCCATCTCTTCGGTGGATATCCAAGGTGTCCAGGCCGAACTGGTCGAAGAGCATAACCTGAAGGTCAGCGCCGGAGCTTCGACCCCGAAGGGCACCACCGGTACCGTCACCGTCACGGTCAGCGACGGTGTGAACCCGCCGGTTCCGGCCGCCATGAACATCACCGTGACCGGCTCGGTCCGCGAGCTGCCGGTAGCTGTGGCCGATAACGTGGCCGATGCGGCCCAGGGCAAGACCGAAGTGGTCGATGTGCTGGCCAACGACCACAACCCGTACGCGGATGAAGGCCCGCTGCGCCTGATCAACGCCCGCGCCCTGGAAGACACCGGGGAAGTGGAAACGAGCGGCGACAAGGTATCCATCACCCCGAAGGACAACTTCGTGGGCACCATGCGGGTGGAATACACCATTGGCGATGTCACCGAAGACGTGGCACGCAACGTCATCGGTACCGTGACGCTGAACGTCAAGGGCGCCCCGGAAGCCCCGGGCCTGCCACGCGTCCAGTCCACCGGGGATGAGAAGGCTGTGCTGCAGTGGGATCCACCGGCCAACAACGGCTCGCAGATCACCCACTACACCGTGACCGGCGGCGGGCACACCCAGCGGTGCGCCACCACCACCTGCACCATCACCCCGCTGGCCAACGACACCGTATACAACTTCACGGTGACCGCCGCCAACGAGATCGGCCAGTCCCCGGCCTCGGCGCCGTCAGCCGATGCCCGACCGGACGTGGAACCCGAACAGCCTGCCGCCCCGACCGGCACCGACGGCGACCAGCAGGCGGCCTTCAAGTGGACTGCCCCCGCCAGCCGGGGTTCGGCCATCCAGAGCTACACCTTGGAGATCTCCCCGGCACCGGCCAACGGCGTCACCCAGGTCACCGGCATTACCGGCACTTCCTATACCTGGAAGGGCCTGAAGAACGGCACCGATTACCAGGTCCGCGTGCGTGCGGTGAACAAGGCGTCCAAGCCATCGGCCTTCAGCGCCTACTCGGCAGCCGTGACCCCGGCTGGCAAGCCGTTCAAGCCGTCCGCCCCCACCGCGGCCCGCAAGGAATCCGCGGTGGATGGCGGCGTGGTCAACGTCGCCTGGAACGCACCGGGCACCAATGGCGCACCGATCACCGGCTATGCCCTGCGCGTCTACAAGTCCGGAACCCTGGAGAAGACCATTGGCTCCATTGCGGCCAACCAGACCAGCCAGTCGGTCACCGGCCTGAGCACCTCGGGTTCCTACACCTTCACCATCGCGGCAACCAACCGCAAGGGCAGCTCGGAACAGAGCTCGAATTCGGTGGCGGTGACCCCGTACGGGCGTCCAAAGGCCGTGTCCAGCGTGAGCGCCAAGGCCACCGGCGCCAATCGCATGGTGCAACTGGGCTTCCAGGCTCCTGCGGCCAACGGCTCGAAGATCACCGGATACCAGTACTCCGCCGATGGCGGAGGGTGGCAGTCCTTCGGCGGCCCCGGCTCGGTGATCGACACCGGTTCCAACGGCACCGCGCATACCTGGCGCGTGCGTGCCTTGAATGCTGCCGGCCCGGGAGATCCCAGCCCGGCCAGCAACCAGACCAGCGCCTACGGTCCGCTGCGCGATAACGCGAAGATTTCCTCGTCGCATGGCGATAACTGGATTTCCTTCAGCTGGAATACAGCCGCCGGCGAATCCAACGGACGCAAGGTCACCCAGACGGTAGCCATTGGCGGGTCTAACACGGCTAACGACGGTACGGAGAAGGTCAGCAACCTGGGCTACTCCACCAGCCGCACCCTTAAGATCGTGGCAACGGATACCGAAGGCCAGAGCAAGTCCTGGTCCAAAACGGATCAGACCAATCCTAAGCCGGCCCGTTCGGTGAAGCTGTCCGAAGGACCGTTGTACAACGGCTACGCGAACTCCACCTGCCCGCCGAACTGCTACAAGTACCACGTGGAGCTCTACGACTTCGACCCGGGCACCCACACCTACCTGGCGCAGTGCTACCACTCCAAGGGAATGTTCTCGGATAATTACGTGACCTTCAACGTCGACGGCAATGGCCGGGCCTCCAAGGACTTGCCATGCGTGATCGAATCGGGATATGCCCAGCCGTACTTCGCGAAAATCGACGGCACGGAATCCGACCGGGTTAATTTCAGATAAGCGCGGCATCGGCCGAGCATCAAGACGTACAGAAAGAACAAACACTGCCATGACCATGAGCACCGAGCAGGCCAACTGGTTCTGCGATACCTTCGCCAAATTGGTGTCCAATGTCGGACTGTCCGTGCTGGGCAAGGACCAGGCCATCAAGCTGGTGCTAACTGCCATGCTCACCGAAGGGCACGTGCTGCTCGAAGACGCACCGGGCACCGGCAAGACCATGCTGGCCCGCTCGCTGGCCGCCACGGTGCGGGGCAGCAACTCGCGCATCCAATTCACCCCGGACCTGTTGCCCTCGGACGTCACCGGCATCACCATATACGACCAGCGCAGCGGGCAGTTCGACTTCCACCATGGACCGATCTTCGCCAACCTCGTGCTGGCCGATGAGATCAACCGCGCGTCTCCAAAGACCCAGTCGGCGTTGCTGGAAGTCATGGAAGAAGGGCGGGTCACCGTCGATGGCACCACCTACCCGCAGGCTCGCCCGTTCATGGTGATTGCCACCCAGAACCCGATCGAGCAGGCCGGTACCTACCGGCTGCCCGAAGCCCAGCTGGACCGTTTCCTGATCAAGACCTCCATCGGGTATCCGGACCGGGAAGCCACCGTGGCGCTGCTTTCGGGCAGCACCCAGCGTGACCGCTCGACCGCGCTGAGCGCCATCATCACTACCGAAGCAGTGGTGGAAATGGCCGAGCTGGCAACCACCGTGCATGTGGACACCGCCGTGCTGGAGTACGTCGCGGCGCTGTGCGAAGCGACCCGCGAAGTTCCGGAAACCCGTTTGGGAGTTTCGGTCCGCGGAGCCCTGGCGATGGTGCGCGCGGCCAAGGTGTGGGCTGCCAGCCAGGGACGGAACTACGTGCTGCCGGATGACATCAAGGAATTGGCGCCCTATATCTTCACCCATCGCCTGGTGCTGGACCCGGAAGCGGAATTCACCGGCACCACCTCCGCCCAGGTCATCACCTCGGTGCTGCGCAAGGTCCCGGCCCCAACCCGCCGTGGCAACGACGACTCCGCCCCGGTCGCCGGCAAGGACCAGGACGAGCATTAATGAGCCGACGAGCTAAGCGTTCTGCGCGGAGCACCAAGTTGAATCGCAGGGCCGAAAAGTCGCTGACCATGGCCAGCGAAGCAATGCAGGTGCTGCGCGAATACCTGCGCCCTGCAACAGCGCGGGTCAAGGAATTCAGCGCCCGTTTCCTTGCACCGGTCACCTCGGTCATCTCCCCGCTGGGCTTCGTGCTGCTGGGTACGGCGATTCTCCTGTGGATTCTTGGTACCAATTTCGGCTGGCAGGAGGCCCTGCTGGGTGCCTTCATGGCCACCTTGCTGCTGCTGGCTTCCGTGGGATTCATCCTGGGCCGCAATGATTTCAGCGTGGACCTGGACCTGCACCGCACCCGAGTGGCTGTGGGGGACCGCGCCGTTGGCGCCCTGCAGGTGGCCAACCAGGCCTCGCGCAGCGCAGCGCCGGTGATGATGGAACTTCCGGTAGGCCATGGTGCCGCCCAGTTCCGGATCCCGCGCCTGGAGCCGCAAGGAACGCACGAAGACCTGTTCACCATCCCAACCCAGCGCCGCCAGGTGCTGGACGTGGGGCCGGTCCGCTCGGTCCGCCAGGATCCCTTCGCCATTCTGCGCCGGCAGGTGAAATGGACCGACCGCTACGAGCTGTTCATCCATCCGCGCACCACCGCGCTGGATGGTTCCTCTGCTGGTTTCATCCGCGACCTCGAAGGCATGCCCACTTCCGACCTCTCGAACTCCGATGTGTCTTTCCACGCCCTGCGCGAATACCAGGCAGGAGACGACCGCCGCCATATCCACTGGAAGTCAACGGCGCGTACCGGTGAATTGATGGTCCGCCAGTTCGAAGAGACCCGGCGTTCGCACCTGGCACTGAGCCTGAGCACCAATCTGGACGAGTACTGCGAGGCGCACGCAGAGGAAGATTTCGAACTGGCTATTTCGGTCGCTGCCTCCATCGGGCAGCAGGCAGTGGCGGAACAGCGCAAGCTGGCCATCGTGACCCAGCAAGGTCCGGTGCGCACCGACAGCGGCCGCATGATGATGGACTCGCTGACCCGCATCGAAGCAGCCGCTGGCCAGCGCGAGAACCTGGTGCAGGTGGTTCG
This sequence comes from Glutamicibacter sp. NPDC090743, assembly GCF_044769125.1. Classification (NCBI taxonomy): domain Bacteria; kingdom Bacillati; phylum Actinomycetota; class Actinomycetes; order Micrococcales; family Micrococcaceae; genus Glutamicibacter; species Glutamicibacter sp. NPDC090743. The sequence goes on along the minus strand of NZ_JBIVXE010000003.1, from coordinate 302,021 downwards.
CCACACCGCCGATATCGTGCCCGGAGCGTCGGTGCTTTTCTTCCTCACCGGCACCAGGACCAGTGCAAAGTCGCTGCGTGAAGCCTGGATGCATGTGCCTGCCGGAGTGCGCGCCATCGCTATCAGGTGCGAGACCGGCATGGAGCCGACGCGTTCGAACATTGGCGAGCTGACGGTACTGAGCCTGGGCAAGCTGGAAGAACTCGGCTTGATGCTGCGAAAGGCCGTGGCATGAAACAGACTTTGCCCCTCTGGCGCTTCGGCGTTGACGCGGCCTGCCTGGGATTGGCCCTGGTCCTTGGTGCCCTGGGTCTCCTGGACGCCTACGGCGCGAGCTTGAACTTCATCCTGGCTGCCGTGGGCGGAATTGTTGCCGGTCTTGCTTTGGCCTGGGCCAATGTGCACTTCAAGCTGGGCACGTGGCGGACCATGGCCCTGTTCGCACTGCTGTACCTCGTGCTGGGCACGCCGTTGGCCACTCCACGCGAGGCTGCCTTCGGAATCTTGCCCACCGGGCAATCCCTGCGCACCTTGCTGACCGGCCTGGTCTTCAGCTGGAAAGACATGCTCACCGTGGCGCCACCGGTAGGCTCCTACGGCGGCGTATTGATCGTGGCCTTCCTTTCCGCGCTGCTCACCGCGCTGCTGGCCGGCTTGGCGGCCTGGCATTTGCGCTCGCCGTATTGGACTTTGCTGCCGCTGCTGGCGATGTTCGTGCTGGGTATTGTTTTCGGCACCCGCGACGTGCCGATGCCGATCGCCCGAGGCGTCGCCTTGATTGCTGTATTGGTCGGTTGGCTTGCCTGGCGGCGCTTCATGGACACGCGCATTTCCGGCGGATTCAGCTCGCTGAACCACGAGCAGCTTGACTCCCATGGCGGCCAGCAGATGTTGCTGCGCCGCATCATTGCCGGAGCCCTGGTGCTGGCCGGAGCCGGCGTAGCGACCGCCGCGGCCACTCCGCTGCTGGCCCCCGAAACCCCGCGCCAGGTGTGGCGCGATGCGTTGGAACCACCTGTGGATCTCTACGATTATCCAAGCCCGCTGACGAGTTTCCGCAAGTATGTGAAGACAATGGCTGACGACACCCTGCTGACCGTCAAGGGCTTGCCAAAGGACGAGCGCATCCGCTTGGCCGCATTGGATTCCTACAACGGCATGGTCATCAACGTGGATCCTTCCGCTGGTGGCAGTTTTGCCCCCGTGGGTGATGCCAGCGATATTCGTTCTGCCCAGACGCTGGAAGGCCGCGAAGCGGCTGAACTTGAAATCTCGATCCAGGACTATGAAGGGGTGTGGGTTCCTTCCGGAGGCAAGCTCATGGGCTTGGATCTGGCCGGCGGTCGTGAAGATGAACTGGCCCGTTCCCTGTTCTACAGCGATACCTCTGAAAGCGCGCTGAGCTCCATTGGCCTGGAGAAGGGCGATGCCTACACGGCTAAGGTGCTCTTCCCCGCCAAGCCGAGCGATGACCAGCTCAATGAACTGGATTTGGCGCAGTTCCGCATGCCAGAGCTGGCCAATGTGCCAGCCACGGCGGGAGCCAAGGCCGCCGAATTCACCGGTACGGCACGCGGCGACCTGCAGCGCGTGCGGAGCATTGAAGCCATGCTTTCCGGAACCGGATTCTTCTCCAACGGCACCGAGGGCCAGGTTCCCTCGCTCTCTGGGCACGGAGCGGGACGTATCACCAGCCTGCTCGATGCCGAGCAGATGATCGGCGATGACGAGCAGTATGCTGTCGCGATGGCGCTGATGGCCCGCGAGCAAGGGATCCCTGCGCGCGTAGTCATGGGTTTCTACCCGGAGGAATACGCGCCGGGGAAGGCCGTTGAAATCAAGGGGTCCGATGTTCATGCCTGGGTGGAGATCGCTTTCGAGGAAATAGGCTGGGTTGCTTTCAACCCGACGCCGAATGAAGACGAGCAGCCCACTCCTCCGGAACAGGAACCCAAGGCTGTGCCGCAGCCGCAGGTGCTGCAACCGCCACCACCGGCGCAGGAAGAAGCGGATTTGCCTCCGCAAACTGCACCGGAGCCGCAGGAAGTCGAAGAGGAACCGAAAACCTTCTGGGAACGCTGGGGCCAGGTCATCATTGTCGCCGGCATTTCGCTGGGTTCGGTGCTGCTTGTGCTCTCGCCGCTGCTGCTGGTTGCCTTGCTGAAGCTGCGCCGCAGGCAGAAGCGTTCTCAAACCGGCAGCGCCGGTGACCGCGTGAGCGGTGGCTGGCAGGAATTGCTCAGCCATGCCACTGACCACCGAATCGCGACTGCCAGCGGTGCGACCCGGCGAGAAAGTGCTACCGTGCTGGCTAAAGGATTCCCAGCGCTGTCCAGCCCGGTGCAGTCCCTGGCGCAGCGTGCGGATGCGGCGAACTTCTCGCATGAAGAACCGACCGAAGAACAAGTGCGGAAGTACTGGGAGGATGTCGTTGCGCAGACCCAGAAAATGCAGGAACCGCTAGGCTTCTTCGGCAAGATGCGCGTGAAATACTCTCCACGCTCTCTTATACACGAATTGGCAGCTAAAACAGTCAAGACGGCACGAACATTGCAACGGAAAAACGGGAGCAAGCCATGGCGGTAAAGATGGACCTGGTAGATGCCAGAACTACGCAGCGACTGCTCTCGTGGCTCGTCGACTTCCTGCCAGTACTGGTCCTCTCGGTTATTTTCCTGCCGATGATCGCATCCAGGATGGTGAACTCGCTGAATGCTCCGCAGATCATGGGCGAGATCGCCGGAACGTACATCCTGTACAGCGTCCTCACTCTGGCCTGCACGGTTTTCTTGTGGTGGTGGGAAGCTGCTGCAGGCAAGAGTCTTGGCAATGTGCTCCTTGGGTTGCGCACCACTACTGTTTCAGGTGAGCGCCCGGGCTGGGGCAAGACCATTATTCGCCGCTTGCTGATAGCCGTCGCAGGTATCGTTCCGATCCTAGGATCGGTGCTGATGGTGATCTCCAATCAATTCGACGCGAATGGCAAGAAGCAGGGATGGCACGACAAAGCGGCCGGTACGCTGGTACTCGATATCAAAGCTGGACGGGATCCGCTGACTACCGGAGGTACCGGGGGACCAGGGTCTTTCGCGCCTCAGCAGCAGTATGCTCCGGGCCGTCGCTTCGTGGGCGAGCCAGAAGAAGTGCCCGGCAAGCCGTCGGGAGTCATTGATTCGGTGCCAGGTGCCGTGCGCAACAATGCGCCTGAGGCGCGTCCCCGTCCTGCGGCGCAGCCTAAGCCGGAGGCGAAGATCGTTGAGGTCCGGTCGTCCAAGGCCGATGCGGATCCGGATGCAGATCATGGGCATACACAGATTCGTTCGCAATCACCTGATGCCTTGCATCTGCTCTTTGACGATAGCCGGTGCCTCGACCTTGCCGGCAGCATTTTGATCGGACGCAACCCTTCCTACGCAGATGGCGATGTAGGTGTTCACCTGGTTGCGGTGGATGATCCGGAACGCACGGTCTCCAAAACGCATCTGCTGATCCAGCCCGGGGTAGGCAGTGTCTGGGTTACGGACCGGGATTCTGGCAATGGCTCTTCCATTGTTGATGAAGACGGAAACGTGCGCGAACTTGTCCCGGGCAAGCCGGAGCAGGCAATGATTGGCCATACGGTGTACTTCGGTGACCGCTACTTCCAGGTGGAACGTCCGTGACAGATCTTACCCCCGGAGTCAGCCTCAGATTCAGCCACGGCCAGGCAACTGACCGTGGACTGCGCCGCGCCCTGAACGAGGACAGCCTGCTGGCCTCGGAACGGTTGCTGGCCATTGCCGATGGCATGGGCGGGCATGAGGCCGGTGAAATAGCTAGCGCCCTGTGCCTCAAGATCCTGGGTGAAGGATTCCAAGACGCAGGCGCCAAGCTCGACCCGGAAACCCTGGACGTGCTGTTGACCGAAGCTGATCGCAGCATCGTGGAGGCAGGCTCCGGTCGAGCCGGAACCACACTCACCGGGGCCGTGCTGATTGATCCAAGGACCTCCAGCGCGCAGGAAGAACAACCCGAACTGCTGGTGTTCAATGTGGGCGACTCGCGCACCTACCTTTGGGCCCAGGGCTTGCTGCAACAGGTCAGCGTCGATCACTCCGAGGTGCAGGAGCTGATGGATATCGGCCAGCTGGACGCCGCGCAAGCAGCCACCCATCCACGCCGACACGTCATCACCCGCGCATTGGGGATCAACGCCAACAGCCATCCCGATTACTGGTTGGTGCCGCTGGCAGGGAACGAACGCATTCTGGTCTGTTCAGATGGGCTCAGCAGCGAAGTCGGCGATGCCGCAATCCAGGAGATCCTCACGCGTTTCCCGGACCCGCAGCAGGCTTCCGAGGAACTAGTCCGAGCGGCCCTGGACGCCGGGGGACGAGATAATATCAGCGTGATCGTCGCCGACGTGCAGTATGGGCACCCCGACGATGTTGGCATTACAATCCCACGCATATCGACCACGAGCCACCAAGAGGAGAAATCATGAACAGCCTGCGTTACATTCCCGGAGACTGGTACGCCCTGGTAAATGACCAGCACATCGTCCTCCTTCCTGCAAGCGCCAGCGCCGAGCAGGTCAACGGCTTGTGGGCCAGCGTCGCTGGTAAGACGACGGTGGAAGCACTGCTCTCAGAGCTGTTGCCGCTTTACCGGATGAACATTGCCGAGCTGCCGAACTTCGCTCTGGTATCCCGTGACAGCGCACCACATCTGGTCTTGCGTGGCGCCCCAGAATTTACCGCCCGGACAGCTGCCGGTGACGAAAAAGTTAGCGGTACCGGCATCGCGACCTGGGCCGAACGCAAACTTGGCGAGTCGAACTCATGGACTTTGAGCACCGGTTCGGCGAATCCTGAAGCTGCGTTCGCGCTGCCAATTAGCGAAGGCATTGTTCGAGTATCAAGCCTTGAGTGGGGCACCGAAGGGGATGCGGCTGCTGGTGCGCCCGCCGGTGCCGCATCCAAATCACCTGCCACCCCTTCTGCTCCGGCCAAAGCAGCTCCAAGCGTGATGGCGCCTGCCGCCGCTGCGGCCAAGCCTGTTGCGGCTCCGGCAAAGGCGCCAGCGCCAACTGCGGCTAAGCCTGCTGCTGCGCCCGCGCAGGCAAAGGCCCCCGCAGCAACGGCGGCTAAGCCTGCGGCGGCCCCCGCTGTTGCCAAGCCGGCGGCTGCTCCGGCAAAAGCTCCAGCGGCAGCGAAAGAGCCAGTGCCAGCTGCGGCTAAGCCTGCGGCGACGCCCGCGCAGGCAAAGACCCCCGCAGCAACCGCGGCCAAGCCTGCTGCTGCGCCCGCGCCGGCAAAGGCCCCAGCGGCAGCGAAAGAACCAGCGCCAACTGCCGCCAAGCCGGCATCCGACCCGGGCGCCGCCGCGCCGTCCAAAGAAGCAGGAGATCCCAAGGGCCCCGCAGCTGTGCTGGCACGAGCAGCCAAGGCAGCCGACGCGGCCAAGGTATCTGCACAGGGTGCCGGGGATGAGCAGACAGATGGCACGGCAACGAGTTATGCGCTGCCGCCGACCGAAGTCTCGGAAGAAACTCAGGATCCAGCACAATACGAGCAGGAAGCCTACTCGGAGGAACTATCGCTGGGCGGACAGCTGCTGGGCGCCAGAGGTGCAGCAGAGACCGTCTACGATACCGGCCAGGGCGATGATCTGGACACGATAATCAAACCGCGCCCGGGAAGTCCTGCATCTTCGGCGCGGCCGGTTGAACCAGCCGACGACGAGCACACGATCATCCGCGGCTCCAGTGTTCCGAAATCCAGCGCCGCTTCAGGTTTGGACGCCAAGGACGGCACCGAAAATTCGGTGTCGCTGAATGAATTCATCTTGGCCCGCTCTTGCTCCAAGCGGCATCCCAACCCTCCAACTGCCTCGACCTGCCGGGAATGCAGCGAGCGCCTCACCGGCCAAGCGCAGCAAGTTCGCAAACCGGCCATGGGGCGCATGATTGTCAGCGATCACGGTGGCGCCCGCGAATACGCCCATGAACTGAACCGCTCGGTGATCCTGGGGCGCCAGCCAAGCGCAGCAGCCATCAAATCCGACACCGAACCCCGCCTGCTGAAGGTGGAAAGCCCAAGCGGTGACATCTCCCGCTCGCACCTGCATGTGCGAGTGGAAGGATGGCATGTGCAGCTGGTTGACCTGGGCGCGACCAATGGCACCGTGCTCCTGCGCGAAGGGCAGCGGCCACGGCGCCTGTCCCGGCACCAGGAGATCATGCTGATCAAGGGCGATGTCGCTGATCTGGGCGATGGCGTGAGCATACGTTTCGAGGATCTGCCGTGAGCCTGCGGCGCGCGCCAGCTCCGGCGCCGCAGATCCCGGGATTCACCTACGTCAAGCCGCTGGGCACGGGCGGATTTTCCGATGTCTATCTGTACGAGCAGCACCGGCCCAACCGCAAGGTGGCGGTGAAGGTGCTGCTGGCGGATGTCAGCGATGAGGAAGCTCGCCAGCGATTCGAGGCGGAAGCCAACTTGATGGCCCAGCTGTCCACTCATCCGTATATTGTCACGATCTACCAAGCGGAGATCACCGAAGACGGACGTTCCTATTTGGCCATGGAGTATTGTTCCCGGCCTTCTTTGGACGTCCGATACCGTCGTGGCGTCCTGAGCATTGATGAAACGCTGTCCCTGGCGATCCAGTTGTGTTCAGCGGTGCATACTGCGCATCTTGCTGGCATTGTGCATCGCGATATCAAGCCGGGAAACGTGCTGACCACCGACTACAACAGGCCGGCGCTGACCGACTTCGGCATCTCGGGAACTATCGGTTCACACACCGCTGGGCTTTCGGTGCCATGGTCCGCGCCGGAAGCCTTCGGCGATGGCATGCCTCCGGGTGTGCGCATGGATGTGTACTCGCTCGGTGCCACGATCTATACGATCTTGGCCGGGCATTCGCCATTCGTCCGTCCTGGACAGGATAATTCGCAGGCAGTACTCATTGAGCGGATTTGCAATACGCCGTTGGTGCCGTTGGAACGGCTTGATGTTCCTGAATCATTGAGCCAGGCGCTGGCGGTAGCCATGGCGAAGAACCCGGCGTCGCGATTCGGCTCGGCTGCCGAACTGGCCCGCTCGATGCAACGAATCCAGATCGAGCTGGGCTTCTCGGTCACGCCCTTTGAAGTACTTGAAGAACCTGCAGAAGCGGTTGACGAAGATCACGGCGAGAGCACTCGCGTTCGCAATGTTACTTCGATTAGCGATGCGCAGCGTCCGCTGCCTGCCCCACCGATGATTTCCTCCGTTCCCGGGCAACGGCTGCGGCAGGCAGGACCGTCAGTTCCAATACCGCGGCTGGAAATGCCGAAGGATTCCATTTCGGCTCCGGGCCAGCAGAGCGCAGCTCCAGGCGAATCAGGAACGCCGGTGGACGCGCCGGCAGAACCGAAGCCGCGCCAGGGCCTGCCGAAGGTCTTCATCGCAGTGGGCCTTGTGCTATTTCTCCTGGTTGGCGGCGCTGTCATTGCCAACATGTACTTGCCGGACCAAAATGCTGCACAGCGTTCTGGCCCGCCTATTACAGCGACGGACGGGCCCAAGGATGCATTGGTTGGCGGCGCTGTGCCGAAGGTGGATAATTTTGCGTACTCCACGGTCGGAGAAACTGTAACTTTCCGTTGGTCCAACCCAGAACCGAATAAGGCAGACCATTACCGGTGGGCTCCAATTACCGCCACGGAAACGGGAGAATACAAGCAGACGATGTCCCCAAGCGCCACTACCGAGATCGGGAAAGGCGGACAAACCTGTATCGAGGTCAAGCTCGTGCGCGATGATGGACGTATCTCGGATGGAGCACGGTTCTGCACCGCCGCAGGTTCAGGAAAGTAGGCAAGAGAGATGAGTGAAGTAACTATCGAGTACTGCGGACAGTACTATCCTGTCCAAGACGCCAAGCCCTTCACCATCGGCCGAGAAGGCGATCTGGCCATCGACGACAATCCCTACTTGCACCGGCACTTCTTGACGATTACCAAGCAAAGCGGGCTGTGGTGGCTTAATAACGTCGGTAGCCGGCTGACCGCGACGATTGCTGACCGTACCGGCGGACTGCAGGCCTGGCTCTCGCCGGAATCGAGCCTGCCCCTGGTGCTGAACCGGGTGGGCGTGGTTTTCACCGCCGGTCCCACCACCTACGAGCTATCGATTCATGTTGCGCAGCCCGCATTCCGGCAGGCCTACATGGACTACGACGCTTCGGGCGAGACCACCATTGGCCCGGTGGTGCTGACCAGTGCCCAGCGGGCCTTGGTCGTTGTCCTGGCTGAGCCGATGCTGCGCCGTGAAGGCACTGGCTTGAGTTCAATTCCCACGAGTGCCGCTGCCGCCGCCCGGCTGGGGTGGGGAATTACGAAGTTCAATCGCAAACTCGATAACGTCTGCGACAAATTGGACAAGGCCGGCGTGGCCGGGCTGCGCGGGGGACCTGGAAAATTGGCCACCAACCGCAGGGCGCGACTGGTGGAACATGCTGTGAGTTCGCATCTGGTGACTCGTGCAGACCTAGCCATCTTGGACTTCGAAGTTCCCGACGAAGACTAGGATGCCAGCGGCGCTGCACAGAGCAATGGCCCGGAAAATTCCGCTAGGGAACGTTCCGGGCCATCGCTTTCAGCAGGCCTTAGCGCCGGCCAATAGTCCAGCCCAAACGCGGGGCCAGCGCCCGGCGCCTGCGGATCCGGGCTACACGCTTTTTGGGCTCGGCGGCTTCTGGTGCAGGAGCCGGAGTATTGCCCATGGCAGCGAGCAGCGCGGTAACTACCGCCACTTCCTCGTCACTGGGGTTTCCCTTGGTGACGCGGATCTGCGGGGCAACAGGCAACGCAGCGTTCTGTTCCATGGGAGTGCTCCTTATTGGTTTTAGCTGGTACTAGGCGGGCAGGCACTGCTGCTTACAGCGGGATGTTGCCGTGCTTCTTCGGAGGCAGGGTAGCGTGCTTCTCGCGCAGCGCGCGCAGGCCGCGAACCAGCTGGAAGCGGGTCTCGCTCGGGGCGATGACCGCATCCACGTAACCCAGCTCCGCCGCCTGGTAGGGGTTGAGCAGTTCGGCCTCGTAGTCGTCGATAATCTGCTTGCGGCGTGCCTCGACGTCTCCGCCTTCGGCTTCCACTGCGGCCAGATCGCGGCGGTAGAGGATGTTCACTGCGCCCTGGGCACCCATCACGCCGATTTGCGCGGTAGGCCAAGCCAGGTTCAGGTCCGCGCCCAGCTTCTTCGAACCCATCACGATGTACGCTCCGCCGTAGGCCTTGCGGGTGATCACGGTCAGCTTCGGCACCGTGGCCTCGGCGTAGGCGTAGAGCAGCTTCGCACCGCGGCGGATGATGCCCTGGAATTCCTGGTCCTTGCCCGGCAGGAAGCCTGGCACGTCCACGAAGGTGAGGATCGGGATGTTGAAGGCGTCGCAGTTGCGCACGAAGCGGGCAGCTTTTTCCGAGGCAGCGATATCCAAGGTGCCAGCGAACTGCATTGGCTGGTTGGCGACGATGCCCACGGTGCGTCCTTCGATGCGGGCGTAGCCAATCATCACGTTCGGTGCGTACAGCGACTGCATTTCAAAGAGATGCTCGTCGTCGACAACCGACTCGATGACAGTGCGCATGTCATAAGGCTGGTTGGCGGAGTCCGGGATGAGCGTATCGAGCTCCAGGTCCTCGGCAGTGATATCCAGTTCTTCATCGAATTCGGCAATCAGCGGATCCGAGAGGTTGGACGACGGGAGGAAATCGAGCAGTTCCTTGCAGAACTCCACGGCGTCTTCTTCATCGGACGCAAGATAGGTGGCGGTACCGGTATTGGCGTTGTGCTGGCGGGCGCCGCCCAGGGTTTCCATGTCGATCTCCTCGCCGGTAACCGTCTTGATGACGTCCGGACCGGTGATGAACATGTGGCTGGTCTTGTCGACCATGATCACGTAGTCGGTCAGTGCAGGGGAGTACGCTGCACCACCGGCCGATGGGCCCATGATCAGCGAGATCTGCGGGACAACGCCCGAGGCATGGACATTGTTGCGGAAGATGTCGGCGAACATGGCCAGGGAAGCGACGCCTTCTTGGATGCGGGCACCTCCGCCATCCAGGATGCCGACAACTGGGCAGCCGTTGCGCAGCGCAAATTCCTGGACCTTGACGATTTTCTCGCCATTGACCTGGGACAGGGAGCCGCCGTAGACGGTGAAGTCCTGGGAGTAGACAGCCACCAGGCGGCCATCGACGGTGCCGTAGCCGGAGACCAGGCCATCGCCTAATGGCTTCTTCTTCTCCATGCCGAAGGCGGTGGAGCGGTGGACTGCGAGGGCGTCGAACTCAACGAAGGAATCCTCGTCCATGAGCATTTCAATGCGTTCGCGGGCAGTGTGCTTGCCGCGGGAGTGCTGCTTTTCAATCGCTGCTTCGCCACTTGGCGCTTTAGAGAGCTTCTGGCGGCGGCGGAACTCAGCAAGCTTTCCGGCGGTGGTGGACAGGTCGATTGACTCGGCTGCCTCGGTTCTGCCCTGCGTCATGCCTTCGACTCCCTCGAGTTGTCTTCAATGTGTAGGAATGGCACAAGAAAAATGCCAACTAAGCCAGTCTAGCTGGGCAAACAGCTCATTTGTTTGTAGGAATCTTACAAAATGGCCCGATATCTGGTGCGTGGCACGCCAGAATAAGTTACTGAACAGTAGCTTAGTGGGGGATCATCGCGTAATCTATATCACATGACTAGTGAATCGCGCACTCTTATCGCACCTGTTCCCGGGAACCTGGAAAACCGCACCATCCTGATGAGCGGCGGTAGCCGCGGCATCGGCCTGGCTATCGCCCTGGCCGCAGCCAAGCATGGGGCCAATGTGGTCCTGCTGTCCAAGACCGATACGCCGCATCCGGCACTGGAAGGGACTATCCACACCGCCGTTGCGCAGATCGAAGAAGCAGGTGGCAAGGGCCTGGCCGTAGTTGGCGATGTCCGCGTGGACGCCGATGTGCAGCGCGCGGTGGAAGAGGCCGTGGCAAAGTTCGGCGGCATCGACATTGTGGTCAACAACGCCTCGGCCATCAACCTGGCCAAGACCGATCAGCTTGATATGAAGCGCTACGACCTGATGCAGGACATCAACGTCCGCGGCACCTTCCTGCTCTCCAAGTCCGCGCTCCCGTACCTGCGCGCCTCCGAGCATGCCCATATACTCACCCTCTCCCCGCCATTGAACCTGGAACCGAAGTGGGCTGGACGGCATTTGGCCTACACCATGGCCAAATACGGCATGTCGCTGACCACCCTTGGCCTAGCCGAAGAACTGAAGGACGATGGCGTCGGCGTGAACTCGCTTTGGCCGGAAACCCTGATCGATACCGCAGCCATCCGGAACCTGCCGGGTGGACAGGAAATGGTTCAGGGAGCGCGCGATGCTTCGGTCGTGGCAGATGCCGCCATGGCCATTCTTGCCAGCCCGCCGGCCGGAGTCAGCGGAAACTTCTTCACGGATGGCCAGGTGCTGACGCTGGCTGGCGAGACGGACCTGGAGAAGTACACGTTGAACCCCGAAGTCCCGCTGGTTGAAGACATCTTCCTCTAGGCAGATGACGAGGCAGGACTAAGCATAATCATCGGCCGGTGCCATAGGGTTGGAGGTATGGAAAACCCGCATGGCACCGACCGCGCAGTTCTCGATTCCCGGCTCTTCACCGAGCTCACCGCCCAGCTGGGATTGGGGCTGGTTAATATCAAGCCAACCTCCGGTTCAACCAATACCGAGTTGGCGCAACTGGCTGGCAATGGCGAGGCCGGTCACCTCAGCGTGTACTTCACGGAGCACCAGCAGGCAGGCAAAGGGCGTTTGGGCCGTGAATGGGTAACTCCGGCAGGATCCTCCCTCACCGTCAGTGTCTTGGCAGTGCCCGGTCCCAGCTTCCCTGCCGAATCCCTGTCTTGGTACACCATGCTTGCGGCCTTGGCTTGGAGCCGGGCCGCCGAGAATATCGGCGGCGTCCCCTTGGGCATCAAATGGCCCAACGATTTGTTGGCCGGAGAGCAGAAAGTCTGCGGCATACTGGCGCAAATGGTTCCAACTGGCAACGGCTACGGGGTAGTGGTTGGCACCGGAATCAATGTGAACCAGAACCGGGACGAGCTTCCGGTGCCCACCGCGACGTCCCTGCGTTTGGCTGGCGCCCAGAACTTGGACCGCACCGAACTTCTGGCTGAGTACCTGAAGCAATTCGCAGCACTGGATCAGGGTTTCCGCCGGGTCGGCGGCTTTGCGCAGATGCCGTTGCCGGGAAATAATGGAAAATCTTTGCGCCAGCTCGTCAGCGGCAAGCTGGCCACACTGGGACATGAAGTGCGTGTGGAATTCCCCGATGGATCCACGCTGGTTGGCAACGCGGTCGAGTTGGGCGCAGACGGCTCGTTGGTCCTGGAATATGGAACCGGGCAGCGAAAGCACGTGATGGCAGGGGACATGCACCACGTACGGCGCGCCGACGGAAAGTATGCCTAACCAGACTTGGGTCTTGGCCCGGGACTATTATTGGAGATGATGACCGAAACACGGAGTCGAGAACAGGAGGGGCGAGGAACAACACGATGAAGTTGCCGCTGCATGAAAGGGAACGAGTGATTATCAAAACTCGTGAACATTCCCGAGTGCTGCGCCAGCCCGTGGGAGCCTTCCTCGTATTGACTGCCCTGTGCACCTTCTCGTTGGGCTATCTCTCCCGGGACGATCTCTCGGACTGGCTAGCTGGCAACGCGAATGTGTGGATGGTCGTTTCGGTGGTTCTCTGGGCCGCACTGGTGCTGATCTGGAGCGTGATTCCCTGGGCACGGTGGCTACGCAGCCAAATCGTCTTGACCACCGAGCGGATCATGTTCCGGCCCACATACAACGATGGCAAGCTGCAATCTGTAGGATTATTTACAGTTCGCGACCTCGTCGCGCACAGCAAGGCGAAAAACACCATGACGCGTGCGGGAACCTTGGATATCGTGCTGAACCAGGGATACGTGAGACTCTCACATGTCCCCTCGGTACCGTATTTCCGTTCCCTGGCAATGGAGGCGATGGCGAACCTGCGCAGCAACCAGAATGCGGCACACACCGAAACGACGAACAGTGAGGGCATGGGGGCATGAGCACCGAGCACACCAACACACCCCGAGCAGACTCTCCGCAGTCCGCCGCCGAGGCTGTCCGCGGCGCCCGCCAGCACCCCCCTGTGGCCACACCGGCCGAGTCGGATCCAATATTCGAACTTGCGCAGGCCATGGAAGGCCCCTTGCGCATTCCGGCCCACACCCCCGACGCTGTCCGCGACACCGTCGCTTCGCTGGAAAGGCGGCTCATCGGCGGCCAACGCGAATTCCGCCGACGCGAGGTCGCTTCCGAGGCCGGTGTTTCCCTGCACTCCGCGCGCAAGCTCTGGCGCGCCATCGGCTTCCCTGAACTCAGCGATGATGAAGTGTTCTTCACCCAGGCCGACAAGGAAGCCCTGGGCACCATGGTGGGCATGGTCCGCGAAGGCAAGCTGACCGAAGAAACAGCCATTTCCCTGATGCGTTCGGTTGGCCAGATGACTGACCGCATGGTGGTGTGGCAGATCGAAGCACTGGTTGAGGACATGATCGCCAACCAGAACATGTCGGACCGCCAGGCGCGCCGCCAGCTTTTCGGCCTGCTGCCCGAAATCATTCCAGCGATTGAAGACCTGCTGCTCTACTCATGGCGCCGCCAGCTGAACTCTGCCGTGCACCGCATGGCATTGCGGGTGGAAACCGGAGTGGCTGCCTACAACCAAGACCGTGGCGACGAAGATGGCGGCACCCCGCTGCCACTGGCCCGTGCGGTGGGCTTTGCCGACCTGGTCTCCTACACTTCGCTGTCGCGCCGCATGAACGAGCGCACCCTGGCCCAGCTGGTGCAGCGCTTCGAAGCCAAATGCGCCGAAGTCATTTCCGTGGGCGGTGGCCGCCTGGTCAAGACCATTGGCGATGAAGTGCTCTACGTGGCCGAAACCCCGCAGGCCGGCGCCGAGATTGCGCTGTCCCTGTCGCGCGAGCTGGCCAAGGACGAGCTCTTCCCGCAAACCCGCGGCGCGGTGGTCTGGGGCCGGCTGCTCTCACGCCTGGGCGATATCTATGGTCCTACGGTGAACATGGCGGCTCGGCTGACCTCGCTGGCGGAACCGGGCACCGTGCTGACCGACGCGATTACCGCAAACACCCTGCGCAATGACGCACGCTTTGTGCTCACCGCCCAGGAAATCACCGCGGTGCGCGGCTTTGGAGACATTCAACCCTATGAGCTCTCCGCAGGCGAGGGAGTAGGACTGGTGATCGACTAATGGCTAAAGAACCAGCACCGGTACCGTTCATCCTCGCCGCGGCAGGGCTGACGGACGTGGGCCGGAAACGAACGCAAAACCAGGACCGCATCCTGATGCACGACATCGTGTATGCGGTAGCCGACGGCATGGGCGGTCACGAAGCTGGCGAGGTGGCCAGCCAGCTTGCGGTGGAAACGATGCAGGAAATCTGCACCTTCGCCAATAAGACGTCGGTTCGGAAACTGCCATCCGTGCCGGATGTCCAGCGCCAGGTGCAGCTGGCTGATGACCGCATTCGCGAAGCGCTTGAATCACGTGGCGGCACTACCTTGTGCGCATTGGTGCAGATCAAGACCCCGGGCAAAGGCCGGGACAATGTGACCGCTCCACTGGCCGCGGTGCCGCCCTGGACCTCAAGTTTCGCGATGACGCAGAACACTGATGTCATCTCCAAGATCACTCCGCAAATGCTGGAGAACCACCGCGCCAGTTTGGCTCCAGCTACCGAGCCGATCCCGGTGGTCGCCGATGAAATCCCGAGCCTGCTGCTGGTCAATGTGGGGGACTCGCGCGGATACCGGCTGCGTGATGGCGCCCTGCAGCAGCTGACCCGTGACCACTCGGCCGTGCAGGAAATGGTGGATGCCGGGCAGATCACCGAGTTGGAAGCCCGCAATCATCCGCACCGGAATCTGATTACCCGTGCGCTTGGCGCCGGCGCCGAAAGCCAGCCGGATCTCACCGTCTTGCAGCCGCGCATCGGCGACCGCTACATGCTGTGCAGCGACGGGCTCTCGGGCGAACTGACCGAAGACATCTTGCAGACCTTGCTGGTGAACTACAAGGACCGCACCGAAGCGGCCCGGATTCTCACCGGGGCCGCACTGGAAGCTGGCGGCCGGGACAACATCGCGGTGATTGTCCTTGATGTGCTGGCAGCCGAGTCCGCGCAAATTGACGCACCTGGGAACTAGGGCTCCAAGCCAGCTAAACTGTCCGCCGGTGGGGCACAATTGAATACGTGAGTGAAAAAGACGTAACACCAGTTGAGGCCACCAACGTTCCGCCAGAAGCTGACAAGTCCCGCTATGAACAGCTGGTCGAGCAGATCCGTGCCCACCGCGAGGCGTACTACCAAAACGATGCTCCTCTGGTCTCCGACGCGCAATACGATGCGTTGTTCCATGAGCTCCAGCTGCTCGAGGCAACCTATCCCATCCTGGCTGGACAGGATTCGCCCACGCAGGAAGTCGGCGGCGAAGTTTCCGCCGCCTTCGCATCGGTCACCCACGCAAGCCGCATGTACTCGCTGGAAGACGTTTTCTCACTTGATGAACTCGAAGCGTGGCTCGAACGTGCCCAGATCAATGCCGAACGCCTGCACCCGCAAACCCCGGTCAAGTGGCTGTGCGAAGTCAAAATCGATGGCCTGGCACTGAACCTGACCTACCGCCAGGGCAAGCTGGTGCGTGCAGCTACCCGCGGCGACGGCACCACCGGTGAAGACGTTACCCACAATGCGCTGACCATCGGCGACATCCCGCAGGAGTTGTCCGGCACCGGCTGGCCCGAAGAATTCGAAGTCCGCGGCGAAGTCTTCATTGCCACCGATGACTTCAACAAGTTCAATGAAGCGTTGATTGCCCAGGGCAAGGCGCCCCTGGCCAACCCGCGCAACGCGGCCGCCGGGTCCTTGCGCCAGAAGGACCCGGAACAGACTGCCAAGCGTCCGCTGCGCATGTTCGTGCACGGACTGGGCCGCAGCCGCGATTTCAACCTTGCTGAACAGTCCCAGGCTTACGAGCTGATGCGCAACTGGGGTCTTCCGGTTTCGCCCTACGGCCGCGTTGTCGGCAGCCGCCAGGAAGCCAAGGACTACATTGCCGAGCACGGCGAGAAGCGCCACGACTTGATCCATGACATCGATGGCATCGTCATCAAGGTCGATGACCTGGCCACCCAGGAACAGCTGGGCTACACCTCGCGTGTTCCACGCTGGGCTGTCGCCTACAAGTACCCGCCAGAAGAAGTGCACACCAAGCTGCTGGACATCCAGGTCCAGGTGGGGCGCACCGGCCGCGTGACGCCTTTCGGCGTGATGGAACCGGTCCTCGTCGCTGGCTCCACCGTTGCCCGCGCGACCCTGCACAACCAGGAAGTCGTCAAGGCGAAGAACGTCAAGATTGGCGACACCATTATCCTGCGCAAGGCGGGAGACGTCATCCCTGAAATTGTTGGCCCGGTGCTGCCACTGCGTGAGGGCAACGAAGACCTGCGTGATTTCGTCATGCCTGTCGAATGCCCATCCTGCGGGCAGCCACTGGCGCCGGCCAAGGAAGGCGATGTGGACATTCGTTGCCTCAACGCTGAATCCTGCCCGGCCCAGCTCACCGAACGCGTGGCCTACCTCGGCGGACGCAGCGCCCTTGATATCGAGGCACTGGGCTACGAAGCAGCGGCGGCCCTGACCAGCGGTCCGGGCGAGGACCCTGCCACCCAGGGCGGCATCATTCTGCCTGCTGGCCCCGGCCCGCTGAAAAACGAAGCCGAACTGTTCAACCTCAAGGACATGCTCGACGAGCTTGGCGAGGTGAAGGTATGGCGGGAAAAGCGTTCCAAGGGGGAAGGCACCGGCATTTTCGAGCTCGTCCCGTACTTCTACTCCAAGGCCACCGCCAAGAAGCCGTCAGAGCCAACCAAGAGCACCATGAAGCTGCTCGAAGAGCTGGAAAAGGCCAAGGGCAACCCGCTGTGGCGCGTGCTGGTGGCACTGTCCATCCGCCACGTTGGCCCTAACGCTTCGCGGGCCATTGCCACCCGCTACGGTTCCATGGATGCCCTGCTCGACGTCCTTGACTCGGGCAACGCCGAGGCTGAACTGAGCGAAATCGATTCCGTCGGATCAATCATTGCCGAAGCGCTGGTGGACTGGTTCAAGGTGGATTGGCACCGTGAAATTGTCTCCTCCTGGCAGGCCGCTGGGGTGAAGATGGAAGACGAGCAAGATGCGAACATCACCAAGAACCTCGAAGGCTTGGCCATTGTGGTGACCGGTACCTTGGAACACTATTCCCGCGATACCGCCAAGGAAGCGATCATTGTCCGTGGCGGCAAGGCCACCGGCAGCGTTTCGAAGAAGACTGACTTCCTGGTGGCCGGCGAAGCCGCAGGGTCAAAGCTGGACAAAGCCCAGTCCCTGGGTGTTCCGGTACTGGACGAAACCGGATTCGGCGTCCTGCTTGAACAGGGCCCAGACGCAGCGCGCGAGGTAGCCCTCGCCGCACCAACGGAAGGCTAGAAATGGACCGCGCAGTGACTCATGATCCGCTGGTAATGGTTGCCCGCCGGGCCGCCGCCGCCGGCGCCGAAGTACTCAACCGCCGCGATGAATCGCAGTTCAACCTCACCGACAAATCGGCGGCCGGGGACTGGGTGACCGACTTCGACCGTGCCGCCGAGGAAGCAATTCGCGCGGCCATCCTGACCTCCCGGCCCAACGACGAACTGACCGGCGAGGAATATCCAAGTGCCAAGCCTGCGAACCCGAGCGGCTTGCGCTGGAGCATTGATCCGCTGGATGGCACCACGAACTTCGTGCGCAACATCGCCTATTACTGCTCCTCGGTGGGCGTCTGCCAACGCAATGAGGATGGCAGCGAGACCTGGGTAGCCGCGGCCATCGTCGCCCCTGCATTGCAGGTGGAATACTTCGCCGGAAAGGGATTGGGTGCATGGAAGCTTGATCTGCGATCCGGGAAGCTCACACAGCTCACCGGGCCGGCCGAATCCGAGACCAGGATCCTGGCAACTGGCTTCGGCTATGATTCCCAGCGCCGCCAGTTCCAAGCCCAAGTGCTCGGGCAGATGCTCCAGGACTACGTCAATGTGCGCCGACTCGGCTCGGCCGCGCTGGACCTGTGCCTGGTAGCCGAGGGGTCTTTGGACGCCTACGCCGAATATGGCACCCAGGAGTATGACTGGGCTGCCGGCGCGCTGATTGCAGAGGAAGCCGGATGCCAGGTAGGCCGGCCCAGCAGCAACCCGGGCTGGCAGTACGCCGGATTGGTGGATCCAGCCAAGCTCGCGGAGCCTAGCGCCTAGGGAAGCAAAGCTGCTATCCACTGATGCGCGTAATGGATGGCGATGCCCACAGCTACACCGCCGCACACCTGTGCGGCGGTGTGCTGGTAGCTGCGGATCCGGGCCCAGGAAAGCACCGCAAGGAAGAACACCACTAGCGGCATCAGCTCGGCCTGCTGTCCCGCCACCTGCAAAACAACGTAGGTGCCCACAGCCAGGTGCACCGAGACCTTCCACCACAAATTGATCACGGCAACAAGCGCCAATCCAATCAGGATGCTGAGCACTTCGAGGAAGATCCCGGAAGCGGCATCCATGACCCGCAGCACGAGCAGGCCGCACAGGATCAATCCTGCGGTATAGGCATAGATCCCATGCCGCTGACGCCGTACGGTCACGTGCATATCGGTGACCTTGCCGCGCAGTTTCGCCCCGGCCAGGATCAGCCACGGAATAATCGTGGTGAACAGGGCTGCAACAATCGACTCGGTCCAGCGCACTGAGGAATCCCGCCATGGCGTTGCCAGCAGCAACACGGTAGCCAGGATAATGGGGGAGAGCACGTGCGAAACCACTAAGGCGATTTTTCGCACCGAAAGAGGTGAGCTGGCTGTCGAGGTCTGCTGCATCGGGGTCATCGGCCTTGATAGGGGTAGCGGTTTACTGCCGTCGTGGCGACTAATCCACTGTACACGTGGAGCCGTCAATAATTCCCCTCGCAGGCCGACGGCGATGAGCCCTCGGATCCAACTTCCAATCCGCACTGCAACCGTGTACTCCGTCATCTTGGAGCGGGGCGAAGCCATATCGGATCAAGGCCCGGATCTGAAGATCCCGGTTAACACCGACGGTTCGTTCAGCCATGTGCTTCCGGTGGTTCCCAATGAATTGCCCAGCCCGATGGCCGTCATAGTCCAGGCGCAGCCGCAGACCGGAGAATGCGGGGAATCCGACTCCTGCGCGGTGCGCCAGTGGGCTGTGGTCATCGAGCCACAGGACCGCTAGCGAGCAGGATTAGCCTTGCGCGTTGACCAGGTAGTCGTTGCGGATCCGGATGAGCTTGGGCAGGTACCAGCCAAGCACGAGCCGCTCGGCTAGCCAGCCCAAGGGACCCAATGGAGCGCTGAAGCGGATCTTGTCCACCATCAACGTCCCCTGGTCCGACTCGTAGAATTCATGGACGTGGTGGAAGGACTTGAAAGGCCCTCGCTCCTGCTGGTCGGTGAACGTGTGCGGGGCATCCAGGTCGGAAATCCTCGAGGTCATCCGGAAGGGGATGCCGAAATGCTTGGCACGCCAGGTGACCTGCTCGCCTAATCCGATAGTGCCGCTGGTAACCCCCGCCACGGCCTTTTCCTGCGAATCGGCCATTGAACCGGCGTGCGCGTCGATGCTGAGCGATTTCTCGAAGAGGTCGGCACGTGAAGCACCGCAAAGCGTAACGCATTCAAAGTAGACGGCCATGGCTTCAGTATGCCATTGGCTGGGCGGTTTAGCTGACCACGAGGTCTACGACGGTCAGTTCCTCAGCCGCGTCATCGTAGTATTCACGCAGTTTCAGCCCCTTGGCTGCCGCTTCATCAACTACTACCACGGCATCCTGGTGCAGCTGCAGGACGGATGCCGGGCAGGAAGCTGACAGCGGCCCTTCTACGGCAGCGGCAATGGCTTGGGCCTTGCCCGCGCCTACAGCCACCAGGACCAAGCGGCCGGCGTCAAGAATAGTACCTAGTCCCTGGGTGACGCAGTGGGTGGGAACGTGCTCGATGCCGTCGAAGAACCGGGCGTTGTCTTCACGGGTATTGGCCGCAAGGCGCTTGATGCGGGTGCGGCTTCGCAGCGCGCTGCCTGGTTCGTTGAAGCCCAGATGCCCATTGGATCCGATACCCAGAATCTGTACGTGGATGCCACCGGCCTGGGCGATGGCGTCATCGTACGCCCGGGCCGCCGTCTCGATGGCCTCCACGGATGCGGCCATGCCCTGCGGTACATGCAGGCAGCGGGCAGGCAAGCCGATGACATTGCAGACCTCGTTGATCAGCGTCTGGCGGTAGGACTGCTCGTGGGTGTCCGGGATCCCGATGTACTCATCCAAGGCGAAACCCTGGGTATCGGTGAAGTCGGCACGGCCTTCCTGGACCGCACGGGAAAGTTCACGGTACAGGCCCAACGGAGACGAACCTGTGGCAAGCCCCAAATTCGAGGGGGCTCCAGCGCTGTGGTGGGCCAGGCCGGCCAACACGTTGTCGGCAGCGATGCGTGCAACTTCTTCAGGGGATGAACCAATGAGCACTCGCATGGTGGGCACTCTCCGATCTTGGCAGTGATGATTAGTGGAATACAGGTATGGAGAAACCGGGCGGCCCTGCTAGGTGATCCCCAGTTCATGGAATAGCACGTTGACCGCGCAACCTCGGAGCACCAGATGCTCTGGATCTTCGCTCAGCGAAAGCCGGAAGTTCTCGGCGCGTGCAGTATGCGAGCGCAGGGCCAGTGCTTCGCGTAGCGCTTGCGCGAGAGGCTGATCGACGACTTCCGGGGTCCCGGTGAAAATGACATCGCGAATGTCGAGTACCGAAAGAAGCGGGGCAAGTGCGCCAGCAAGATACGCGGCGATCCGCTGGTCCAGCTGCTCCTTTGGTTCCCCTTCGGCCAGGGACTTCCAGATTGCAGGAACGGAAGCATAGGCTTCCAGGCAGCCGATTTGCCCGCAGCTGCATAAGGCAGTGTCCTGCGCACGCTGGCGGACATGGCCCAGCTCGCCGGCGGCGAAATCGGAGCCGCGCACCAGGGTGTTGTGGGTGATGACGCCGCAGCCCACACCGCGCCCCAGGCGCAGCAAGATCATGTGGTCGCTGCCTTGGCCGAAAGTGTGCTCGGAAAGGATGGCGCAGTCGGCGTCATTGAGGACATGAGCGGCCAGGCCGGTAGCCTGCTCGACCGCAGATCGCAGGTCGTAGTCGCGCCAACCGAACTTTTCGGCTGCGAGGACAATTCCCCGATCGGTCACTACGCCGGGCGAGCCAATGCCCACGCCCAGAACCGGTGCGTCGCATTCGGCTAGTGCGGTGTCGAGCAGCTCCAGGAGCTGTACCGTCGCGGCCTCACCGGTTGCTTCACGTGCCTGGGCAGAAAAACTCTTGAGGATGGCGCCATCCAGGTCCATGATGGCCGCCCGGAACGGGACAACGCCGGATAAGTCCACGCCGATGATCCTGAGCCCCGGGCGATTCAAATCGACGAGGGTGGAGGGCTTGCCGGGGCGTTTTTGCTCTTGCTGCCCGGTCTCAATGACGTGCGAGCGGTTGATCAATTCCGCGACCAGTTCCGAGACGGTGACACGTGTCAGGCCGGTAGCGCGTGCCAGATCGGCACGGCTCGAAGCGCCTTGGTCCGAAAGTGTTTGCAGAACCAGAGAGAGGTTGTGCTCCCTCCCATGGGAGGGCAAAATAGCGCTGCCGTGCGACAGCACATTCCAGTCCTTGCGTGGGGAAGTCACAGGGTTAGTTAACTCCATTAACAAACTTGCGGGCAAGTTTTTCTCCCAGTTATTCGCAAGGCACTAATCCCCACCGCGAATCACTGCAGATCAGAGAAGAATTGCTCCGCAAAAATTTCAGCCAGAGCATCATTTGCCTTGGGTTCGGTGACGTGCAGAAAACCATCTGAGCTCGTGGCACACTTGGAGCATCATGACTGACGCGCAAACTTTTTCAACCAGCATTGGCGACTTGTCGATTGAACTGGCTGCTCCCGAGCACTACCAGCGTGTGGGGGAGCTGACCGCAGAGTCCTATTTTGCCGCTGGGCATTTCGACAGCCCGGATAACGAGTACCTGGACTTCGTGCGCAAGGTGGCCGAGCGCGCAGCCCAGACCGAAATCTACGTGGTGCGCCGGGAAGAAGAGATCATCGGTTCCATGACCTTGATCCGGGCGGGCAGCGACTATGCGGACATTGCCAGAGCGGACGAGCTGGAAATCCGCATGCTCAGCGTTGATCCGGCCGCGCAGCGCAGGGGTGTTGGCCGGAGCATGGTGCAGGCCGCCATCGAGCGCGCCCGGCTCATTCCCGGAATCAATGCCGTCTCCCTGACTACCGGCAGCAGCTGGGATTCTGCCCGGGGACTGTATGAATCCCTCGGATTCGTCCACTATCCCGAACGCGACTGGTTTGTGCCGAACACCGATATCGAATTGGTTGTCTACGCGTATAGCCTGCAGCCAAGATGGATTCAGCCTGGATCCAGGTGAACCGCCCATGACTTCGGCGGACACACGTTGTGGTCTGTCCGAGCGCGTGAATAGAATGGCGCCATGAGTGCTATTCGCCGAAGTGTTGCCGCCCTGTCCGTTGCGTCCCTGGCCATGGGCGCACTAAGCGCCTGCAGCGCTGGCGCGCCAGACCCGGCGCCTTCGGCCGATGCACTGGTATCCGCCATGAATAGCGGCGATTTCGGCTCAGTGCAATTCGCTGGGACCAGCCCAGAAGATGCAGCGAAAGCCCAGGAAACTGCCTTTGGCACCATGGGCGAAATCAAGCACACGAGCACCGTTCGTTCGGTGGCCGAAGACGAAGAAGAGCAAGATGGGGTCAAGACAGCTACCGCGAGCATCACCACGGTATGGGATATCGACAAGTCGGACAAGGATCTGAGCTACGACACCCAGGCTGTGTGGGAATTCGACAAGGAATCCGATTCCTGGAAACTGCGCTTTGACCCGTCAATTCTTGCCCCTGAGTTCGAAACCGGCGACTACCTCAAAGCGGCCTTCGACCCTGCAGCACGAGGCAGCATCACCGATGCAGAAGGCGAAAGCATTGTCTCCAATCGGCCGGTGATTCGTGTTGGCATGGACAAGACCCACACCGGAAAAGAAAACTGGGAAAGCTCGGCGAAGAAACTGGCCAAGCTCGTGGACATCGATGAACAGGCCTATGCGCAACGAGTGATGGCCGCTGGCGACAAAGCCTGGGTGGAAGCTATTGTCCTGCGCGATGACGCAACGCGGGAAGTCACCGACGAGGAAATCAAGGGCATTCCGGGTGCCGGCTTCCACAACGACGAGCTGCCCTTGGCACCCACTCGCTCCTTCGCCCGCCCGCTGCTAGGCAGCGTTGGCAAGGCCACCGCCGAGAATATCGAGAAGTCTGAAGGCAAGGTCAAGGCCGGTGACCAGGTAGGCCAATCAGGATTGCAAGCCGCCTACAATGACACCCTCGCGGGCACTGCAGGAGTCTCGGTATCGCAGTACAACGCTGAAGATGAAGCGGTAGCGGAACTGATCACCACAGCCCCGGTAGCAGGCAAGGACCTGAAGACCACTTTGGACACCGGACTGCAGGAAACCGCGGATGAACTGCTGGCCGAAGCCGAATCGAACTCTGCCATCGTGGTCATTCGGCCCTCTGACGGCAGCGTCCTCGCGGCCTCCTCGGGCCCGGTTGCTTCCGGGCTGAACACCTCCTTGCAAGCTTCCTATGCACCGGGTTCTTCCTTCAAGGTCGTGAGCGCCTTGGCGATGCTGCGTGACGGAGCGACACCGGGTACCGAGGTCAAGTGCCCGGCAACCGCGGTGGTGGATGGCAAGAGCTTCAAGAACTATGACGGCTATCCTGCTGCCGCCGTAGGCACCATCCCGCTATCCGAAGCAATCGCGCAGTCCTGCAACACGGTCTTTGTGAATCAGGGAACGGAAATTGGCGGCAAGAACCTGGCTGAAGCCGCGGCTGCTCTCGGCTTGCTGGCAGAGGACGGAACCGGTGCCGGTGCAGTGTTCGGTTCGGTGCCCGAAGATTCTGAAGGCACCACCCAGGCCGCGAACATGATTGGCCAGGGCGTGGTGGAAGCATCGCCACTGGGCATGGCCACCGTGATGGCATCGATCCAGGCGAAGTCCACGGTGCAGCCCAAGCTGATCCTGGCGCCAGAACCCCAGGCACCTGCCAAGCCGGCTTCCACGCTGAGCGAAGGGGAAGCAGGGCAGCTGTTCACCATGATGGCCGAGGTCGTGGACCACGGAACCCTGAAGGACCTGAAAGCGGTAGGCAGCGGAAAGATCATCGGCAAGAGCGGCACCGCCGAATACGACGGCGAAAAGAACGCGCATGCCTGGGCCATCGCCGCCCAAGGCGATCTGGCGGTTGCCGCGTTCGTCGAGGATGGAGACGGCGGAGCCCAGACGGCGGGACCGCTGGTGAAGTCCATGCTGGAGGAAGCGGCCAAATAGTACCGCGGGGTGCTGCTCAGCCCCGCTGGGCGAAGTATTCTCCGGCGAGCAGGCTCAGCTGCACCTGGTCGTGGAATACGCCATTGTGGAAGTACACCTCGCGTTGGCGCCCCTCCTGGGTATACCCGGCTTTCTCATAAGCCCGGATGGCCCGCTGGTTGAAGGCGGCAACGCACAGGCTAATCCGGTGCAGTCCCAACTCGCGGAAACCATAGCCGGACATCAACGCGGTGGCATGGGTGCCGAAACCCTGGCCGACGAAGTCCGGGCCGATCATCACCGCCATTTCAGCGGCGCGATGGGGCAACTGGCCGCCATGCAGCGTGATGTGCCCGATGAAGGTTCCGCTGCCGCGCTCGAAGATGCTGAAGCCGGCATCGCCGGAAGAGGGCTTGTTCTCGCTGAACTGTGCGAACATTTCCACGAGCGGAGTCCCGGGACGCGGTTTGATGGTTCGTTGCTGGAGCACCGCCCAGGCCGGGTCGTTCCACCACCCGGCCATGAACGAGAAGTCCTCGTGCTCGGACTCGCGCAGTTCAATGGCGGCATCTCGCAGCAGGTTCTGCCCGTACTGCTGCGCCTGCTGAACTTCATCCCACGGCTCATGTGTGTGCATGAAACCATCGTAGGAGCTATCAGCTGGCCAAAGAACCATTGCGCCAACACTTGTGCCTAATACCAGCAATTGACAGACTAAGCTCATGGGAATCGTCTACAACACCACTATGTCTCCAACCAAGACCGAGTTGGTGGCAGCCTGGCTGGCCAAGCAGGAGTTCTACACCGGCCAGGGCGCGCCGAAACTTGAAAGTGTTGGCGGATTCCGCCTGGAAGACCCGCAGGGTGAAGTCGGTATCGAGTTGAGCTTCTACGCAGACCACAGCGATACCTCTGACGTGATTTACCACGTCCCGCTGACCTATCGGGATGCCCCGGTTGACGGCGCGGAACGCTACCTCCTGGGAACGAGCGAGCACGCGATTCTGGGCACCCGCTTTGTCTATGACGCCGCCGGCGACCCCATTTTCATCGCCCAGGCACGTGAACTGCTGGCCGGGAATGCCACGCCGCAGCACCGGTCCGAGTCCTTTACCGCGGATCCGCGGATCCTGGTCCGCGGCGAGAGTCGGGGCAAGGACGCGGTGATCATCCGCAAACCGGTAGCCGGCGATCCCGCCGAAGCCGGTGTTATCGGGATCTGGGAGAACGCCCTCGGCCAGGACCTGAGCGGTTTGGTATTGCGCACAGCATAACTAATGCCCCGCATATAGGCATTGGGGCAGGCGCGTAAGGGATAGACTTGTCTATGAAACCCAACCGCCATTCTAGGGAGATACATGTCTGCCATCAGCCGTGAGGACGTTGTGCATCTGGCACACCTTGCCCACATCGAGATGAGCGACGCAGAGCTGGACAAAATGACCGGTGAACTCGACGCTATCGTCGGTGCCATCGCGTCCGTCAGCGAAGTCGCCGCCTCCGACGTCCCAGCCACCAGCCACCCGATCCCGCTGACCAACGTGTTGCGCGAAGATACGGTGGGGCAGACGCTGAGCATTGAAGAAGTTCTGCTCAACGCGCCTGATTCGGACTCGGACCGCTTCAAGGTCCCGGCTATTCTGGATGGTGAATAATCCAAGTGAATGAACTGATTAAGCTTTCCGCCACCGAGCTGGCCGCCAAGCTGCGCGCCGGTGAGGCCACCTCCGTTCAAGCAGTCCAGGCCCACCTGGACCGCATCGCCGAGGTTGACGGCGCACTGAATGCCTTCCTGCACGTGAACGCCGAAGAAGCGCTCGCCGTCGCAGCCGAAGTTGACGCCATCCGTGCCGCCGGCGGCGCGCAGGCCGAAGCCCTGCACCAGCTGGCCGGCGTGCCCATCGCGATCAAGGACCTGATCGTCACCAAGGGCCAGCCGACCACCGCGGCATCGAAGATGCTCGAAGGCTGGATGAGCCCCTACGATGCGACCGTGATCGAGAAGATCCGCGCTGCCAAGCTGCCGATGCTGGGCAAGACCAACTTGGATGAATTCGCCATGGGTTCCTCCACCGAGCACTCCGCCTACGGCGTGACCCGCAACCCGTGGAACCTGAACCGCATTCCGGGCGGGTCCGGCGGCGGCTCGGCCGCAGCCGTGGCCTCCTTCGAAGCTCCGCTGGCACTGGGCACCGACACCGGCGGCTCCATCCGCCAGCCAGGCGCCGTCACCGGTACCGTCGGCGTGAAGCCGACCTACGGTGCTGTCTCGCGCTACGGCGCGATCGCCATGGCCTCCTCGCTGGACCAGATCGGCCCGGTCTCCCGTACCGTGCTGGACTCGGCCTACCTGCAGGAACTGATCGGTGGGCACGATCCCAAGGATTCCACCTCGCTGCCCAACCCGCTCGAAGGCCTGGTCGCCGCCGCTGAATCCGGCGCCACCGGGGATATCAAGGGCCTGCGCATTGGCGTCATCAAGGAACTGACCGGCGAAGGCTACCAGGAGGGTGTGCAGGCACGCTTCAACGAGTCGCTGGAACTGCTCAAGGCCGCCGGTGCAGAAATCGTCGAGGTTTCCTGCCCGAACTTCAAGTACGCGCTGGGCGCCTACTACCTGATCATGCCGTCGGAAGTTTCCTCCAACCTGGCCAAATTCGATGGTGTGCGCTACGGCCACCGCGTGCTTCCGGAAGAGGGCCCGATGACCATCGAGCGCGTCATGGGCTCCACCCGTGCCGCCGGCTTCGGCGACGAGGTCAAGCGCCGCATCATCCTGGGCACCTACGCCCTGTCCGCCGGCTACTACGACGCCTACTACGGCTCGGCGCAGAAGGTCCGCACGCTGATCCAGCGCGACTTCGAGGCCGCTTTCGAGCAGGCCGACGTGCTGGTTTCCCCCACCGCGCCGACCGTCGCCTTCGAGCTGGGCGCGAACGACAACGACCCGCTGGCCATGTACCTCAACGACGTGGCCACCATCCCGGCCAACCTCGCTGGCGTTCCGGGCATCACCGTCCCGGGCGGCCTGTCCGAGAACCTGCCGGTAGGCATCCAGTTCCTGGCCCCGGCCTACGAGGATGCCCGCTTGTACCGTGCCGGCGCAGCACTGGAAACCCTGCTCGAGAAGCAGTGGGGCCACTCGCTGATCTCGCAGGCACCAGCCATTGACACCGCTTCGATCGCGCAGGAGGCCTAGGCACCATGAGCAACTACACCGATGAACTGGTCGACTTCGATACGGCGCTGGATCGCTACGACCCGGTCCTGGGCTTCGAGGTCCACGTTGAGCTGAACACCAAGACCAAGATGTTCTCCGACGCGCCGAACGCTTTTGGCGATGCCCCGAACACCAACGTCACCCCGGTAGACCTGGGCCTGCCCGGCGTGCTGCCGGTAGTCAACAAGACCGCCGTGGAGTACTCCATCCTGATCGGCCTGGCACTGAACTGCCAGATCGCGCAGAAGTGCGGCTTCGCCCGCAAGAACTACTTCTACCCGGATACCCCGAAGAACTTCCAGACCTCCCAGTACGATGATCCAATTGCCTTCGACGGCTACCTGGACATCGAGCTGGAAGACGGCGAAGTCTTCCGCGTCGAGATCGAACGCGCCCACATGGAAGAAGATGCCGGCAAGCTGACCCACATGGGTGGCGCTGCCGGGCGCATCCAGGGTGCGGACTACTCGCTGGTTGACTACAACCGTGCTGGTGTTCCGCTGGTGGAGATCGTGACCAAGCCAATTACGGGTGCCGGCAAGCGCGCTCCCGAGCTGGCCAAAGCCTACGTGGCCGCCGTGCGCGAAATCGTGAAGAACCTGGGCGTTTCGGATGCCAAGATGGAACGCGGCAACGTGCGTTGCGATGCCAACGTCTCGCTGATGCCCAAGGGCGCCCAGAAGTTCGGCACCCGTACCGAAACCAAGAACGTGAACTCCCTGCGCGCGGTGGAGCACGCCGTGCACTTCGAGATCGAGCGGCACGCAGCGGTGCTGGATTCCGGGGCGAAGATCGTCCAGGAAACCCGCCACTGGCATGAGGACACCCGTTCGACCACCTCGGGCCGCCCGAAGTCGGATGCCGATGACTACCGCTACTTCCCGGAGCCGGATCTGGTGCCTATCGTCACCACCGCCGAATGGGTCGAAGAGCTGCGCGGCCGCCTGCCGGAACCGCCAGCCGAGCGCCGCAAGCGCCTGAAGGCCGAGTGGGGCTACGCGGATAAGGAATTCCGCGACGTGGTCAACGCCGGTGTGCTCGACGAGATCGAGCAGACCATTGCCGCTGGCGCCAGCGCCGCTGTGGCCCGCAAGTGGTGGATGGGCGAGATCGCCCGCCTGGCCAAGGCCGCGGACAAGGACATCGCCGATCTGGGCGTGAGCGCTGCGACCATCGTTGAGCTGAACTCGCTGATCGAGGCGAAAAAGATCAACGACAAGATCGCCCGCCAGGTGCTGGAATTCGCCATCGCCGGCGAAGGCACCCCAAGCGAAATCGTCGAGAGGCGCAGCTTGGCTGTGGTGAATGACGATGATGCCTTGGGCAAGGCCGTGGATGATGCCATGGCTGCCATGCCTGATGTGGTCGAGAAGATCAAGGGCGGCAAGATGCAGGCCATCGGTGCGCTGATGGGCCCTGTCATGAAGGCCACCCGCGGACAGGCCGACGCCGGCCGCGTGCGCGAAATCGTGATGGAGAAGCTGGGACTCTAGTCCCCGGACTCCAAACCCTGGCGCCAGCCTCGGACTTCCAATCGTGAAGTCCGAGGCTGGCGTTTTTTTAACAAGCATTACGCGCAAGCGGTCTTGATGGCACAAGTTTTTATGAGTCGTTTTTATATTCAGTTATCATCTAAACATGATCAATGCATCTCGTGGAGCAAGAATTTTCAGCACGGTGGCCGCGGTTGGGCTGCTGCTCACTGGGTGCAGCGAACCAGAGCCGGACCTGGAATCCTCAACGCCAACGGTAGTTCCTTCGCCGAGCAAGGAAGAACCTGGGATCGAATCCCTGCGAGATGCGGATCTTGGAAACGCAACCTGGATGGATCCGATGGCGCTCGATGGCAAACCCTCGAAGATCCGTCTTGAGAATTCGAAAGCCAGCGATGAATTCAACAGCTATGAGCTGGGCAAGATAGTCTACGCGGATCTGGATGGCGACGGCGTAGACGATGCCGTCGCATCGTTCATCAGCACGTCCGGCAATGCCTATTGGGAGCACTTCGTTGCCTGGGTTGCGACGGAGGAGGGGCCAGTCCAGGTTCCCGGCGAGATCGCTTATTCGCATAATTGCGGATCCACCGTTGCGAGCGTGGTGCCAGCCACGCAGGGCGTCAAGGTCACTGAGTACCTGCGCAGCGATTTCCAGAATACTGCCTGCGCGGAAAATGGCCCGCTGGAACAGGTTCGAACGGTAGGCGTAAAACAGTATTCCGGCGATGACCAGTACTACCTCGTGCGCACGGACGCTCTTGGAGGCGACGGTGGATACTGCCACCCGGAGGCAAAGGGCGACACCATTTCCGTGTCGATCCCCGTCTATTCTGCCCCGAACGCCAGGAGCGAGATGCCTCTGGAAGATCAAGAAATGATGGGCTACCTGGCCAGACCGGAAGCCATGGAAAAGGTCACCGACGATGAACAGTGGATGCTGGGCACGGTGCTGATCAGGGATGGGCAAGCGGAGTCGGGCATGCAGCCGCGCTGCGCGTGGATGCCGACGATGAAAAACCCGCTGCATACCGACGGGGAAGCGGTGCTGGGTGAAAACGGCCAGCCGGCTGGATAGGGCGAAGTGGAACCTGCCTGGAATCGCACCTTCCGGCTTCTGTCATCGAGGCATACTGGATAGATGAATAGCGAATGGTTCGATAAGCCCGGTGGTGAACCTGTCCATCTTGTCGAGCATGATCCGTCGTGGGCCGACCAGGCCGCTGATTGGATGCTGCGCATCAAGGCCGCCATTGATCCTGCCGCGGCATCTGCAGAGCATATCGGGTCGACAGCAGTTCCGGGCCTCATCGCCAAACCAGTTCTCGACCTCCAAATAGCTGTTCCGGATATTTCAGAAGAGTCCGCGTACCGCAGCGGCCTCGAAGCGCTGGGGCTTGTGCTGCGGCAACGGGAGACCGGCCATCTCTTCTTTCGTCCGCCCGCGGGAGAGCCCCGAACAGTGCATGTTCACGTGTGCCAACTCGGTTCGGTCTGGGAACGCGAGCATCTGGTGTTCCGTGATCGACTGAGGGAAGACGCCAATATTGCTACCGCATATGCCGAGCTGAAACAGGACTTGGCCACGAGGGTCGGGGATGACAGGATCGCTTATGCGCGAGGCAAGGCGCAATTCATCAAGGACGTTGTCGACGGAAAGTCGCTGCATGGCCGGTCGGCGTGATCCCCAATCGCGACGAGAAATGCTTGCGCAGCAGATCATCAGAAGCAAAGCCAACCTGACGGGCAACGGCGCCAACCGACAGGTCGCTTTGTTCCAGTAGGCGTTGGGCCTCGCTGACTCGAAGATCATTGAGCCATGCAATAGGTGTTGTCCCGACCGCGTCTGAGAACCACCGGTGAAAAGTCCGTGGTGACATTGCGCAGACCGCTGCTAGTTGTTGGACGTTCCATTGCCGTTGAAGATCTTGGCTGACTGCCAGATGCAGTTGTTCAACTGACGGCGATGAATTCCCAGGGATGCTGGTATCCGCGTATTGCGCTTGGGTTCCCGGTCTGAAAATAGGGGTGACCATGGCCTTCGCGATAGTTTCTGCAGCGCTGGTTCCCCAGTCCAGACGTACTAGATGGAGTAATAGATCAACTCCTGCGGTGACTCCAGCCGAAGTCCATACTTTGTCCTCGCCACAATACAAATCCCTCGACTTGACGTTGACCTCTGGATAACGCCTTGCAAGTTCATTGGCAAAACGCCAGTGGGTCGTCGCGCTTCGCCCATCGAGCAGTCCTGCAGCGGCGAGTGTGAATGCGCCGGTACACAATGAGGCGACAAGGACCCCGGAGGAAGCAGCTCGTGCAACTGCTGCCACTTCCTGCGGGTGAGGTTCTGCGAGCGGATTCTCGCTTCCTGGAACCACCATCATGTCGAGTTCCTCCACCGAAGCAAGCGGATGTGTGCGCCGTATTGAGCGAACCGGGTCAAGAGCGGTGACCGTGGTTGCTGCGAGGATTCGAACTGCGGGCCGGGGGAGACCACGGTCGGTTCGGTCGTCGTACACCTCACGTGCAACTTCGATATCAAATGCTCGACGGCCCGGCCCAATTAGAATCTCCACAATGGACATGGCGCAATCTTATCGAACCATGTCATTTATGCCACTGGTTGGGTTCCTCGATCCCTGATGAAGTAGAAGCATGATGACAAGTACAAAGACCGCAGTGATCGTGGTTGACATGCAACAGGGTTTCTACGACACCTCATGGGGCCCGACAACCAACTACCCGCAATGTGAGAACAACGTTGATCGGCTTCTCTTGGAGTGGTCTCAAAAGAACATGCCGATAGTGATCGTCAGGCACGATAGCCGAAATTCGGACTCGCCCTTGTTCGTGGAAAGTCCCGGCAATAATCTTCACGAATCGGTGCAAGCGGTCACCCCTGATCTGTTCGTAACCAAGTCAGTGAACTCATCATTTTATGGCTCCCCGGATTTGGGCCAGTGGCTGAGGTCCAATCAGATCAAAAAGATCGTGGTTTGCGGAATCCAAACCAACTTGTGTGTAGAAGACACCGCCCGGATGGGCGGAAATCTGGGATTTGACATCATTGTGCCTCTCGATGCCACACGAACATTTGATCTGGCAGGACCTGACGGCACGGTAATACCGGCAGCCACTCTGATGCAGGTCACGGCGACCAATCTTCACGGAGACGGCTTTGCGCTGGTGGTTTCGACGCGAGAGATTCTGGATTCATTGAAAGCGGCCTGACATGGAAGCAGATATTCGGCCGGGTGCTGTCGCCACCGGATTCATGTTTACGCTGACTGGATCCGGCATGTCTTCTATAGGCTTGCCCCATGAATATCTCGTTCACAGCAATGGCACCGGAAGACAGCAGTGCCATCGCCGCTTTTCTATCAAGCAACAGCTTCCCATTCCATGTCCGTCGGAACTGGACAGAGCCGGAGCTGAGACGACTAGTCGATAGCGGACGATATTGGAACAGCGAGAGCCAAGGATTCTGGATTATTGGCGACGGAGAATGCTTGGGAATGGCAGTACTCGAAGATCTGGAAGACGACACCCCCATGCTTGACCTGCGCTTGGCGGAAAAGTACCGGGGATCAGGCCTGGGTACCCTCGTACTGAGGGAATTGACCGCCAAGGTGTTCACTGATTTCCCCGGCACCCTGCGCTTCGAAGGCCAAACCAGGGAAGACAACTTCGCGATGCGCAAGACTTTTCTTCGCGCCGGATTCCTCAAGGAAGCGCATTACCGGATGGCGTGGCCCACCGGCGACGGGCGCCATCTCGCCTCGGTTGCCTACGCGATCCTGCGCCAGGATTGGGAATCCGGGACCACTACCCGCTTCGATTGGGAAGATCTGGACCTGTGAGCGGCGCGCGGTCCTGCGGCATTTGATTTGGTGCCTCTGGCGAATGCGCACTGATCCTGCTAGGGTTTCACACCAAATCAACTACCGCTGAGCGGTAGAAGGCTTCTAGGAGGGTAGCCATGGCTGCATGGCCCAGAATCGCGGCGCTGGCCATGCTGCTGGCCGCCATGGTGGCATTGGTAGCATTCCAGTGGCTTCCAGCTCTCTTGTTCTTGCCTGCTACAGGAGCCTTGCTCGTTTGGGACAGCTCAGCGCGCGGACGCTCTTCAGGCTCCGGGAAAGGCCATGGGTAGGTTAACTGTGACCTGCCGGATGCCTTTCACGACGCGTCCTTGGCCAAGTGATCCCGGGTGATTTCCAGATGCCCCAAGTGCTGGCAGAGCTCTTCGAGCACATGCAGCAGCACGCCCTGGCAAGTGGCCATCCAGTATTCGCTCTCCCTGCCTGGCGGGGCCGCAACGGGAGCATCATTCATGGCCGTGAGCGCCAGGTCGTTGGCGAACGCCTTCCTGGCCTCATGCGCCAGTTGCAGGGCAGCCTCCTTGTCCATCACCGCGGTGAACTCGGCGGCCCGATCGCGGGGGACCTCGATGCCGAGATTGACCGTGGAAGACCAGCGGCGCATCATCCCGCAGCAATGCAGCACCAGCTGCACCGGCGAATTGCTGCCGTGAACGGGCAGGGCGCTATTGGCTTGTTCCTGCGGAATGCTCGCCAAGGTTTCGGTAAGCTGGTCGAATTTCTCCAGCAGGAGCGTGGCGAGGATCTGCTCGCCGGGTGCAGGGGAGTCCATGCACCGATTCTAGAACGATTCGCGCGGCAGGGTGAGCCATGCGGGGTGCACTAGCATTGAGCAATGACTTCTTCTGTCTCCACGGATAAGGGAATGCCGCCAGCCGAAGTTGAAATTGACGCGGAGCTGGTCAGGCACCTGCTGGTTAGCCAGGCGCCGCACTGGGCGAACCAGGACATTGCCTATCTGGCTACCGGGTGGGATAACGAGGTGTACCGGCTGGGTGCTGAGCTGGTGGTGCGCCTGCCGCGCCGGGAACTAGGCGAGGCCATTGGACTCAAGGAACGGCGTTGGCTGCCGCAATTGGCCGCCGAGACCGGCCTGCCCATCGCCATGCCGGTCTTCGTTGGACGGCCCGCACCGCAGTACCCCTTCACGTTCTCCATCTGCCCCTATGTCCCGGGCCGCAGCGCCGCGACGGTGGACCGCCGCAGGCGCGATGGCTACGCCGGAGAATTCGCGCAGTACTTGTACCGGCTGCACCAGCCTGCCGGAGCCGCGGCGCCAAGCAGCGAATTCCGGGGCGTGGGGCTGGCCGCACTCGATGCGAAAACCTGCGGCCAGATTGCGGCGCTGGACTCCCCGCTGCGAGGTCCGGCGCAGGCCCTCTGGTCCCACGCATTGTCCGCCGCGCCGCATGATAAGGCATCGCTGTGGTTGCACGGTGATCCGCATCCGCACAATACGGTCATCACTGAGCAGCACGGCCGCTGCCAGCTAGCGGCGCTGATCGATTTCGGGGATTTGTGTGCCGGGGACCCGGCCTCGGATCTGGGCATGCTGTGGATGCACTTCAGCGCCGAAGCCACCGCCTCGGCTTTCGAAGGCTACGGCGCCCAACCGGGCAGCGACCTGTGGCAGCGGTCCAGGGGATGGGCGCTGCGCTACGCCATGCTTACCGCAACGCTTACCGAGGAGGATCCGCTGGGCCGCATCGGGCGCCAGACGCTGCGACTGCTGCTCGCCGGCGGCCAGTACCGGAAGTGAGCAGCAACCGGCCGGCGCGGATCGGGATTCTTGGAAGTGACCGGGGAATTGCTCCGGGCACTGGCCGGGCCCGGTTGCCGGCGATAGCCTGAAGCCACGCACGAAGTTTCTTGCAACTTCATCGATCCATGAGGAGCTGGACATGCCCAAGAAAACCTCGCCGGAACCGGTTCGCGATCAGCGCGCAGATCACTTGCTCACTCCGGAGAATTGCGTGCTGGCGTTGATCGACTTCCAGCCCGAGCAGTATGGCACGGTCACTTCCACCACTCGCGAGCGGATCGATCTGAATGTCGTGGCGCTTTGCCGGCTGGCTACGGAGTACGGGATTCCGGTGGTGCTCTCGACCGTGGGCGTGGACATGGGAGTCAACCAAGGCACCGCGCAGGTGATCAAGGACGAGCTGCCCGGGGTCAAGGAAATCGACCGCAGCGGAGTCAACGCCTGGGAGGATGCCGAGTTCAGGCAGGCCATCGAAAGCAGCGGCCGGCGCAAGGTGGTCATGGCCGGGTTGTGGGCCGAGGTCTGCCTCGCCTTTCCCACCCTGGACATGCTTTCCGAAGGCTACGCGGTCTATCCTGTAGCCGACGCGGTGGGCGGCATATCCCAGGCGGCGCACGACTTCGCCTTCGAACGGATGATCGCCGCCGGCGCCCAGCCGGTCACGGCCATTTCCTTCGGAGGCGAGCTCATGCGCAACTGGGCCCGCGATGATTCGGACAAATTGCGCAAGATCATGCGCTGGTACTTCCCGCTGAAGCATGAACTGGATTCGGCTGGGAAGTAGGCCCCGCGGATTTGCCGAGGCGTCAACGCGATAATTCCAGCTGGCGGTTACCTATTCTTGTGAATGTCCTCCGTTGAGTTTTCGAGAAAGCCGCACGATGTCCGCCAGCACGGCTCTTGATTTCTACCAGCACGGCCTGCACCGCATGCGCGGACGCGATCCGCAGGAGCAGAACCGGACCGCCACCACCTTGGAACTGTTCTTCGACCTGACGTTTGTCACGGCCTTCGGAATTGCCGGCAGCGAGCTGGCCCACGGCATCGAGGTGGGGCACTATGCGCCGGCCATCATCTCCCTCGCCATCGCGTGCTTGTCGATCATCTGGGCCTGGGCCAATTACGCGTGGCTGGCCTCGGCCTTCGACAACGACGACTGGCTGTTCCGGAGCCTGACCTTGGTGCAGATGGCGGGCGTCATCGTGCTGGCGGTCGGCATCCCGATGATGTTCGCCTCCATCGATCAGGGGGCGGTGCTTGATGCCAATGTGATGGTCGCCGGCTACATCGTCATGCGCGTGGCGCTGATCGGGCAGTGGCTGCGGGTGGCCCGGCACGATCCGCAGCACCGGATGTCAGCGCGCGGCAATGCTATCGGGGTGGGCATTGCCCAGCTGGGCTGGACCTCATTCCTCTTCCTTCCGCTCTCGCTGGTTCCGGCGTTGTGCTGCCTGGCGGTCTTCTGGATCATCGATTTCAGCGCACCGCTGATTGCGGAGCGGGTGGCCCGTTCCCATGGCGAATCGGGTATTCCCTGGCACGCCCACCATCTGGCGGAACGCTATTCGCTCATGTCGATCATTGCCCTGGGCGAATGCATCGTGGGAACCTTGGCAGCTGCCCGGACGATCTCCCAAGGGGCGAACTGGAATTTCGAGAGCATCGTGGTGGTCGCCGCGGGCGTGCTGATTTCTTTCTCGCTGTGGTGGGCGTACTTCCAGCTGCCCTCCGGACCGGTGCTCCATTTGCGGCGGGACAAGGCCGCGGCGTGGATCTTCGGGCATATTGCGCTTTTCACGTCCATTGCCGCGATCGGCGCCGGGCTGCACACCATCGGCTACGCCTATGATCCCGAAGCCGCTACCGACCCAGTGGTGGTCATCGTGGCTCTGGCGATTCCGGTTTTCGCCTTCATGGTCATCATTACCCTGCTGCTGACCTGGTTGCTCGGTGCCCCGATGTTCACCTGGGCGCATTTGCCCACGTTCCTGATGCCGCTGGCCGCGGCCGGGCTCAGCCAGCTGGGCGTTCCGGTGTGGGCCTGCTTGCTGGTGCTGCTGTGCTCGCCGCTGACCGTGATCATCGTCTACGAGCTGGGGTATTGGCGCAAGCTGGCAGTATCCCTGGACAGGGTCCTGGTCCGGCCGGCGGGGTAGCGGTACTCGATCAGCCCAGCCGGCAATTATGCTCCGGAAGCCATGCCGGGCAGTGCGTCCATGCTGCTGAACACCTGGGTTGCTCCGGCCGCGCGCAGCAGCTCGGGCGAAGTGCTCGTGGGTCCGCCGTTGGAATAGCCGTACACCGTCGCGCCGGCCGCGATCCCGGCAGCCACCCCGGTGGCCGTGTCCTCGATAACCAGTGCGCCAGCTGGGTCAAGGCCCAGTGACGCGGCTGCGGCCAGGTAGACATCCGGTGCCGGTTTGCTGCGTGGGCATTCCATGCCGCTGAAGACCCGGTCTCCGAAGTACTCGGTGAACCCGGCCAGGGCCAGCTGCATTTCGACCTTGGCCCGGTCTGCGCCAGTGGCGCAGGCAATGTTCTGGCCGTAGACCGCCGAAATCTGCTTGACTGCTTCCAGCGCTCCGGGGATCGGCTGCAGCTCGGAGCGCAGCGCTTCGTCGCGGCGTGCGCGGAACTGGCTAATCCACTGGTCGTCGATGCGGAATCCGGTCTGGTCGAGGATGGGTTGCCACTGGTCTTTCAACGCCTTGCCGATGAAGATCTCGATGCATTGCTCGGGGCTGATCTCCCAGCCCAGCTCGATGAGCATCTGGCGGAGCACGGAATTGGTGATGGACTCGGAATCCACCAGGACGCCATCGCAATCGAAAAGCACGGCGGAAAATTTCGGATGCAGCAAGGACGGTCCCTTCCAAGGATTCAGCAATTGGCTACGCGGCAGAGAATTCGTGGAGAATGCGGGCCAGCGGCGCCAGCTCGGGCTGCTCTTCTGCCTGCTTCAACACGCGTTCCAGCGTGGCATCGTGAATGGGCTTGGCCTTCTGGTACAGCTCGTGGCCAGTGGCAGTGAGCTCGGTGTAAATGCCGCGGCGGTCATCGGCGCACAGCACCCGCGAGAGCAGATTGCGGTCTTCGAGCCTGGTAACCAGTCGCGTCGTTGCGCTGGGGCTCAGTGCCGTGGCGCGGGCCAGCTGCGCCATGCGCATATGCCAGCCATCCTGACGATTCAGGGCATCCAGAAGTGTGTACTCGACCACAGAGAGCCCCACTTGCGCCGTCAGGTCCTTTTCAAGTGCAGTATCGATTAATCCGTGCAACGACGCCAAAGTGCGCCACCCTCTTGCCCGAATTTCGACAGCATCATCTGCGATTCCCATCGGTTCCTCCAAAAGTACTTGCTTGCGCTGGTTAGTTGCGTGTGCAACGATAGTGTTCATCGCGCAATAACAAGCGTGTGCAACTAATTTATCTAGTCTATCAGGAGTAACGCTATGCCGCTCGGTCTTATTGCGTTGGCCATCGGTGCCTTCGGCATCGGGCTTACCGAATTTGTCATCATGGGCTTGTTGCCGGATGTGGCGGCCGACTTCGGCGTCAGCGAGGCCGCAGCTGGCTGGCTCATTTCCGGATACGCATTGAGCGTGGTGGCCGGCGCCCTCGGCCTGACCGCAGCCACCGTCCGCTGGCCGCGCAAGCCGGTGCTCGTCGGTTTGCTGGTGCTTTTCATCATCGGCAACTCGCTTACCGCGATGGCAGCAACGTACGAAGTGGCCATGATCGGCCGCGTCATTGCTGCGCTGTGCCACGGTGCCTTCTTCGGCATCGGCGCGGTCGTGGCAGCCGACCTGGTCCCGACCAACAAGAAGGCTGGCGCCATTGCCATCATGTTCACCGGGCTGACCGCGGCCAACGTACTGGGTGTTCCCTTCGGTACCCTGCTGGGGCAGCATTCCGGCTGGCGCTCGACTTTCTGGGCCATCTCCGGCATTGGCGTTATCGCCCTGATCGGCATCCTCGTGCTGGTGCCAGCCATCAAGCACGCAGCCGAAGGCATCTCCCTGCGCAAAGAACTCGGGGCCTTCACCTCGCTGCAGGTCTGGCTGTCCCTAGGTGTCACGGTCCTTGGCTACGGTGGCATGTTCGGCGCCTTCACCTACATCGCCTACACCCTGACCGAGGTCACCGGATTCAACGAGACCAGCGTTCCGTGGCTGCTGATGCTCTTCGGCGCCGGCCTGTTCGCAGGCAACTGGATCGGTGGCCGCATGGCTGACAAGAGCATCGACCGCACTCTGCTCATCTTCATCTCGGCACTGCTGGTGGTCCTTGTCCTCTTCGGATTCTTCGCGAGCAACCAGATCGCCACCGTTATCGCTTTGCTGCTGATGGGCGGCTTCGGCTTCGGAACCGTTCCCGGTCTGCAAAGCCGCATCATGCAGTACGCCGGCAATGCGCCGACCCTGGCATCCGGCGCCAATATCGGTGCGTTCAATGTCGGCAACGCGCTGGGCGCATGGGCCGGCGGCCTGGGCATTGCGGCAGGCCTGGGCTACACCTCGCCGATCTGGGTCGGCGCACTGATTACCCTCGTCGCACTGGTCGTTATTCTCCTGGCCATGGGCTTGGCCAAGAAGTCTTCGGCAGCATCACCCCAGCTGGTTACAGCTGGCTAATCCACAGTTTTGTTCAGTCCCCAACCAATTTCTAGGAGTTAGACATGACTACCCCCATTCCAACCATCACGCTGAACAATGGCGTTGAAATGCCTCAGGTAGGTTTTGGAGTCTTCCAGGTTCCCAACGAAGAGACCACTGCTGCAGTGAGTTCAGCGCTCAAGGCCGGCTACCGCAGCATCGATACCGCCGCGATCTACGGCAATGAGGAAGGCATGGGCGCAGCACTGGCCCAGTCCGGCATCGCCCGCGAAGACCTGTTCATCACCTCCAAGATCTGGATCGCAGACATGGGATACGAGCA
The DNA here is from genome assembly GCF_044769125.1 of Glutamicibacter sp. NPDC090743. Classification (NCBI taxonomy): domain Bacteria; kingdom Bacillati; phylum Actinomycetota; class Actinomycetes; order Micrococcales; family Micrococcaceae; genus Glutamicibacter; species Glutamicibacter sp. NPDC090743. The sequence goes on along the minus strand of NZ_JBIVXE010000003.1, from coordinate 262,120 downwards.
GACGCTGGAAGCCCTTGATGCAAGTCTTGAGCGCTTGGGCCTGGACTACCTGGACCTGTACTTGATTCACTGGCCAGCCCCGGAAAAGAATCTCTACGTTGAGACGTGGAAGGCGCTGGAAAAGCTGTATGCAGAGAAGAAGATCCGCGCCATCGGGGTTTCCAACTTCCAGCCCGAGCACCTGGAGCAGCTGGTCGCCGAAGGAACCATCGTTCCGGCCGTGAACCAGGTGGAACTCCACCCTGCCTTGCAGAACCGCGAAGTCGTTGCAGCTAACGCGCAGCACGGCATCGTCACCGAAGCATGGAGCCCGCTGGCTCAGGGTGCAATGCTCAGCGACGAAACCATCGTGGGCATCGCTCAGGCACATGAGGTGTCCGCGGCACAGGTCATCCTGCGCTGGCATCTGCAGCAGGGCCGGGTGATCATCCCGAAGTCTGTGACTGAATCACGCATCATCGCCAACTTGGACCTGTTCGGCTTCGAATTGACCAGCGGCGAACTTGCAAGCATTGATGCCCTTGATCGCGATGGACGCACCGGCCCAAACCCGGACACCTTTAACGGCTGATTTGATGACAACAACCTAGATGCTGCCTGTGCCCTCAACTGGCCGCGGGCAGCATCTATGGCTTGGATAGTCCGAGGATTTGTTCGGATGTGGACTTTCTGCACTGGCGCCGGCTGGCCACAAGCATTATGGAGTGACGGACGACTATGCGTCTGATACAGCTATACGGCGGATCGTACAGTTTCCATTGATCAATGCTCTGCGGAAAAATGTAGGTAGAAATCATGTTTCGCCCGTCGGCCAGCTATACAGTCAAATGGAGACAGATCGGCGACGCGTGCTGTCTCCGGTTCGGCATCCTGCTGGTACGGCAAATTTTTTTCTGCCGCAGTCACGGTTGGAGAACGCAACGGCGCGTACTTGCTTGAGAATCATGCCTATCAGCGCCGTAAGTTCGCCTTTGGAGATTTCGAATGCCGAACTTGCAACTGCAGCGGGCGTTAGTTCGCCACCCCGGAGATAGCCACGGCGAGGACTCCACCCGTTCCCTCACCGAGGATGCCGTTGAATTGCACCGCATCGACCTGTGCCGTAGACAGGATCTCTGAAACCGATACGTTGTTCTCCTCGCCATTGCAGATGACTTCGACAGTATCGTTGCCGCTCCAACTGGACCCAGTCTGGGTAGCGAATCCGAGTCGAAGCGTTCCCTCTCCGAAGCAACTGACGCGGATCCCCGTGATCCGGGCGCCGGAGTCATAGTTGAGAACGATGCCCGAATCAGTATCTCCCGGAGTACCTTGGCCAACGCGCAGGGTGCCCCCACCGAGGGATCCCTTTGCAGACGTGGCTGCCTCCAGGAACATACTTGCCTCGTTTTGTGACTGATTCCAATCGACCTCAGGCATCGACGAGCAAGAGGCCAACCCGATAATTAGGACAGTTGGCATGATGACCGGAGAAAGACGTTTAACCATTTGAAGCCATACTATCAAGGTGACTGAAGAATGAAACTTTGGTGTAATCGGACTGTCAGAGCTACGGCACGGCTGGTGTTTGAACGTGTTTGGTTTTAGGCGCACAATGTAGAAAGTTCAAAGGCCGTGAATCTGGGCGCGCTTTGTCTCAAAGAGGTGACGTACGCTGGGAGAGGTTGGATCCGCTCAGCCTTTACCCTACCTGGCGACGGAGCGCCCGCGTCGAGGATCCGATTCATGAGCGTCCATGTAGATTCGAAAATAAGTACTTCTACCGCGCAGGACCGCAATCAGTCTGAGACGGGCTCGACGATTGCTAAATCCAGACTGGGAAAGCTCGTATCCGTGAAACCGGTTCAATCAAATCGTGAAACTACGTTGTTGAGTCGGCTGATTGTCACTATCGTGTTGGGATGCTTTGCGATTTATTTCCTAGCACCAATATGGTGGTTACTGGTGTCGGCTTCAAAACCGATGGGCGAGCAGTTTGCTGCTCCAGGTTTTTGGTTCAACGGAATGCACCTGGGGAACAACATCGCCGAGTTGTTGGCGGCACGCGACGGAATTTTCCTGCGGTGGATTATGAATTCCGTATTTTATGCCGGGATCGGTGCCCTGGTTGGGACGTTACTGGTATCGATGGCTGGCTATGCCATGGCCAAATACCGCTTTCGTGGACGCGAAGTAGTTTTCAGTGTGGTGCTAGCAGCGGTACTAATTCCCAAGATTCTTTTCACTTTGCCCCTGTACCTCATGTTTTCAGAGCTGGGATTGATCAATAATCCATTGGCTGTCCTGCTGCCCAGTATCGTCAGCCCCTTCGGTGTATACCTTTCGCGAGTCTTCGCCGCGCAGTCCGTACCTGACGAAGTAATTGAAGCAGCGCGTCTTGACGGGGTAAGTGAAGTTGGGATCTTCTTCCGCGTGGGTGTGCGCATGATGACGCCCGCGCTGGTGACCATCTTCTTGTTCAATTTTGTAGAAATCTGGAATAACTATCTGTTGCCTGCAATGGTCATCAATGACTCCTCATTGCAGCCCGTGACAGTGGGTTTGGTGGCTTGGTTTGCTTCCAATGGCAAGGTGCCAATGTCGCTGTTAGTCGTTGGAGCACTGGTTTCCGTGATTCCGTTGCTGTTGCTATTCCTGTTCCTGCAACGCTTCTGGAAAGCAGGCCTGACAGCTGGCGCCATCAAATAAGCGGAATGCCCAAGGCTCGGTATTTTTACATCATTGGTCAGCAAAGCGGCCAGCTCAACGCTCTAGGTTGAGCTGGCCGCCTTGCTGTTCGGAGCTGTCCGGGAAAGTGGAAAAGCCTCCCAAGAAATGGCCTCCAACGCGAACTAACCCGGCGCTAGAGATTTTCGGCCACCAACTTCCGCGCCGTCTCTCTGAGGGCATCGATAACTCGAATAACTGTCGGTCTGTGAAGGTGTTCGGCGCGTACCAGGATGTCGATTTGTCGACCGGATTCCAAGCCTGAAACTGGTCGTAAAGTCACATCCTTGCCCAGCATGGACCGCGAAGTGAAGCGAGGCAAAATTCCCAAGCAATGACTGGCTCGTACCAGTGCGGCTGCCGTGCCGTAGTCGTTGACCCGATGCTCAATTCGAGGAGCCGACCCCGACAACGCGGCGATGGTATCGAGCACATCAGCCGGCGAGAATCCTGGGCGGGAGACCACCCAAGGCTCTTCGATAACTTGAGCTGGCGAGAGACTTTCAAACCGTGCCAGTGGATGATCTTGATGCACAGCAATATCTAGGGGTTCGAAGGCCAATGGGATTACGGAAACTCTGTCGGCAGGCCAGGCCTCGGTATGCGGCATTCGGTGAGCGAGGACCAGATCATATGTAGAAGTTAGGGCCGGAAAATCTTGTTGTGAAACGTCTTCATCAAAGAAACGCAAGGGCGGCAGGTCATCATCACCGGAATTCAGTAACGGCGCGAAGATCGTTTGGCCAATGGAATGAAATCCAGCGATGAGTACCGGTTGGGCAAAGTTGCCTTCATAGTTCCTGATCTTGGAGTCTGCCTCGGCGAGAGTTGAAGCAACCTGGGCGCTGGCTTGTGCCAAGATCCTTCCTTGGCTGGTGAGTACTAGCCGCCGTCCCTCTTTCTGTGTCAGTGGCACAGGGAAATTGCGCTGCAGTTGGGCCAAATGCTGCGAGACCGCCGAGGGCGAGACAAAAAGGGCCTTCGCCACGGCGTTGACGCTGCCCAAATCCGCGAGTTCACGCAGAATCCTCAACTGATGCAATTCCATGAAGTAAATTCTAAATCGTTGGATCAGTAAATCAGTGATCTTCTAAGGTGTTGTACCGTGCTGTCGGGTGCGACACTTGAAGCGACCCCATGTCTGTGTTGCGCGCACCCAGGTGCCCAATCCAAAGGAACCCGCATGAAAGCACTGTACAAGTCCGGCCCGCACGCGGGGCTGGAACTCGTTGATCGCCCAGAACCAGAGACCGGCGCCCACGAGGTCAAGATCCGCGTCATGACCGCCGGAATCTGCGGCACCGATCTGCACATCGAAGCCTACGATGATGCAGCCAAGGCCATGATCAACACCCCGCTGGTTCCGGGCCACGAGTTCTACGGCGAGGTCGTGGAAATCGGCGACTTCGTGCACGGGGTCAAGATCGGCGACCGCGTCTCGGGTGAAGGCCACGTTGTGTGCGGCCTGTGCCGCAACTGCCGCGCCGGACGCAAGCAGATGTGCATCAACGTCGATTCGGTAGGCGTGCAGCGTGACGGCGCATTCGCCGAATACGTGGTGATCCCCGAAAGCAATGTCTACATCCACCGCGATGAGCGCATCACCCCACTGCTCGGCGCCATCTTCGATCCGTTCGGCAATGCCGTGCACACCGCACTGCAGTTTCCGATGGTGGGCGAGGACGTGCTGATTACCGGCGCCGGACCCATCGGCCTGATGGCCGCGGCAGTGGCCCGCCACGTCGGCGCCCGCAACATCGCCATCACCGATGTCTCCGAGCAGCGCCTGGAACTGGCCCAGTCCATGGGCATCGATCTGGCCGTGAATGTCGCGACCACCCGCATCAAGGAAGCGCAGCAGAAGCTGGGCATGGTCGAAGGCTTCGACTACGGCATGGAAATGTCCGGGCACAAGACCGCCCTGCCGGAAATGATCGAGAACATGAACCATGGCGGCAAGATCGCCATGCTCGGCTTGCCCAGCACCTCGATCGACATCAACTGGGGCAAGGTTGTCACCCACATGCTGACCCTGCGCGGCATCTACGGCCGCGAAATGTTCGAGACCTGGTACGCCATGAGCGCCATGCTCACCTCCTCGGAGGTGATGCGCGAGCGCATTGCCTCGGTGGTTACCGACTTCCTGCCGGCCACCGAATGGCAGCAGGGATTCGAAGCTGCTCGCAGCGGGCACGGCGGCAAGGTCGTGCTCGACTGGACCGTTTTCTCAGGCTAAGAATTTCCCGCATCAACAAGGAGCATTTGCAATGTACACGGATCTCAAAGACCAGCTTGCCGCCGAATTGGACGAGCTGAAGTCCTCCGGCCTGTTCAAGGCAGAACGCCACATCGACTCGGCCCAGTCCGCTTCCATCATGGCCGGCTCGCTGGGCGACGATGCACGGAAGGTGCTGAATTTCTGCGCCAACAACTACCTGGGCTTGGCCGATAACCAGCAGATCATCGACGCGGCCAAGACCGCCATGGATGAGCGCGGCTTCGGCATGGCCTCGGTCCGCTTCATCTGCGGCACCCAGGACCTGCACCTGGACCTGGAAGCCAAGCTCTCTAAATTCCTGGGCACCGAGGACACCATCTTGTTCTCCAGCTGCTTCGATGCCAACGGCGGCGTGTTCGAATCGCTGTTCGGCAAGGAAGACGCCATCATCTCCGATGCGCTGAACCACGCCTCGATCATTGATGGCATCCGCTTGTCCAAGGCCGCGCGCTTCCGCTACGCCAACCAGGACATGGCCGACCTGGAAACCCAGCTGCAATCCGCCGCGCAGCTCAACGGCGGGGCGGGCGCCCGCCGCACCATCATCGTCACCGATGGCGTCTTCTCCATGGACGGCTACCTGGCTCCCTTGGAGGCCATCTGCGATCTGGCTGACAAGTACAACGCGCTGGTCATGGTCGATGACTCCCACGCCGTGGGCTTCATGGGCGCCACCGGGGCAGGCACCCCGGAGCATGCAGGAGTCTCAGACCGCGTGGACATCTACACCGGCACCTTCGGCAAGGCATTGGGCGGCGCCTCGGGCGGCTACGTGTCCGGCCGCGGCGAGATTGTCGCGATGCTGCGCCAGAAGGCCCGCCCGTACCTGTTCTCCAACTCGCTGGCTCCATCGATCGTGGCTGCCACGTTGAAGGCGCTGGACCTGGTGGTGGACTCCGGGGACCTGCGCGAGAAGCTCTTCGAGAACGCTGCGCACTTCCGCCGCCGCATGACCGAAGAGGGCTTCGAATTGCTCGACGGCGAGCACGCCATCATTCCGGTGATGTTCGGCGACGCGGTCAAGGCCGCAGAGGTCGCAGGCAAGATGCTGGAGCAGGGCGTCTTCGTCACGGCCTTCAGCTTCCCGGTAGTGCCCAAGGGCGCCGCGCGCATCCGCGTCCAGCTTTCTGCCGCGCATTCGGCTGAGGATATCGAGGCCTGCGTGCAGGCATTCGTCGCCAGCCGCTGACCCAGGGGGATTGCCCGCCGCCGTGTTTCAATAGGGATGACGAGTTGGAATAACCAAAGGCGGTGGGCTCATGGCCACCAGGAACGACGTGGCGCGCTTGGCCGGCGTATCTCCTAGTACCGTGTCCTACGTGATCAGCGGCCGGCGCACCATTTCCGAGGCGACCAAGGCCAGGGTCCTGGCGGCCATGCGGGAGTTGAACTACACCCCGGATGCCTTTGCCCAGGGCCTGGCCGGATCGCGCCGGGGCATCCTTGCCCTGCACTTTCCCACCAGCGTGGACGGCTATTCTTCCACCGAGTTCGAGTACGTCACCGCCGCCATGGAGCGTGCCCGCGCGCTGGGCTACCACATGCTGTTGTGGTCCAACCCGATGACCGATGCCATGGGATTGGAAAGCCTGGTCGGGCAGAAGCTGGTGGCCGGGGTGCTCTTGATGGAAGTGTCGATCAATGACCCGCGCTTTGATGTCCTGCGGCGCGCGGGCATTGCCTTTGCCTCCATTGGCCGTCCCGATGACAGCGCGGACCTGTCCTATGTCGATAATGATTTTGCCCAGGCCGGGCGCATCGCGGTGGATTATTTGGCGAGCCTCGGCCACCAATCCATCATGTACATCAACGTATCGGTGGAAGACCAGGAAGCCGGCAACGGCCCGGCCGTCCGCACGGCCCGGGCCATCTGCGATGCCGTGCGCGATCGGGGCATGGCGATGCAGGAAGTGCCGGTGGAAAACAACGCCCGCGGCGGCCGCGCGGCGCTGGATGCCTATCTGGAACTGCACCCGCGACCCACTGCGGTGCTTGCGCTCAAGGAGTTCGCCACCGCGGGATTTGTCAACGCCGCTGGCCTAGCTGCGTTGCGGATCCCCGATGACCTCTCGGTGATCGCCCTGGGGGTCGGGGACCGTTCGGCCGAGATGGTAGCCCCGGCGCTGACCACGGTGGCCCCGCCGGGGGAGGCCATTTCCCATGCGGCGGTGGACGCCCTGGTGCAGCAGATCGAGGGACGCTCCCAAGCGCCGGTGCAGCAACTGATCGCGCCGCTGATGGTGGTCCGGGACAGCTCGGGCCCGGCACCGCAATGACCTGCCCGCGCCAATTTCTCCACGGTGTTCACCCATAACTGTTGACGCGCGTCGATGACCTGCGTCACTATTGAGGGGATCACTCGTGCCAGGCCGCCTCATCCGGCAGGGCATTACCCAACGTGGAGGGCATCATGACTAAAGCAAAACGTGGGCTGAAGTTCGCGCCGGTTATCTCGGTGGCAGCAATCGGCCTGCTCCTGGCCGGTTGCTCGGGCGGAGCAGACCCCAATGACCCCAACGCCTCCGGCGGCGGCGAAGCCCAAGTGGGCCAAGCCGACGGAGTCGTCGATATCTACGGTCCGGTCACCGGCATTGAAGCCGAACTGCTGGAAGAATCCTGGGCCAAGTGGTCCGAGGAGAACGGCATCAAGATCCGCTACACCGGCGACAAGAACTTCGAATCCCAAATCGGAATCAAGGTCCAGGGCGGCGACACCCCGGACCTGGCCGTCTTCCCGCAACCCGGCTTGCTGCAGGCCACCGTGGCCCAGGGCAAGGTGCAGCAACTTCCCGAGGCAGTCCAGTCTCAGCTGCAGAGCAACTGGTCCGAGGACTGGCAGAACTACGGCAAGGTCGATGGGGTGCAGTACGGGGTGCCGCTGATGGCCAGCGTGAAAGGCTACATCTGGTACTCGCCCAAGCAGTTCGAGCAGTGGGGCTTGAGCGTCCCGGAAACCTGGGATGAAATGACCACCCTGGGCACCGAAATCTCGAAGCAGACCAATGAACCGGCCTGGTGTGCCGGATTCGCCTCGGGCGAGGCATCGGGATGGCCGGGCACCGACTGGATTGAAGACGCGGTCCTGCGCCAGTCCGGAACCGAAGCCTACGACAAGTGGGTTTCGGGCGATCTGGAATTCACTTCGCCAGAAATCACCAGCGCCTTCGATTCCGTTGGAAAGATCCTGCTGGACCCAGAGCAAGTCAACGCCGGATATGGCGACGTGAAGTCGATCAACGCCACCGCCTTCGGCGATGTTGGCACGGCCGTGGCCAAGGGAACCTGCCCGCTGACCCACCAGGCATCCTTCCTGGAAGGATACGTCCTGGATTCCAAGAACGCCGATGGCGAGAAAGCTACCGTGGCGCCTGACGGGGATGTCTGGGCTTTCGTTGCCCCGCCAGCCAAAGCCGATGACCCCGTATCTGTTGTAGGCGGCGGTGAATTCGTTGCCGCCTTCTCCAATGATGAGGATACCGCCAAGGTCCAGGAATACCTGGCCAGCGCGGATTGGGCCAATAGCCGCGTTGGACTCGGCGGCGTGATCTCGGCGAACTCCGGGCTTGATCCGGAGAACGCCAGCAGCGACCTGCTGCGTTCCGCTGTTGAATTGCTGCAGGATCCGAACACCACTTTCCGCTTCGACGGGTCTGATCTGATGCCCAAGAGCGTCGGCTCCGACTCCTTCTGGAAGGGCCTGGTGGACTGGATCGATGGCAAACCGACCAAGGAAGTGCTTGAAAATATCCAGTCCGGCTATGACTCCTAGTCGCCATCTGGTACATCGCCAACGGCCGGGAGTCCCGGCCGTTGGCGGGATTGTAGGAGCCTGAGCGCATGTCTGAATTCTTCCAGTGGCTGGCTGGCGTTCCGCCGCTAGTCCAAGTGCCGATCGTCCTGGTTGCCTTCGCGGTCTTGATCGCAGCGATCCTCGCCTTTGTCGAGATAGCGACCAAGGGCGGACGGGTTTTCGCCGTCGTGCGCTTTGCCGCCGCGGTCTTGGTCCCGGTGGCGATCCTGCTGGTCCTGGGCCTGTACAACTCCGTGATGTGGGTGGCCGCGCTGGCCGCGGTGCTCGGTGCGGTGCTGTTTTTCCTGGACCGGCGCTCGCGATCCGGCGCCGGCTCGCTGCTGCAGCTGTCCGGTTTCCTGGCTCCGGCCATGCTGCTGCTCGCTATGGGCTTGATCTACCCCACGGTCCGCACCGCGGTCAGCGCCTTCATGGCCAACGACGGATCCGGCTTCGTCGGCCTGGGGAATTTCCTCTGGGTGTTCACCAGCCCCGATGGCCTGACCGCCCTGCTCAATACCCTGGTGTGGGTTCTGGTGGCGCCCGTGGTCTCCACTATTATCGGATTGGCCTACGCGGTATTCATCGACAAGAGCCGTGGCGAGAAGTTCTTCAAGCTGCTGGTGTTCATGCCCATGGCGATTTCCTTCGTTGGCGCGTCGATCATCTTCAAGTTCTTCTACGACATCCGCCAGGGCGAGCAAATAGGCGTGCTCAACGCGATCATCACGGCATTCGGGGCCACCCCGGTCGACTGGCTCGGGCTCGAACCGTGGAACACGTTGTTCCTGGTGGTCATCCTGATCTGGACACAGGCGGGATTCGCCATGGTCATCCTGTCCGCGGCCATCAAGGGCGTGCCCGCAGAGCAAATCGAAGCAGCCTCCCTGGACGGGGCCAGCCCATGGCAGCGTTTCGCCAATGTCACGCTGCCGGGGATCCGCTCCACCGTCATCGTCGTATTGACCACCATTTCCATTGCCTCGCTCAAGGTCTTCGACATCGTCTCTTCGATGACCGGCGGACGCTCGGATACAACGGTGCTGGCATTCGAAATGGTGCGCCAGTTCCAGCTCGGGGCACGCACCGGCTACAGCTCGGCCCTGGCCGTCATCCTGTTCATCCTGGTACTGCCGATCATCATCTACAACGTCCGCCAGCATAAGAAGCAAAGGGGAGTCCGATGAGCACCGTCAGCGAATCCTCTCGACGCCTCTTGGCAGCTACCGAGAAAACCAGCGGGAAACTGCGCAAAGCCACCACCTCCCGCGCAGCCACCATTGCGGCGTTCATCATTGCCGCGGTGTGGACCATCCCCACCTTCGGCCTGTTTGTCTCCTCCTTCAGGCAGGCTGATGACATCAAGACCTCGGGCTGGTGGACGGCCCTGTCCAATCCTTCATTCACGCTCGATAACTATGCGCAGGCCTTTGCCTCCGGCGACAGCCTTCCGCTGTCCAAGGCGTTCCTGAATTCGCTGGTCATCACCATTCCGGCGGCGATCGTGCCGATCCTTGTCGCCAGCTTGGCTGCCTACGCTTTCGCGTGGATCAACTTCAAGGGGCGCAATACGCTCTTCGTTCTCGTTTTCGCCCTGCAGATCGTTCCGATCCAGATGGCGCTGGTTCCGCTGCTCCAGCTGTTCTCGGACGGAGTGAAGATCGGTGGGCTGTACATCCTGCCGGGCTTGGGAGTCAACGGGCTGGATGGCGCCTACGCCAAGGTCTGGATTGCCCACACGATCTTCGCCTTGCCGTTGGCGATCTTCATGCTGCACAACTTCATTTCGGAGATCCCCGATGAGGTCATCGAGGCTGCTCGTGTTGACGGAGCCGGGCACGGGAAGATCTTCTCGAAAATCGTCCTGCCCCTGTCGATGCCGGCTATTGCTTCCTTCGGAATCTTCCAGTTCCTCTGGGTGTGGAATGACCTCTTGGTGGCGACGGTCTTCACCTCGGGTGGAGGCTTGCCGATCACGAAAGCGCTCCAGGACCTCTCGGGTACCTACGGGCAATCCTGGGAGCTGCTCACCGCAGGCGCTTTCATCTCGATGATCATTCCGCTGGCGGTCTTCTTCGCCCTGCAACGGTTCTTCGTGCGGGGATTGCTGGCAGGTGCCACCAAGGGGTAACCCTGGCCTGCAGTGGGAACAATAGGGTGCCAGTCTGAAATCCCAGACGGGCACCCTATTGTTCTGCCCCATAGGCAACGAGCCATGGGTAGGCTCTTGGCTAAAGGATTGGAAATACCACGAAGGCGGAGCGCTCATGGCAACCCTGTTGCTTACCAACATTGGACAGCTGACTACGGTTGACGCGAAGGGGCGCGTGCTGGAAGACGCGGCGGTGCTGATCGAGGACGGACTGGTTGCATGGATCGGCAACATGGCGCATGCACCTGCTGCGGGACACGAGATCGATTTGGGCGGCCGTGCGGTGCTGCCCGGTTGGGTTGATTCCCACAGCCACCTGATTTTCGGCGGCGACCGCGCCGAGGAGTTCGTAGCCCGCATGGCAGGCCAGTCCTATGCCGCTGGAGGCATCGCGGTCACCACATCGGCCACCGGGCAGCTCTCGGACAAGGAACTGGCCGACCTCGTGGCTGATCGCCGCCGTGAAGCTCTGGCGATGGGCACCACCTGGATGGAAACCAAGACCGGCTACGGCCTGGCACTGGAAGAAGAAATCCGGCATTCGGTGCTGGGCAAGCCGCTGGTCGATTCCCTGACTTTCCTTGGCGCTCACTTGGTCCCGGCAGGATGGGATGCCGATGACTACACCGATTTGGTCACCGGACCGATGCTGGATGCCGTGGCGGCCAACGTCGACTTCGTGGATGTCTTCTGCGAACGCGGCGCATTCACCGAAGAACAGTCGCGCCGGGTCCTGGGCGCCGCAAGGAACAAGGGACTGGCAACCAAGGTCCACGGAAACCAGCTGGGTCCAGGGCCGGGCGTGAAGCTGGCCGTAGAGTTCGGCAGCTACTCGGTAGACCACGTGAATTACCTGGACGAACAGGACCTCCAGGCGCTCGCCGGAAGCTGGGCTGGCTGGGACACGGCAACAAGAACAGGGACTGCGGGCACCGTCGCCACCTGCTTGCCCGCCTGCGACCTGTCCACACGGCAACCGCTGGCCCCGGGCCGTGCACTGCTCGATGCAGGCGTGCGAATCGCACTGGCAAGCAACTGCAATCCGGGTACCAGCTACACGAGCAACATGAACTTCTGCGTGGCTACCGCAGTGCTCCAAATGGACCTGACCCTGGCTGAAGCCATCGAGGCGGCAACCTACGGAGGGGCACTCGCGCTGGGCGTTGCCGACCAAGTGGGATCCATTGAGATCGGCAAGCGCGCGGATCTGCATGTTCTTGACGCGCCAGTTGCTGCGCATCTGGCGTACCGTCCCGGGATGAACCTGACCCACAGCGTGTATCGGGCCGGCAAGGCGATCTAGAGCGTTGCAGGAGCTCATCGACAACCCGGATGGATTACGCGCGCCCAGGGAAGGGGATAGGGATGGCAGGGATCCGGCCGCAAGGATTCCTCGGCCCCGAGCCGTGCTGCGGATTGAAGCAGTCCAAGCCGTAAGCAAAACTAGGACGCTGCATTCTGTCCGCCCGGTAGATAGAAGCGATGAGAAGCCTTCAATGCCTGCTCCTGCTGGACGCGCAGGTCCGGTACTCCCAATTCCCGACGATTGTTGGCGGCTTCTGGTGAGATCGAGGCAAGCCTCCGTGCCCTCCTGGACCGGTAGCTTCCTAGCGCTGGGGTATTAGCGTCTCGTGCCCGGAGCCATGGGCAATTCTCCCCGCTTGGCTCAGCACAGTTCTGCATGGGGATGCCCACTGTCCCAATGACATCGGAGAATAAAAGAGGCTTGCCGGCGGCTCGTGGAAACCGATGAAACGGCAGCTTCCCTTGCGAAGTCAGTTGGCTGCGAAACACCGGTCGCATTTAGGCAGCGATTCCAGGCCTTGAAAAGCTTGCCGACTGTTGAATACCTGGCGGCGTTTGGAAATAGCCACGAGGCTAGGAGGGCAGAATGAATATTCCATCTGGGCTCTGGAATCCTGAACGCTGACCGGTGCGTGCGTACACGCTCACCGACCATTGGGAGCCAGAACGGTAGGGAGCCAAATGCCAGTCGGCGAATCGCTGCACGAGCTGCAGCGAGGTTCCTTCGCGGAGTTCGTCCTGGTCTTCCGGTCCGCCGTTGGCATGGCGGGTGGTTCCGACAACGAGTACGCCCGTGACGCTGAGCACCTGATCGGCTAAGTTGAAAACGCCTCGCAGTTCATCGCGAGAAATGAAAGCAGGCACATTACCGGTCAACAATAGGGCGTCGTACGTCCTTGGCAGGTCATGCTCGCCCAATGAGCCCACGGCCAGCTGGTTCGCCGATAGCTGCCGGAACCAGCTCCCGTCGAATAGCTCTGCAGCTACATCCAGCACTTGGGGTGTGGGATCTATGCCGTAGCCACGGTGTCCCAAGCGGCGCAAGGCGTTGACGGTGTTGCCTACCCCGCAACCGATATCGAGAATTCGTGAATTGCGGCGGCAGAGCATGTCGGTGAAACGGGCGACTACTTCCAAATCAGTGCCGTCAAGGGTCTGAGCACGCATCTTCGCTGCGTATGAATCGTAGTCGGGGCCCATGTCCACAGTTTTGCATAGGAACGAGAAGTGAGCGACTTGTTTGCGCTAGTAGGCAGAAAATATAGCTCCGGATTAGGCATTCATGATAAACAAGACCTATGGCTAATACTGCTTTCAAGGGAACCCCTGTACAGACTATTGGTGATCTGCCGGCCGTTGGCTCGCAGGCTCCAGCTTTCACTCTCACCGACACCGGCCTTGCAGATGTCACCAGCGAATCGCTGGCTGGCCGTCGCGTTGTCCTGAACATCTTCCCGTCGGTTGATACCGGCGTTTGCGCTGCCAGCGTGCGTCGCTTCAACGAATTGGCTGCGGGTCTGGAGAACACGACCGTGGTGTGCGTTTCTGCTGACTTGCCATTCGCTCTGGGACGCTTCTGCGGTGCCGAAGACATCGAGAACGTTACCGCTGCTTCGGTCTTCCGTTCCGACTTCGGTTCGGACTATGGCGTCACCCAGGTTGACGGTCCACTAGCTGGTTTGCTGGCCCGTTCGGTTGTAGTCCTGGATGAAGACGGCAAGGTTGTTTACAACCAGATCGTCCCGGAGATCACCACCGAGCCGGACTACGAGGCAGCCATCTCAGCACTGAACTAGATATTCTTTGTATCGGAGACGATACGCCAAAATGCCCACCTGAGCATCGTGCTCGGGTGGGCATTTTGCTTTTTCAACGCGTTTGAACAAAATAATGTTTCGCTAGATCCTGATAGACGAAGACATCGGGAGGGATCATCATCAAGTGCTAAGTCGCGTTTGAGGCAATTGATACCGTAAGTTCGTGTCCTTGCAACTCTCTTGCGACGAAAGTGAGCGAACTTGAGTAGCCGTTTAGAGAAATCTCTTCGCGGGCGTTTGCGCCGTCATGGGTGCAGGGAACGCTGATTTCTCCTTTGTCAGGTTTCTCATCGCTTTGCCATGCGATGCTGGACGACATGTCTTCGCCCGAGCATTCGAGCACTACCGTATATTTGCCGCCGCGGAGCGGAATAGCAAGGGAGATATTCTGGTCTTTCCTATCAATTTCTGTGCTGATGGCAGCCAGCTCATGGTCTTGCAGCGGCATCATCGAATCTGTACCTGGTGGAGGAGGACTGCTGGAATCGCTGAGGGAGCAACCTGTGAACGCCATTGAAGTTCCTACGAGGGCAATGAGAGCGAATGCGTTTTTCAGGGTCATATTTTTCCTCGCTTAGGAAGCTACAGTTCGATATCGGATTCTGGTTGGTGAGAATGCTGTCGCGACGGGATGAATGGTTAGCGAGGAGCTCACTTCCGTACCGTCTGCGCGGCGGTGAGGATGCGCGGACCAATCTTGCGCATGAGCTTGCCCATCTTCGGGTTGTCGGTGCGCGAGAGCGTATCCGATAGCCGTTCAAGACTCATCAGGCCCAACCAGATTTTGGCCCGGTATGCTTCCTCGGCGCTGGGAGCAATCAAATCCGCCATTTCCAACCCATGCCACAGGCTCAGGTAAGCGGTGTTCAAAGCCGGGTCCCACGCAGCGGCCAGGTCCCAGTCCAAGATGCCAACCAGTTTCTCGCCGATCCAATGCATGTTGTGGCCGGCCAAATCGCCATGAACCAAGCCCGCAGGAACCTGCGCCAGGAAATCGAGCTGGGCCCAGAGCTCGGTAGCAGGCCCTCGCAGTTCCTCGGGCAGCGCATCGAAGCATTGCTGCTGCCTGGCCTGGGTCCATTCGCCACGGAATGAAAACGGTTTGGCCAGATGCTCGCTGATCGGCTCCAGCGGCAGCTCGGCCAAATCCTTGACCAGCTGTCCCAGCACCTTCGGATCCCCGTAATGCGGTTCATGGGCGCTGCCGGGGATGAAAGACATGGCCACGGAGCTGAGTCCGTCGACGTGCAGGATCTCGGAAACCGCCACCGGAATCTGGTAGTTGAGCTGGCCCTCCAGCAAAGACAGCAGCTTGACGGAACGGGGCATCTGCTCCGTGGCCGCTGGCGTGCGCGCCATGCGAATCACCGCTTGCGGATTGCCAATGACCACCTTGTGGAATTGTCCGCCTTCGTTCACGGCCGCATCTTCCCAGGAAAGATCGGGGCAGAGCTGACGGGCAATCTGCAGTTCTCCAATGGTGGCAGGACGGCTCACTCGCACTCTTCTCGTTCAGCTTGCTGGTGGTCTCAACCTCAGGCTATCGCAGGTTTGCCACGTGGCTGCTCAGTACGCGCACAGCCAGATCAGCCTATGATCGGAAACGTGAACGCTGAACAATCTAAGCAGACAGCAACCCGCAAGACCCTCAAATTCGAGATCGTCTTGGTTCTTGCCCTGTCTTTGGGACAAAGCGCGGTCTACTCGCTGCTGAGCTTTGCCGACAAGGTCACCCGGGCGCCGCTGCGCGAGCAGACTACATCGCTGAACAACCCGCTGAGCACCCGCGAGTTCTTTGATTTCTCCTACCAGCTGCTGGACATCTTCTTTGCCTTGGTACCCGTCGTGCTGGCGCTCTACCTGATGAAGCGCACGACCGGACGAACTATCCGGGACATCGGTTTCGATATGCGCAAGCCGGGCAAGGACGCACTGCTCGGGGCGGGGATGTTCTTGGCCATGGGAGTAGGAACGCTGGGCGTCTATGCCGCTGGGCGGGCACTGGGCGTCACCACGGCACTGTCAGCAGCGAATCTTGGCGATTATTGGTGGAGCGTCCCAGTGCTTCTGCTGTCGGCTGCACGTCATGCAGTCCTCGAAGAAGTGCTGATGCTCGGATTCTTGTTCACCTACGCCAAGAAATTGAAGCTGGGCCTGTGGAGCACGATTATTGGTTCTGCGATGATCCGAGGCAGCTACCACCTGTACCAGGGGGTGGGGCCGATGATCGGCAATATGCTCATGGGCGTCGTCTTCGGCTGGGTATACCAGAAGTACGGGCGGGTGATGCCGCTGGTTATCGCGCACTTCCTGCTTGATGCCATCGGCTTCGTGGGATACGCCTTGGTCGGGCCGGCCATCGGAATCGGCCAGTAGCGCCGGTAAGCTGAGCCAATGCAGATTACCGTGCTGCGCGAAGAGGACCTTCGCCAAGCAGTTGAATTGTGGGAAGCAACTGGGCTGACTCGTCCGTGGAATGATGCGCTCGCCGACGCCCGACGGGCTTTGGCCGAGCCTACTTCCACGGTGCTGTCCATCGTTGAGAACGATCAACTCATGGCTACTGCGATGGTTGGCCATGATGGCCACCGAGGTTGGCTCTACTATGTTGCGGTGGATCCGTGCCGGCAGGGCAACGGACTGGGAAGGGCGCTGGTGGATGCCGCTGTCCTGTGGCTGCGGGATCTCGGCGTGCCCAAGGTGCAGCTCATGGTCCGCGAGGAGAACTCTGCCGTCATCGATTTCTATGAACGGCTGGGCTTCGAAGACCAGCACGTCGCGGTCCTGGGGAAGCGGCTGGACCGGCCTTAAGGAAAAGAAAGTAGGTGGGGACGCCATTGTCCCCGCCTACTTGCGATCTCTGCGGAACTGTTTACAGCACCACGGTTCCGGACTCGGTCTCAAAGGTAACCGACATGATGCCCGGAGTGCCATTCGGCGCTTCATATTGCATGGTGACAGCGCCCAAATTGACGTTCTGCGGCTGGCCCAGCCAATCCAGCACCCGTTCACGCGAGCCGGCGATGGCGATCTGGCTGATGGCGCCGGCAGGTTCCAGCGCCTTGGACGGATGCAGCTCCTCGGATCCTTCATCCCAGGAAATCAGGTACGGGCACTGCGGATCGGCGATCAGGCCCTTGATGCCAATCTGCTGCCAGGTCAGTTCGCGGCCATCAGGGAACTTCCGGTTGCCCGGCACCGACTTGCGGCCCAAGCGGTCCTCGGCACTGGATAGGTCCTCCACCGAGACGCACCAGCCCATCCAGCCGCCGCCGAGCTCCGAACGGGCGCGAACCGCCTGTCCGAAGGGTGCCTTGTCGCTGGCCGGGTGGTTCAGGACTTCAACCACCTCCAGGTACTGGCCATGCTTGAGCGGGAAGATGACATTGCGTGTTCCGAATCGTGGATGCACGCCGCCCTTGACGAATTCCAGTCCAAGGGACTCGGAGATTCTTTCAGCGGTTGGCAACAGCCCGTCTGGGCCGCATGCATAACTTACGTGATCTAGCCTCATCATGTGCCCATCATGGCAACATGTGATGCGAGTCTCTACTTAGGCACACCTAAGTGCCGTGATGCTATCGAATACTCTGCGATGAACCTGCAATATTCGCGAAATATGACCGATTGAGTCCAATGACGAGCCCTTGCGTTGCAAAGATCTTCGGTTTTCGGGCAAACTGGTACCAGGTCATGAGTCCCAGTAACAAGCCCCGGCTTACTGGGCGGCAACCCTCCAACCGCGGTGGGGTGCCCCGGGTGAAGACCTGGCCCTTGAACGCACAAGGCATCAAGGACAAGCGCGGGTTACCCCTGGAAGTCGTCACGATATGGTGCTTCCTGTCGGTGTCTTTTCAGTGGCGTACCCCCATAGTCATGAAACGCTATTTGGAGGAAACCATGAGCAATAACTGGTCATTTGAAACCCGTCAGATCCACTCCGGCCAGACCCCGGATCCGACGACCGGAGCACGGGCTCTCCCGATTTTCCAAACCACCTCTTTCGTCTTCCCCAGCGCCCAGAGCGCTGCTGCACGTTTCGCGCTGCAGGAACTGGAGCCGATCTACACCCGTATCGGCAACCCGACCACTGACGCGGTGGAAACCCGCATCGCTGACCTGGAGGGCGGCGTTGGAGCACTGCTGCTCTCTTCGGGACAGGCTGCCACCACTTTCGCCATCTTGAATTTGGCCGAAGCCGGCGACCACCTGGTGGCCAGCCCCAGCCTGTATGGCGGAACCCAGAACCTGCTCAAGCACACGCTCAAGCGCCTGGGCATCGAGGTCACCTTCGTTTCGGACCCGGACAACCTGGATGATTGGCGTGCCGCGGTGCGTCCGAACACCAAGGCCTTCTTCGGGGAAACCATCTCCAATCCGCGACAGGACGTCCTGGACATCGAGGGCATCTCGGCGATCGCCCACGAAGCTGGCGTGCCGCTGCTGGTGGACAACACCCTGGCCACCCCGTACCTGATCCGCCCGATCGAGTGGGGCGCGGATATCGTGATCCATTCGGCCACCAAGTTCCTTGGCGGCCACGGCAATGCCATTGCCGGTGTCATCGTGGACTCGGGCAACTTCGACTTCGCCAAGGACGCCGACCGCTTCCCGGGATTCAACACCCCGGACGAGTCATACAACGGCCTGGTCTTCGCCCGCGACCTGGGTGTCAACGGCATCCTGGGCGCCAATCTGGCCTACATCCTCAAGGCCCGCGTGCAGTTGCTGCGCGATTTGGGTTCCTCGGTTGCGCCGTTCAACGCGTTCTTGATCGCGCAGGGCCTGGAAACCTTGTCGCTGCGCATTGAGCGCCACGGCCAGAATGCCGTAGAAGTTGCCAATTGGCTCGAAGCCCGCGAGGAAGTGCAGAAGGTCGCCTACGCAGGCCTGAAGTCCTCGCCTTGGCATGAGCGTGCGCAGAAGTACAGCGATCAGGGCGCCGGCTCGATCATCGCGTTCGAACTGGAGGGCGGTTCGGAAGCCGGCCAGGCCTTCGTGGACGCACTGGTATTGCACTCCAATGTCGCGAACATCGGCGACGTGCGCTCATTGGTCATCCACCCGGCCTCCACCACCCATGCCCAGCTCTCCGAAGCTGAGCAGGTTGCGGCCGGCGTGAGCCCGGGACTGGTGCGGCTGAGCGTCGGACTGGAGAATATCAAGGATATTCTGGCCGATCTGGAACTGGGCTTCCAAGCTGTTGCAGCCCTCGAGAACAAGGAACTGCAGGAAACCCTCTAGGCATGGCATCCATTGTGACTACTGAAGATACTCTGCGCGCCGAAGAGCTCGCTGGCGGGCAAGACGGCATTTTGCGCCGTAAGTCCGTGGGGGAGCACCACTTCGAATTCGGTGGATTCCTTCCGGACGTGGTGCTGGCCTATGAAACGTGGGGGACGCTAGCAGCTGATGGCTCCAACGCGGTGCTGGTGATGCATGCGCTCACCGGTGACGCCCACGTTGCGCAAGGCGATTCGCAAAGCGCCGGCTGGTGGGAAGAACTCGTAGGCCCCGGCGCCACGGTTGACACCAATGAGTACTTTGTCGTGTCCATCAACATGGTGGGTGGTTGCAATGGTTCCACCGGCCCCTCGTCCTTGGGCGACCAGGGCCTGCCCTACGGTTCGAGCTTTCCCTTCGTCACCATCAAGGACTCGGTGCGCCTTGAAGCGCGGCTGGCCAAGCAACTGGGAATTGATTCCTGGCATGCGGTCATTGGCGGTTCGATGGGCGGTGCGCGCGCGTTGGAATACGCCGTCGAGTTCCCCGACCAAGTCAAGAACCTCGTAGTGATGGCCTCGAGCGCGCAGGCGACTGCCGAGCAAATTGCCTTTGCACAGGTGCAAACCCAATCCATCCGGTTGGATCCGCACTTCTGCAATGGCGACTACTACGGCAACGATGCGCGCCCGGACGCCGGTCTTGGCTTGGCTCGCCGCCTGGCCCACATCACCTATCGTTCCGAGGCCGAGCTTGAAACCCGTTTCTCGCGCAACCCGCAGGATGGCGAGAAGCCAACGGGTCTGCTCGAGGGGCCTCGCGGGCGGTACCAGGTGGAAAGCTATCTTGACCATCAGGCCAGCAAGTTGGTGAATCGTTTCGATGCCAACAGCTACCTGGTGCTCACCGAGGCGCTGATGAGCCATGATGTGGCTCGCGGCCATGAATCCCTGGAAGCCGCCTTGGCGCGACTGGCGAAGGTCAACGTGGTGGTTGCCGCGGTAACCACTGACCGGTTGTACTTTCCTGAGCAGTCAGTGAAGCTGGCTTCGTCGCTGGCCAAGCCAAAACCGGTGCACTACATTGATTCGCCGATTGGCCACGATGGATTCCTGACCGATGCCACGCAGCTCGATGGCGTGCTTCGGACCTTGGTGTTCGGAGACTGAACCCCGGAAGGGGCTCGGGAAGATTTCAAAGCCTGAAGCAGTTCCGCCAGTAATCGGTGGAACTGCTTCAGGCTTTTCATGCCTACTTGGCGCTGTCGCCGGCGCCGAGCGAGTCGTTTGGCTTGGTCTGCGCAAACGGCGTGGCCGAGGGCCGTTTCGGGGTGATGCCGTCGCCGGAGGACTGGTGGCGCAGGCGGCGCAATACCCAGGGAGCAAGATGCTCACGCGCCCACTGCAGATCCTCCTTGCGGGCTTCCCTCCAGCTGCGTTCATCCACGGCCGGAACGATTTCGGTGTCCAGCGGATGCGCGACGTTCAGCGAGTCCAGTGCCATGGCGGCAATGCGCTGGTGCCCGGCGGGGGAGAAGTGCAGGCGATCCGGTGCCCACATCTGGGATTGGTGCAACTCCTGCAAGGCCCACATGTCCGCCACGATGGCGTCGTGGCGGGCGGCTACGGTGCGCACGTTTTCGTTGTAGATCGCCACCTTGCCTCGGATGCTTCCCAAAACCGGGGTATCGCGAATATCGGGCCCGGTGAAGAGCAAGAGCGTGGCGCCCGTATCGGTGAGCTTGGCTACCGCATTGTCGAGGATATCTGCAATCTTGTCTGGATCCCCGCCCGGGCGCAGGACGTCGTTGCCGCCTGCGCAGAGCGAGATCAGATCGGGCTTCAGGTCAATGCAGGGATCGAGCTGTTCGGCAACGATCTGGCCGATCAGCCGGCCTCGAATGGCGAGATTGGCATACGAGAAGTCCGGGACGGTGCGGCTGAGCTCATGGGCCAAGCGGTCGGCCCAGCCAAGGTGGCGGCCGGTGCTCGACGGGTCGGGGTCGCCGATGCCCTCGGTGAACGAGTCCCCAATGGCGACATAGCGGCGCCACGGATGCAGTGGGGCATTGGCGGAAGTTGATGGTTCAGAAGCAGAATCGTTTGGCACGAATCTATTGTTACCAAAGGGTAACTTATAGTCAATCATTCCCGAGGATGATTCCATGAGCCGCCGTGCTAGACGCTCAAAGCGTCCCGGCGCGCCTGCAAGTACTCGTCGCGGGTAATGATTCCTCGCGAGTGCAGGGAATCGAGTTCGGCAAGCTTGTCCTCAAGGGATTTTTCCGGCGCCAGCATAGCTGAATTAGCGGCTCTTGCCATCAGTTCGGTTTCCAGGGTCAGCGGATCAAAACCGGCGCTCTTGGCTTTGCGGTAATTGCGCACCGCTACGAAGATGATCAATCCGATAACGGCGATAAAGAGCATGGCGAACAGGGGAGTGCCGACTGAAAATACGGTGTCCACGTTTTCGAATAGGGACGAAGCGCTTCCCGGGTCCGGTTCGATGTACCCGAAACTATCGAGATCCTCTTGCAGCTGCCCCGGAATATTGTCGCTGTATTCAATTTCGTCCATGGCGCCTATTCCTAACTCTGTCGCTGCCTCGTCCGGCGAGAGCGGCGTTCCGGAGGGCCGTGAGGCCGTTGGTCCAGTTGAACACGAAAAACTTGGAAAGCTAAGCAATTTTTACAAGATTTATAATCTTGTAACATGTCAACTGGATTTCCAGGCCTTGGAAGACCAAGGTTCCAGGAGAGTGCCGGCCAACGCCATCAGCAGATTCGACGGCGATTATGGGGAAGTTCTGCGGCACCCGGGCGCTGCCATCGCCGGTGGCCGGGGACTTGATGGAATCGGGTCGCGGAAGCGCTGAGCTAGCTGTAGTTCCCCGCTACGTCCTGTTCGATAGTCTTGGGGAACTATGACTATCCCGGATCAGGCTCCAGTGGCCATCATCTCCCGTAACGACGAATCCCGCCTTGGAACTCCGCTGCTGGTGTTCCTGCACGGCTATGGCTCGAATGAACAAGACCTCATGGGGCTCTCGCAGCATCTGCCCGAAGAGTTCACTTACCTCTCGGTGCGCGCACCGCTGCAAGCAGGCCCGGGGTACAGCTGGTTCCCGCTGACCCAGGAAATCGACTACTCCATCGAGTCGGTGGCACGCAGCGTCGAAGCGCTATGGGCATTGCTGGAACCGCTGGTAAAACAGCACTCCTCGATCACCCTGCTCGGTTTCTCCCAGGGCATGGCCATGGCCACTTCATTGGCACGCTACCAGCCCGATTCCATTGAAGCCGTCGTCGGGCTCTCGGGCTTCGCCGTGGATCCCGGGCCCCTGGAAATATTCGACGACGCGAAGCTGGCAGAAAAGCCGCTGCCGCTGTTCTGGGGCCGCGACCTGTCTGACCCGGTGATCACCCGGGACAAGATCGAATACACCCTGGGGTGGGTCCCGGGGCACACCGAATTGGCCAGCGAAACCTACCGGCAGATTGGCCACTCGGTGTGCATGGAAGAACTACAGGATGTGGCCGAGTTCCTCAACAGGGTCGTCCTGGGGAAAAGCTGACTACTGCTGGGCGGTGACCTTCACGCATTCACCATTCACGCACACCACGTCGCCGGGGCGGATCTGCGCCCCGCGACGGGTGTCCACCTCTCCATTGACGGTGACGATTCCGTCGGAAATCATTTCCTTGGCGTGGATGCCATCCTCGGCCAGGGAGGCAAGTTTGAGCAACTGGCCCAAGCGGATGGACTCGTCGCGGATTTCTAGGTCAAAAGCTTCGTTGGCACTCATGGCTTCCATTCTTCCCTAAATAAGTGCGCTGCATCGTAAGAATCGGCCAAAGGCGTGGAAGTTCACGTCGGCGTTACCTGATTCGGCTTCGTCTGCAGGCCGCGGAAACGATACCCTTGGAAGGTATGTATTTTTCTACGGACCGCAACCAGCGGCCTCGTAATTCCCATTGGAGTTGATATGGCGCCACAGTCCAAGCTAGACCAGGTTATTTCCCTCGCAAAGCGTCGAGGATTCGTTTTCCAGGCTGGTGAAATCTACGGTGGTTCCCGTTCGGCATGGGATTACGGTCCCCTGGGCACCGAACTGAAGGAAAACATCAAGCGCGAGTGGTGGCAGAACTTCGTTCGCGGCCGCGAGGACATGGTTGGCCTGGACTCGTCGATCATCTTGCCCAAGGCTGTCTGGGAAGCGTCGGGCCACGTGGCCACCTTCACCGACCCGCTGGTCGAATGCATCCAGTGCCACAAGCGCCACCGCCAGGACCACCTGATCGAGGCTTTCGAGACCAAGAAGGGCCGTGCCGCCAAGGACGGGATGAGCGAGATCGCCTGCCCTGACTGCGGCACCAAGGGCCAGTTCACCGAGCCGCAGATGTTCTCCGGCCTGATGAAGACCTTCCTGGGCCCAGTGGATACCGAAGCCGGCCTGGCCTACATGCGTCCGGAGACCGCCCAGGGCATCTTCGTGAACTTCGCCAACGTGCTCACCGCCTCGCGCAAGAAGCCGCCATTCGGCATCGGCCAGATCGGCAAGGCTTTCCGCAACGAAATCACCCCGGGCAACTTCATCTTCCGCACCCGCGAGTTCGAGCAGATGGAAATCGAGTTCTTCACCGCTCCGGAAGATGCCCCCGCCTTCTTCGACCAGTGGGTCAAGGATTGCTGGGCATGGTTCCTGGACTTGGGCATCAAAGAAGAGAACCTGCGCCAGTTCGACGTGCCAGAAGACGAGCGCGCGCACTACTCGGCCGGCACCATCGACTTCGAGTACCGCTTCGGCTTCCAGGGCTCGGAGTGGGGCGAGCTCATGGGCGTTGCCAACCGCACCGACTACGACCTGTCCAGCCATGCGAAGGCTTCGGGCTCCGAGCTGTCCTACTTCAACCAGGCCACCGGTGAGCGCTACACCCCCTACGTGATCGAGCCTTCCTTCGGCCTGACCCGTTCCATGATGGCCTTCCTGGTCGATGCCTACACCGAGGACGAAGCACCGAACACCAAGGGCGGCGTAGACAAGCGCACCGTGCTCAAGCTCGATCCGCGCCTGGCTCCGGTCAAGGCCGCGGTGCTGCCGCTGAGCCGCAATGAGAACCTTTCCCCGAAGGCCAAGGACCTGGCTGCCGAGCTGCGCAAGCGCTGGAACATCGACTTCGATGACGCCGGTGCCATTGGCCGCCGCTACCGCCGCCAGGATGAGATCGGCACCCCGTTCTGCATCACCGTGGACTTCGACACCCTCGAGGACCAGGCCGTGACCATCCGCGAACGCGACACCATGTCCCAGGAACGTGTTTCCCTGGACCAGGTCACCGCTTACCTTTCCGAGCGCCTGAACGGAGCCTAGAGCCCGATGAACGAACTGGAATTCCGCCTGTGGCGCTCCGGGGACGACCTCCAGCTGCTGCAGATCTTCGGCGACCCGCGTTCCCCGCAGGCCCACCAGGACCGCACCATGCTGCGCGAAAACAGCGATGCACCGTTCTCCCGCACTCTGGTAGCCACCGTTGACCAGGTGGCTATCGGCGCCGGGGTGGTGTTCGCCTCTTCGCTGCACCCGCAGCGGCTATGGCTCTATGTCGAGGTGGCTGCCGAGCAGCGCCGGTCCGGCGTGGGCACCGCGCTGGTTCAGCAGCTGCGCAAGCAGATCCCTGCGGGCCAGGCTACGGAGCTCAAGGCCCGCTATACCGTGACCGCCGGCGATCCTGCTGCCGCGGCGGCTGGCTTCTGCCAGTCGCTGGGCCTGGGCGAAATCCAGGTCTCGCGCGATGTCATCCTGGAACCGGGTGCCTTGGCTGAACCGGTTTTCGACACCAATGACCGGGTGATCGAGGACCTGTCCACCGGCAGCGTGGAATTGACCAAGCTGGTGATGGATTTCTACAACGCGGTGCACACCGATTGGGATCCGGCCAAGATGACCGTGGGTTCGGCCCAGAGGATGCTGCTCGACGAGCACACCGGTGCGCAGGGCGCGCTGGTGCTGCGCGACAAGCCGAAGCGCGAGGGCGGTGTTCCGCTGGCCTTCGCCGTGAGCTACGTGCCGGCGCGTGAGAACGCCCCGACCGACGTGCTGGTAGGCCACAACCCGGCCTTCAGCGATGACGAAGTGGCAGAAGCGGTGCGCGACATGGTCGCCATGCTGATCCACCAGTACCCGGTGAAGCTGGAAGTCGACTCGTCGATGTTCGTCCTCTCCTCGCTGATTGATGCGTTGGCAGTGGTTGACCAGGCCACCGTCATATCCACGACGCATATCCTCGCCAGCGACGCGGCGAAGTAATGCCAGCAAGAACGGGACCCGCCTGGCGGGTCCCGTTTTTGCCATTCTGCACCAGCCTCCACTTCTTGAAAGAACTCTGTTGACCACCAGCACCACCATGACCGCGCAGGTCCGCTCCGGCGGAAAGATCCTGTTCATCCTGCTTGCCATCGCTTCGGGCCTGCTGCTGTGCGTGCAGTCGCGCATCAACGGGGCGCTGGGCGCGAAGCTGGGGGACGCCATCGCGGCATCAACCATCAGTTTCGGTGTCGGCTTGGCGGCATTGGTACTGCTGGCCATCTTTGTTCCCGCGGTGCGCGGCTCGGTGGCGCAAGTGCCGCGCGTCTTGGCCCAGGGCTGTTTCCCGCGCTGGTACCTGGTGGCCGGCGCGGTAGGTGCCCTGATTGTCTTCAGCCAGGCCGCAGCGGTGCCGCTCATTGGGGTGGCGCTGTTCACCGTCTGCCTGGTGACCGGCCAGGCAATCGGTTCCATGTTCATGGACCGGGTGGGCTTTGGCGGGGCCGCACCGCGCAAGATCAATGCCTTGCGCATCCTCGGCGTGGTGCTGACCATTATCGGCGTGGTTTGGGCGGTCAGTCCGCGCGCAGCCGACGCGGACCTTTCCGCGTTGCTCCTGCCGATGGCGCTTTCGGCAGCCGTCGGCATGCTCATGGGCTTCCAGGCAGCTGCCAACGGCGCGCAAGCGGCGGCTTATGGCGGCGCCACGGCGGCGACCCTGGTGAACTTTGCCGTCGGGTTCGTGGTCCTGGCGATGGTGATGCTGGTGCGGTTGCCTGCCGGCATCGGCCTGGACCCGCTGCCAGGCACCTGGTGGTACTACATCGGCGGACTGCTCGGTTGCCTGTTCGTCGGCATCACCGCCCTGGTGGTCAAGCGGCTCGGAGTGCTGGTCACCAGCCTCGCGGCCGTTGGCGGCCAGCTGGTGGGCTCGCTGCTCCTGGACGTTTTCTTCCCGGCCACCGGTTCGTCCGTCACCGCCGCAACTGTCATGGGTACCTTGCTGACACTGCTCGCCGTTGGCCTGGCCTCGATCTCCGGAGCGCGGAACGCGAAGAGCGCCAGCCCCCGGATCCCGGTGGCATCACGCAATTAGCGTGGCGCGCTATCGCTGTTTACCTTCCGTTTTCCTCCACGACTTATGCTGGAATCCATGGAATTACAGCGCATGGCACAGGGCTCGGCCAGGGAAGTCTTCAAGGTCTTCCTGAAGCTCGGCTTGACCTCTTTTGGCGGTCCCATCGCCCACTTGGGATACTTCCGCACCGAACTGGTTGATCGCCGCCGCTGGCTCGATGACCAGCAGTACGCCCAACTGGTCGCATTGAGCCAGTTCCTGCCCGGCCCGGCATCCAGCCAGGTCGGTTTCGGCTTGGGCTTGCACCGGGCCGGAATGCGCGGTGCCCTGGCGGCATTCCTGGCGTTCACCCTGCCCTCTGCGGTGGTGATGGCGGTCTTCGCCTTCGGCGCTTCGCTGTTCAGCGGTCCCATCGGTACCGGGCTGCTGGCCGGCCTGAAAATCGTCGCGGTCGCCATTATCGCCCACGCGGTACTGGGCATGGCAAGGAACCTGGCTCCGGATCGTGCCCGTGCCGCCATTGCGGTTGTCGCTGCCGGATCGGCGCTGCTTTTGGCCGGAAGCTTCGGGCAGGTCCTGGCCATTGCCTTCGGCGCATTGGCAGGATATTTCTGGTGCCGCGGCAAGGATGCCGGAGCAGCGGCGGCTATGCAGTTTCCGGTATCAAGGACCGTGGGCATCAGCTGCCTGTCGCTGTTCGCCATCCTGCTTTTCGGGTTGCCGGTGGCAGCCCTTGCAACGGGCTGGGATCTGCTGGGCTTCACCGATGCGTTCTACCGCTCCGGCGCCCTGGTCTTTGGCGGCGGGCACGTGGTCCTGCCGCTGCTCCAAAGCGCAGTCGTGGATCCCGGGCTGATCAGTTCCCAAGAATTCCTCACCGGCTACGGCGCGGCCCAGGCCATGCCCGGACCGCTCTTCACCTTCGCCGCGTACCTTGGCGTCCTCGTCGACTCGGGTCCCGGCGGCGCGGCCGGAGCGCTCATCGCCTTGCTTGCCATTTTCCTTCCGGGCTTCCTGCTGCTGCTCGGCGTGCTGCCGTTCTGGAACCGGGTGAGCCACTGGCCTGCCGCCAGGGCCATCATGCATGGCGCCAACGCGGCAGTGGTCGGGGTGCTCGCCGCCGCACTGTACAACCCGGTCTTCACCTCGGCGATTACTTCGGCTCCCGCTTTCGTCCTGGCCTTGCTCTGCTTCGTTTTGCTGACCGCCTGGAAGATGGCCCCATGGATTGTCGTGGCCATCGGTGCGCTCGGGGGAGTGCTGCTGGGCGTGCTGGCTTAGGCAGGCTCGGTGAACTGCTGGGGCCGGCGCCCCGGTGCGCTTCGTGGCGCCCGGGTACCGGACCTCGGCGCAATGCCCCTAGTTCAGGCTCTTGGCTGTGTTGAGCACTGCGATCAGCTCGTCGAACCATTGCGCATAGCTGCTGTAGGTGAACGGACGCTTATCATCCCATTCGACCACCTGGCTGGCCTCTACCGCTGGCAAAGACGCGAAGACGGGATGGTCCTTGACCTGCTGCGCGGTGCCCGAATAGCTCAGCACCACATCGGCAGGGTAGTCGGCAACCTTCTCCCAGCTCATTGAAGCCCAGCCGCTGTCCTCGGTCTGGCCGACAATATCGAATCCGAGTTCGTCCAGCAGGGCCAGCTGGCCCAGTGATTTCTGGCCGACGTACAGGTCGTCATACCCATTGAGCGCGATGATCCGCAACGGCTGGTCCTTGGCCAAGGCACGCAACTGTTCAAGTTTGGCTTGGTAGTCGGCCTTGGCGGCGGACTGCGACGCAATATCCCCGCCCAATGACTTGGCCAATGATTCATAGTCCTCGATGACCTCCAGAACAGGCCGGTTGCCAAATTTGATGCCCAGGAATGGAGCCGTGGCAGTGGCCTCTGCCTGGACCTTGTCATCCCACCAGGTCCAGCCCGTGCCTTCGGCATTGCCGAAGCCCACGATCAGATCCGGGTCGAGGCCAAGCAACTTCTCCAGGCTGAACTCTCCGTCCTGGCCGATGATGGTCATCTCTGCTGGATCCGCACTGCCAAGGGCCAGGCTGCCCGACTCGTCCAAACCGTATCCGAAGACGCCCGAGGGGCGGATGCCGTAGTCCCAGAGTGCCGCAGCCGAATAGGAATCGGTGACCAGCGTTTGCGGTGCGGCATCCATGGAGATGGTTTTTCCATAGCCGGAATCGGTGAAGCTCCACGCTGCGCTGGCTTCGCCGTTTGAAGGGGAAGCGGCCTGGGTGCTCGGGCTGCAGGCGGCCAGGGCCAGGGCGGCGGCGAGCGAAGCTGCGCCGAAAAAGACGCGTCGGGTCATTGGTTGCATGTTCTTTTCCTTCTTAGATGGCCTCGTGGCCCAGCGGGATCACGAGTGGTGTGTGCGAGACGGGATCCTGGATGATGGTGCAGGGCAAGGCGAAAACCTCGCGGATCAGCTCCTCGGTGACAATCTGCGAGGGAGGTCCTGCGGCGACGATCTCACCGGATTTCATCGCGATCAGGTGCGTGGCGTAGCGGCACGCTTGGTTCAAGTCATGGAGCACCGCAACCACCGTATTGCCCTGTTGCTCGTTGAGCCTGCGGCACAGTTCCATGATTTCGATCTGGTGGGAGATGTCCAAGAAGGTGGTCGGTTCATCGAGCAGCAGCAAAGGAGTCTGCTGGGCCAGTACCATGGCGATCCAGACGCGTTGGCGTTGCCCGCCGGATAGTTCGTCGACCAGCCGCCGGGAGAGCCCGGTGGTGCCTGTGGCGTGCATGGCGCTGAGCACTGCTTGCTCGTCCGCGGCAGACCATTGGGAGAACAAGCCTTGGTGCGGGCTGCGGCCGCGGGCGATCAGATCCGCAACGGTGATGCCATCCGGGGCGATGGAGGACTGCGGCAGCAGCCCCAGCCGCTGGGCCCCCTGCTTGGCTGGCAGGGACAGGATCGGTTTGCCATCCAGGATGACCTGGCCGGAGGAAGGCTTCAGCACCCTGGACAGGGCGCGCAGCAAGGTCGATTTGCCGCAGGCGTTGGGTCCAATGACGACCGTAAACGAGCCCGGGGGGATGGATAGCGAGAGGTTTTCGGAGATGGCCGATGGCCCGTAGCCCAAGGTGAGCCGGTCGGCGGATAGCTGCGGATGGGTCATGCTCATTGGCGTCGTGCCTCACGAAGTAGTAGCCAGATCAGGTAGACCCCGCCGATGCTGACGGTGACTACGCCAACCGGCAGGGAAGTGTTATCCAAAACGCGCTGGGCCAGCACATCGCTGGCCAGCAGCAGCACGGCGCCGAGCAATGCCGAGTAAGCCAACGACACGCCTGCGCTGCCCATGATCCGGCGCGCGATTTGCGGAGCAGCTAGCGAGATGAAGGCGATGGGGCCTGCCGCCGCGGTGGCCAGGGCAGTCAACGCCACCCCGATCACCAGCAAGGACAGCTTGCTGGATTCGGTGTTGATGCCCAGCGCCACAGCAGCGTCGTCGCCCAGTTCCAGCAGGCGCATCCTGCGCGTGCAGGCCATGGCGCCCAGCGCGAGAGGCAGGGCTACCGCTGCGGCCGGTATGGCCTGGTCCCAGCCGATGGCATTGAGCGAGCCGGCACCCCAGATGGCCGCGGACATGGCGTCCTCCAGCTCGCTGCGCAAGATCAGCCAGGTGTTGGCCGAAGCGAGGATCGCGCTGACCGCGATCCCGACGATGATCAGCCGGAATCCCTCAGAGCCGTTCTTAAAGGACAAGGTATACACCACGACCGCGGTGGCCAAGCCACCAGCCAATGCACCGAGTGCCACCTGGAAATACCCGCCGCCGAAGACCAGCATGACGGCCAGCGCACCGGTATAGGCACCGGTATTGAATCCGATAATGTCTGGAGAACCCAGGGGATTGCGGGTCATGGATTGGAAAATTGCCCCGCTGGCGCCTAGCGCTGCGCCCAATAGCAGTGCCATCAGAACGCGGGGCAGCCGCCATTGCAGCACCACCCGCTGGCTGCTGGCCTCCCCGGCTCCAGCCAGGGTATTGAGCACTTCGCCCAAGCCCAGCGTGTAGTCGCCAGTGGCCAACGCGTAGAGGCCCAGGGCGGCCGCCAACACCGAGAGCAGTGCGGCGAGAAGCAGCTGACGTGGTTGCACGCGCAACCAGATGCGTCCAATGCGCAGTACCCGGTGGCCCGGGCCGAAATCCACAGCACTCATAGTCCGCTAGCCCGCTTGCGCCGAACCAGCCAAATCAGCACCGGAGCGCCAAGCAAGGCCGTGACGACCCCCACCTGCATTTCGCCGGGCGGGACAACGATGCGGCCGAGCACATCGGAAACGAGCAACAGCACCGGGCCGAGGATCATCGAAAAACACAGGATCCATCGCTGATCCGGTCCGACGATCCAACGGCTGATATGCGGGATCATCAAGCCCACGAAGCCGATCGGGCCGGCGGCGGCGGTCGCTGCGCCGCAGAGCAGGGTGACCGCCACGATCACCACTGCGCGGGTCAGGCCGATATTGGTACCCAGCGCGAGGCTGGCCTCATCGCCCAAGGCCAATGTGTTCAGCGAGCGGGTGCACAGCACCGCCAATACCAGCCCCAGGATAACGAAAGGGGCGATGACGCCCACCATGGGCAGGGTGCGGTTGTTCAAGGTTCCCGCGCCCCAATAGCGCATGCGGTCAAAAGCCTCGGGGTTGAGCAGGGTCATCCCGTTGGAAATTCCTCCCAGCACGGCGCCCAGTGCGACGCCGGACAGGGTCAGCCTGGCCGGTGTCGCTCCACCGCGGCCACGCGATCCAATGAGGTATACCGCGAGGGTGGCCAGCACGGCCCCGGCGAAGGCGAACCAGATGTACTGGGAAATGTGGGTGATGCCCAGGAATGCCACTGCGAGCACGACGGCGAATCCGGCGCCCGCGTTGACCCCGAGGATACCGGGATCTGCCAGCGGATTGCGGGTCAGTGCCTGAATCAATGCGCCGCCAACAGCCAGGGACATTCCTGCCAGGAGCCCAATCGCGGTGCGCGGCAGGCGCAGCTCGTTGATGATCACCAGTGTTTCAGGTGTGCCAATTCCCCATAGCGCCTGCCCGGCAGCCAGCGGTGCAATAGCCTTTGCTCCAATGCCCAAAGACGCGAAGAGGGCGACTGCGAGCAAACCGAGGCACAGGGCCATCGCCGCTGACTTCCAAGCATTGCTGGCGGCCAATCCTGCTGATCCATGGGCGGCTTTGGTTCGATCGGACTTGTTGGTGGGTTGATGCGGCGCAAGGAGGGTCATGCGACTTTCCGTAATTAGGGAACACTCACTGAATCGCGAGCACAAAAAGTCACACTACCATGATGTTTTTAGGTTAGGGCAAAATAAGTCACAATAGACGAACCTATTTACAGATTGGTGATGAATGCGTTCCGACTAGGCGAGATTGATAAAACGCACCGACCCGTCAGCTTCGGCAAGGACCATGAAGGAGTCATGATGAGTTGCCAGGTATTCCTCGATGCGCGCCAGCACCGACACCTCGGCCCGGTCGTCCAGCGCAGGGCCGGACGAAGCCATCCACGTCACCGCTAGCTCCGGGCGCGCTTTGAGCTGAGCCGCCATCGGCTCGGAAGGCGCCGGGCCAACGATTACCACTGCTCGACGTGTTATCGCCCCCTGAGAGGCAATGGATTTTCCAGAAGAACCGGCTCTGGAATCCTTATCCGAACGCCACAGCGCAAAGTGGTAGCCGGCCACGGCAGCGGTCGCAACCAGCCAGCCCAGCGGGCCGCGAACGGTGTCCAGGAGGGAATCAAGACGAGAATCGGGTTCCAGGTAGAACTCGAAAATCCGGTACCCGAAGACCAGCAGGGAAACCAGCGCGACGACGGAACTGGCTCCGAAGAACAGGACCAAATAGGCGCTGCGCGAGTCTGCCGGGAAGGGCTTCCAGGGCTTGAAGTACCAAAGCCATGCGGCGGTTCCGAAGGCGAGCAAGCCGAGACCATGGCCCAGCAAACCCGCGGAGTAGCCCACCGAGACGCTGGACCCCAGTGCTGCGAAGAGCGCATTGACCACCATGCCCAGACCGGTAGCCAGCACGGCCAGGCTGACACCGCTCAGCGCCAGGTGCGCTGCGCCAACCACGGCGGCAGGGTGCAGCCCGGAACGCAGCTGGGACTGGTGATAAATCCAGAGAACCGCGGCCGCCACGATGATGGCCAGCAGGCTTGGACCGCCGTCGAGGAAGAGGTCGGTGCGTTCCTGCGCCGTCCATGCCTGCGGCCACACCCAGGAAACCAGCTCGGCGATCGCCAGCAGGAACGCCAACGCCGGTGCGGCCAGGCCCAATACAACCAGCAGGATGCTGTTCAGGAGATTGGACATCATCTGGACTCTGCGCAGTTTCCAATGCCAGAACCACAGGGCCGAGGAACCGGCCAGCCAGACCAGCGCCATCAGCAGATTCGGCATGCCGGTGGGACCCACCAGCGTATTTTCCGGCACGAACAGGATTTCCAACGCGACCGTCAGCGTGGCAACCAGCGAAAGCGCGAAGAGCACCATGCTGAAGTAATTTCCCACGGTGGCCGCCAGCTGGGCGAATTGCCGTGGTGCAGTACGCGATGAAGTAATTTGGCGGTGCTGCCAGGCGCACACCGTGCCCCAGCCCAAGGCCACCGCCAGCGTCGACTGCCATGCCCCGTCGCGGGCTGCGGAAACAAGTCCCGCCAGGAACGCCAGCGCGGCGCAGCTGCTGGCAGCCAGGGTGGCAAGGTACGCGGCGGAGGCCTGCAAGGACCAGATGGCTGAGTCGAAGGCCGACGGCCGGGCCAGGCGCTTGCGGATGGAACGCCACAACAACCAGGCCAAGGGGATTCCAACTAGGGTGAAGGTGAAGGCCATCGCCAGCTGCTCGGTGCTGACCAGCAAGGAATCGAAACCATGGAAGAGCGCGGTAAAGAACGTAGACAGACCCGTAGCCGAGACCATCAACAGCACGAACAGCAAGCCGTGGAGGATCACCGGACGCAGCACGCTGCTGCTTTGCACGTGGAACGCCGGGGCGGTTGCGGCCATCAGTAACCCATCTCCTCGGCGGTGCACAGGCCGACCTGCCACGGCATGCGGTCAATCAGCCAGGTTCCATCGACCTTGCGCAGCTCGAAGGCCTCTTCATATGAGGAGAGATTCCCCAAGGGCAGGAATTGGGCGTCGCGGGTATTGAACCTGGTGCGGACGGTAGCACTGGACTCCCCGACGGTGCTGCGCAGCAGCTGCACATCAAGTGGCTGCGGGGCATAGGGTTCGGGAGAGCACAGCATCCTGGATTGGCCTTCAATGGTGTGGCGCTGCATGGCCGGCAAATCCTCGGCCTCGAAAGCCATCAGATATCTTTGCACGACCCCTTCCGGGGTGTTCTCCCCGTGGACCTCTGGTGCCGAACGCAGCGAAACCACGAGCAATGCGGATATAACCAAAGCCACAATGGCGGCGGCAAGGGCCAGCAAAACCACCCGCGCCGCCGAAAATTTACTTGTCATTGCATCATTTTGGTCCACATCAGGACAATAATCCAGCGCCTCGGCATCAAGATTTGATGAAGATCTCAGTTACTGTTTTGCGTTCGTGCGGGATAATGGATGGGTGACGACCCTGACTGATGCGCCA
Organism: Glutamicibacter sp. NPDC090743; assembly: GCF_044769125.1. Classification (NCBI taxonomy): domain Bacteria; kingdom Bacillati; phylum Actinomycetota; class Actinomycetes; order Micrococcales; family Micrococcaceae; genus Glutamicibacter; species Glutamicibacter sp. NPDC090743. The sequence continues at coordinate 227,837 of NZ_JBIVXE010000003.1, read as the reverse complement.
ACCAACACCCCGACCCTCAAGCTGCCTCCATTGCAGCTGGGCAAGCTGACCATTGATACCCCGGTGGTTCTTGCTCCGATGGCTGGGGTGACCAACCGCGCTTTCCGCCGCCTCTGCCGCGAATACGGCGGCGGGCTGTACGTGACCGAAATGGTGACCGCCCGGGCACTGGTGGAACGCAACCCCGAATCCTTGCGCATCATCTCCCACGATCCCGACGAGGAAATCCGCTCCATCCAGATCTACGGCGTGGACCCCGGCACCGTGCGCGCTGCCGTGCGCATGGTGGTTGACGAAAACCTGGCGGACCACGTTGACCTGAACTTCGGCTGCCCAGTTCCAAAGGTCACCCGCAAGGGCGGCGGCTCGGCCCTGCCCTGGAAATCGGATCTCTACACCTCCATCATCGAAGCCGCGACCTCAGAGGCCGCCAAGGGCGATATCCCGCTGACCGTGAAGATGCGCATCGGCATCGACAAGGACCACCTGACCTACCTGGAATCAGCGAAAATTGCCCGGGACCACGGTGCGGCCGCAGTCACCTTGCACGCGCGCACCGCCGGCCAGTACTACGCGGGGCACTCCGACTGGGACGCGATCACCACCCTGCGCGAAGCCATGGATGACATGCCGGTGTTGGGCAACGGCGATATCTTCAGTGCCGAGGACGCCATTGAAATGGTTGAGCAGACCGGTGCCGCCGGCGTCATGGTAGGCCGTGGCTGCCAGGGCCGGCCATGGATTTTCGGCGACCTGCAGGCGGCCTTCGAGGGCCGTGAAGACCGTTTCCGCCCGGGCGTGCGCAAGGTCGCTGACACCGTATACCGCCATGGCGAACTGCTGGCCGAATTCTTCGAGGACGAGGGCAAGGGCATGCGCGATATCCGCAAGCACATTGCCTGGTACTTCAAGGGCTACCCGGTAGGCGGCGAAATCCGCTCGCAGCTGGCCCAGGTGCCATCCCTGGCAGTGCTGCGCGAACTGCTGGACCAGCTGGATCTGGACCTGCCATACCCGGGGGGTGCCGCAGAAGGCACCCGCGGACGTGCGGGCCACCCGAAGAAGACGCACGTCCCCGACGGCTGGCTGGATAACCGCGTGATGAGCGATGCCCACCGCGAAATGATCAAGGCCGCTGAGCTGGATATCTCCGGCGGCTAGCCACCCCGGAATAGCCACGGCTACGCCACTAGTGGATAACTCCTCAATGCCGGCAAAGAGTTACTAGACTAGGAACTATGACTCAGATCCCCGGATATACCGAAGCCGACCAGCAGCGGTGGGTGCCTGAACCAGCGAAGAAGTCCTACCGTACTGCCTTTGAGCGGGACCGTGCCCGCGTGCTGCATTCCTCCGCCTTGCGCCGTTTGAGCGCCAAGACCCAGGTAGTGGCACCGAACCAGAATGACTTCGTGCGCAACCGGCTCACCCACTCATTGGAAGTGGCCCAGGTGGGCCGCGAGCTCGGTGCGGCCCTTGGCTGCGATCCGGATGTCGTCGACACCGCCTGCTTGGCGCACGACCTGGGTCATCCGCCCTTTGGCCACAACGGCGAGAAGGCGCTGGACAAGGCAGCCAAGGACATTGGCGGATTCGAGGGCAATGCCCAGACCTTGCGTTTGCTCACTCGCTTGGAAACCAAGACTTTCCGGCACAACGGGCATTCGGCCGGGTTGAATCTTTCGCGGGCCTCGCTGGATGCAGCGTGCAAGTACCCGTGGCTGAAAACCGATGCGCCAGAGGTCAACGGCAAGAAAACCAGGAAGTTCGGTGTTTACGAGGATGACGCCACCGTCTTCAACTGGTTGCGCAATGTCCCGGAGGCCACCGCCGGAGCGGTCTGCATGGAAGGCCAGGTCATGGACTTGGCTGATGACATTTCCTACTCGGTTCATGACGTGGAAGACGCAATTGTCGGCGGCAAGCTGCAGCTGCGTTGGCTCAAGCAGGATCTGCAGCGCGAGCGTGCGTTGCAGGTGACCAAGGACTGGTACTTGCCGACCACTGGGGAGGCCGACATCGATGCGGCGTTGCGCCGCCTGGAAATCAGCGATGAGTGGGTTTCGCATTTTGACGGCTCACGGCGTTCCATGGCGGCGCTGAAGGACATGACCAGCCAATTCATTGGCCGCTTCGCTGCCGCCGCAATGGATGCCACCCGGGCACGCTTCGGGGAAGGCAAGCTCACCCGCTATAACGCGAACCTGATTGTGCCCGAGGAAACCGAACACGAGATTGCCGTGATGAAGGGCATCGCGGCCAGCTACGTGATGGCTTCGGAAGTGCGCCAGCCGCTCTACCTGGATCAGCGCACGCTGCTGACCGAGCTGGTCGAACTGCTCTTTGAAACGGGCCGGGATAATCTGGAGCCGATCTTCGCAGCTGACTGGGAAGACGCCGCTGATGAAGCGGCCCAGCTGCGTGTGGTGATTGACCAGGTCGCCTCGCTCACTGACGTCTCAGCCACCGAATGGCACTCGTATCTGGTTAAGGGCGAAGCCCCTGACGCAAAGTTGTTCTAGAAGGGAATCATGGCAGGGCTGATCAAGCGTGAAGATATCGACGAGGTGCGTAACCGCACCGACCTCCGTGAGGTCGTCGAATCCTATGTCACGCTCAAATCCGCGGGCATTGGCTCGTTCAAGGGCCTGTGCCCTTTTCACGACGAACGCAGTCCGTCCTTCCATATTCGCCCGCAGCTAGGAACCTTCCACTGCTTTGGCTGTGGCGAGTCCGGCGACGTGATCGCCTTCATCCAGAAAATGGACCACTCGTCGTTCACCGAAACTGTGGAACTTCTGGCTGCCCGGATCAACTACGAGCTTCGCTATGAAGACGGGGGACCGGGACCGCGCCGCGAAGACTACGGCAAGCGCCAGCGCCTGGTCGACGCGCACAAGGTCGCCGAGGAATTCTTCCGCGCGCAGCTGGCTACCGAGGAAGGAGCCGCCGGCCGCGAGTTCCTTGCCGGTCGCGGTTTTGACCAGGAAGTCACAGCCCAATTCTCCGTGGGCTATGCGCCCAAGGGCTGGGATTCGCTGCTCAAGCACCTGCGCTCCAAGGGCTTCGTTGATGATGAGCTGAAGCTGACGGGCATGTTCTCCGAGGGCAACCGCGGAATCTATGACCGATTCCGCGGACGTGTCATGTGGCCGATCCGCGACCTGTCTGGTGCCACCATCGGCTTCGGTGCACGCAAGCTCTACGAGGATGACCAGGGCCCGAAGTATCTGAACACCCCGGAGACCCAGCTCTACAAGAAATCCCAGGTCCTCTATGGCCTGGACCTGGCCAAGAAGCAGATTTCCAAGAGCCGCCAGATCGTTGTGGTGGAAGGCTACACCGACGTGATGGCCTGCCATCTGGCTGGCATCACCACCGCGGTAGCCACCTGCGGTACCGCTTTCGGCACGGACCACATCAAGATTGCCCGTCGCCTGCTGCAGGATGACGGCACCGGTGGCGAAGTCGTCTTCACCTTCGATGGTGACGCCGCAGGCCAGAAGGCCGCGCTGCGCGCCTTCGAAGAAGACCAGCGATTTATTGCCCAGACTTACGTTTGTGTTGAACCAACCGGTGCTGACCCGTGCGACTTGCGTTTGCACCGCGGAGACGAAGCTGTACGCGAGCTCATCGAGCTCAAGCGTCCGCTGTTTGAATTCGCCATCCGTGCCGAATTGAAGAAATTCAATCTGAACACCGTTGAAGGACGTGTCCAGGCCTTGCGCCAGACCGCTCCGATCGTTGCGCAGATCCGCGACTCGGCCATTCGTCCGGCATATGCCCGTGAGCTTGCCGGCTGGCTGGGAATGAATAATGAGGACGTCAACCGCTCGGTGGGCGCCTCCATCAAACGCGCCCGGTTGCCGAAGAACGCAGACCTGCAGGCACCACACCCGCAACCGGGGGAGGCTGAACAGGCAATCCCGGCGGCGGCCTTTGAACGCCCGGATCACCGCGACCCGGTGATGCGCCTTGAACGACAGGCCCTGGAAGTGGTGATCCAGCAGCCGCAGCGGTTGAAGGACGAGCAATGGCAGGCGTTCTACGAGGCTCGCTTCCTGGCCCCGGCGCACTCTGCTGTCCACGATGGCGTCGTTGCCGCGTCCAGCGCAGGCGCGTCGGCGACCTCCTGGGTTGAAGTCATTCGCGACGAAGTCCCCGAGCAGTTGCGCAGCTTCGTTTCAGAACTCGCAGTGACCAGCATTCCGGCATCTGACGAACATAGCCTGAACCGCTACTGCGCCGACATCATCAACGGCTTGATTGAGCTTCAAATCACACACCGCAAGGCTGAGTTGATCGGCCGCTTGCAGCGTGCTGAAATGGCACCCGAAGGCGAAGAATATGCCCAGATCAACCGGGAACTGATGGAACTGGAGATGCGCCGGAGGATCCTTCGCGGAACCTAGGATCCCGATTTTGCATTCGCGGGAATCTTGGGTAAAGTTATATCTCGTTGCAATCCTCCATAGCTCAATTGGCAGAGCATTCGACTGTTAATCGAAGGGTTACTGGTTCAAGTCCAGTTGGAGGAGCTTACAAGAAGGTTCCGGCTCGCATTCGCGAGTCGGAACCTTTTATTTTCGCCTGAAACCGGAATTCTGGCACCTAGCCCTGACTAGCCTCGCCAGGAAAAAGCCGAGTTAGGTAGCAGGGGCCAGTTGCCGGACCAGCGGCGGGTATTTTGCCTAGCGGACTCAGGGAACCGGGTTCCACAAGCGCCGGGATTCCAGATACCAGAAATACGAGAAAAGGCTGATCTCGAACCATTCGACAATGAATAGGGCCTCCTGGATGCCCGCGGCCAGCAGGATCGGCCAGGCAATCAATCCGATGAGCATCAGCACCAGGATGATTGCGTAGTGCAGCTTCTTGCCTCCGCTGGTGTCCATCGCGCACAGCGGCTTGTGGTCCAGGTGGCTGGCGATGGCGATGCCCATGGAGAAGATCAGCAGGAATGCAGCGCTGGCATGCACGCCGGCGAACTGCTTGCCTTCAACGGTCCGCCACAGCAGCAGCAGGACAAAGCCGACCAGGAGCAGGGTGCTCAGCAAACCGAGCGCTTCGGTCGCGGTGCTGTGGAACAGCGCGCGGTGCGGAGCGCGGCTAGTCCTGATTCCCAGCCAGATGAATACCGAGCTGACGACGAGAATCGCAATAACCGATACCTGCACGGAGAAGATGAGCCGCCTCTGCTCGCCCAGGGGCAGTTGCGCCAGCGTTTCACCCAGCTTGGTGGGAACCAAGGCGACGAACATGGCGTAGAAGCCGGCCAAATTCAGTGCATAGTCCTCCAGCTCGTCTCCGGTGTAAACCACGAGCAGCACTCCGGTAGTCACCAGCATCGCAACGAACAAGTCCCGTGCTGGACCCAGGTAATAGGAACTCAGGGAGTCTTCAATGCGCTGGTTGGCAATGCCATAGATGACGATGGCAACGACAAGGAGCAGGGGCACCGCGAGCAGCATGAGGCGCACATAGCGCAATGTACTGCGGCCCGGGGAGTGTTCAAGGGAAGTGGCCATAAGTGCATTCTGTAATGAATCACCCAGGTTTTGCCAACGGGCCCGCCTAGCGCAGGAAAATTCCCGGGAGAATCGCAGGCATCGGTCCGCGGGCCAGATGCACCTGCTGGAACACCCGAATGGTGCACGTCAATCGCCCGCACTTGGCTTCCGGAAACTGCAGCTGCCTTGGGCAGCTCGGCTGGAGCCGAATCCGGGGCAAGCTAAATTGCCGGTAGGCACTGGCATGATTCTTGAAGAGTCAACAAAGACTCTTTTCGGCCGAAGTCCTCATCCGCTTGGGTTGATATCCGCCTCGGCGCCAGCGTGGCGCCGTCTTCACTCGAAGGAAGCTTTCATGTCTGTACAAAATCCGGTCGATCCGAACATGGTGCCACCGGCACCGCCTGCCAAGAGCTCAGCTGGCAAGGGCCTGGGCATTGCGGCCCTGGTCGTGGCCATCGTTGCATTGGCCCTGTGCTGGGTACCGATCGTCAACAACTTTGCCGCCGTGCTCGGTTTCATTGCTCTGGTACTGGGCATCGTCTCGCTCATTGTCGCTTCCAAGCGCCGTGGCAGCAAGGGCTTGGGCGTTGCATCGAGCATCATCGCCATCGTAGCCATCGTTTTTGTGTTCGCCACCCAGGCAGCCTATGTGAAGGCGATCGACGAGGTCGCCAACGGCATTGCCGACGCTTCCGACGGCGAAGTGGCGGCACCGGCTGAGATCATCGAGCAAGCCGAAGACGAAACACAGGTATTGGCCTTGGGGCAGGCCGCTGCTGTTGGCGAGTATTCGGTCAATGTCAGTGCGGTGAACCTGGATGCCGGCGCACAGATCGCCAAGGCAAATGAGTTCAACCAGGAGGCCGAAGGCCAGTATGTCCTCGTGGACCTTTCTGTTGTCTACAACGGAGAAGAAGAAGGCGACGCATGGCTGGACCTTAATCCAGAGCTGGTGGGCTCGGATGCAAGCATCTACAGCACCAGCAGCGCGACTGCGATCACCGCCAAGCCGGGCATGGACGTTCCTACCTTGGCCAAGGGCGGGAAGGGAAGCTACCAGGTGGTCTTCGACGTGCCGGCCGAGGCCGTGGCAGATGCGAAAATCCGCATGAGCGAAACGCTCTCGTTAACTGACGACTCGGTGCTCTGGGCTGCGAAGTAGCTCGAATTCGCAGAGGTTCCGCTATCCCATCAGGGGTGGCGGAACCTCTTTTCTTTTGCCCTGGCGGCGAGGAAGCCCGCAGCTCGCGGATTGCGACCACAACATGAACACCGGAAATAGGAAGATCGGGAAAATTTTCAAGGAATTCCCCGCGCTGCCGGACCTCGGAAATACGCGAGAACCCGGGGCGATTCGCTCGCTCTCATTTGCTTCTCATGGACGCGCCATAATCCTCTCACCACCGCCTAATGCGCTCCTCACAAGGGTCTTTTAATGTTCAAAGCATGAATCGCCGCATACTTCTCATCCTCATGGTGTTGGCCGTGCCAGCGGGACTGGCCGGCGCCAGCCAGGCACTTGCCGACAAGGCCAATCCGCCCATCCCGCATCAGCAGCCAATCATTGTCCAGCTCTCACCGGCTCCCGAGCCCGCTGCTGCACAAGCGCAAGCTGAGGAGCTGATCGGCAATGGCTGATATCCATGAGCACCAGGGATCAACGGTGTCGGCACGGTTGCGCATTGTCGGGTGGATCGTGCTCACTACTGCACTGGCCCTGCTGGCCGTAACGGTTTCGATGCGTTCGATCATGTCCGGCCAGGTAGCCGAAGCTGCCAACGTGGGCATCGCGCAGGAAATCGAGGAGTTCCGGACCTTCGCCGCCGAGGGACTGGACCCGAAGACAGCTCGCCCGTTTTCCTCGATCGGTGAATTGATGGAACGCTATCTGGCCCGCCAGCAGCCGATGGCCGGCGAAGCGATTCTCGCGCAGGCCAATGGACGGGTGCTCACCGCAGGCACCGCAGCCAACCAGGCCGGGACCTGGCTGGCTGATGACCCCGTGCTCCTGGGCCGTATTCTCGATGACGCGAAGACCTCCGGAATCCTGGAGAGCAACCACGGGACGGTTCGCTGGGCGAAGGCCGAGGCCAAGGATGCCTCCGGAGCCAGCGGGGCGGGGCACCAAGCCCATCTGGTCGTCGCGCACTTCATTGGCGGGGCCCAGGAAGAAGCCAACCGGCAGGCAACCATGCTCTTCGGCGTGGCCGCCGGGGGACTGGCCTTGACCGCGGGGATCGCCTGGTTGGCAGCCGGGCAGATCATGCGTCCCATCCGCACCATGAGCGAAACCGCCGCCTCGATTAGCGCCAATGACCTCTCGGCCCGCGTTCCGGTTGAAGGACGCGACGACTTGGCGCAGCTGGCCAGGACACTGAATGCGATGCTTGACCGGGTTGAAGCTTCGCATCTGGCCCAACGCCACTTCATCGCCGAAGCACGAGAGCACCTGGGAAGCCCGCAACGCAAGATGGCAGCTGCCTTGCAGAAGCTCAACGAGGAAGAGGTGCCCCGGAAGCAACGCGGCAGGATCATCAGCACCGCGCAGGCGCACATTTCACTGATGGGGCAGACGCTTGCCGACCTGGAATTGCTGGCCCAAAGCTCGGACCCGGACTTCATCCAGCGCCGAATGGTGCCCGTCGGCGAAGTCACGGCGGACGTTGCCGCGGCAGCCGCCCGCCCGGGCGCCCACCCGGACCGCCGATTCCGCATAGCCGAGTCTGCCAAGGCCCAGGCGTGGCTGGATCCGCTGCGCGTTGCCCAGGCCATGCACCAACTGATCCAAAATGCCGTCGCGCATACCGAGGATGGAGAAAGCATCCGGATCGGTTCTGCCGCAGCAAAGGGCATGGCCAGCTTCTGGGTTGCCAACGATGGACCGGCGTTGGACCCGGACCAGGCCCGTGCCCTGCTGGAAAACTATCGCAGTGCCCCGGAAGCCGGCCAGCAGGGATCCGGCATGGGCTTGGGCTTGGCCGTGGTGAAAGCGGTCGCGCAAGCCCACGGCGGCACGGCCTGGGTGGAATCCGGAAACGGCAACGGAACAAGTTTCGGATTTTCCCTCCCGCAAGCTGATGCCGGACAAGGCATCCGCTGCGAAGAAGAATTCGCCCAATCCATGGCCAGCAGCCTGGGCGGTGAGTCATGAGCATCAAGCCAACCGCGCCACGCTCGGGATTCCGCTACACCGCCCAGCGCTCCATGGACCAGGCCGCGGAACAGGGCAACGCCGGTGCGGCACGAAACCGGTGGAGCAAGCAGAACGCAGCGCGAATCATCGCCGCACTGGTCTTGCTGGGCTTTCTCGGCTGGTGCGCCTATGGAGCCTTCGGCCCAGATGCGGGGACAGTGCAGGCATTGCCAGGCCAAGGGGCCCTGACCCTGGCGGTCTTCGCCTTGGCCATCTGGCTCTGGGTCTTCTCGCCAGTAGGCGATACCTTTATCGCCTTGGGCGCAGCAGTGGTGCTGGTGCTCATGGGCGTGCTGCCCGAAGCCGACCTGTTCTCCTCGCTGGGAGAAGACACCATTTGGCTCTTGCTGGCCGCCTTCGTGATCGCGGCGGGGATCACCGCCACGGGACTGGCTACCCGCGCCGCAGCATGGATAGCCGCAGGGGCGAACACCCCGCGGCAGCTGATCCACCTGACTACCGGCGTGCTGGTGGCTACCGCATTCGCGGTGCCGTCCACTTCCGGGCGCGCGGCCCTGGCCATTCCGGTCTTCATTGCCCTGGCCAAGGCGCTGGTGGATCGCCGCCGCATCGTCCTGGCCCTGTCCCTGGTTTTCCCCTCGGTTATCCTGCTTTCGGCAGTGGCATCCTATCTGGGCGCCGGAGCGCACCTGATCACGAGCCAGATCCTCGCCACCGCGGGCCATGAAGGATTCTCCTTCGCCGGCTGGCTGGTCTACGGATTGCCGCTGGCTTTCGTTTCCTCCCATCTGTGCGCCGAGCTGGTGCTGTGGATGTTCACCCGCAAGGAGGACCGCGCAGAACCGCTGGCGGTGGGCATCGAGCGGCTGCAGCAGTATTCGCCGGTGCCGCTCTCGGGTCCGCTCACGGTGGGGCAATCCAGGGCAGCGCTGCTGGTCTCGGCTGTGGTGGTGCTCTGGTGCACCGAGCCCCTGCACCAGCTCCATCCCGCCATCGTGGCCCTGCTTGGTTCATTGCTGGTAGTCAGCCCGGGATATGGCTCTGTAGGCCTGGCCAAGGCATTGAAGGCGGTGCCGTGGTCGATGCTCATCTTCATGGCCGCGACCCTCACCCTGGGCACGGCGCTCGCCGGAAGCGGAGCCGCCGAATGGCTGGCCCGCAAGGTGCTTGGCCCCGTCGAGCAGCTCGGCGCTGCCGCACCCTGGGTCTTCACCGTCCTCGTGGTGGTGGTCTCTGCCGCGGCGCATCTGGTCATCCAGTCTCGTTCGGCCCGCTCAGCGGTGCTGATTCCGCTGGTGGTCTCGCTGGCCCCGGGCGTCGGGGTCAACGCGGTAGCCATTGCCCTGGCTTCCACCGCCGCTGCCGGTTTCTGCCACACACTGACCAGCAGCGCGAAGCCGGTGAACCTGTTCTCCGAGATCGAGGGCATCGAAACCTATAAGCCGGCAGACCTGCTGCGCCTGAGCGCGGTGCTCGGACCGCTCATGGTCCTGCTGGTCCTGGTCTTCGCCTTCTGGATCTGGCCGGCCATGGGACTGCCGCTGTTTCTCTGAACCACCTCGTAGCTTCACATCTCATCGCATTCATCCTCACTGAAAAGGACAACGAATCATGGCACACGCACTTCCACAACGCATCCTGGTCGCCCCTTCCGGATTCAAGGAATCCCTCGACGCGGCGGCAGTCGCGGCGGCCATCGGCGCCGGGGTTCGCCGGGCCTTGCCCGGAGCCACGGTCAAGGCAGTGCCCATCGCCGATGGCGGCGAAGGCACCGCAGAAACCTTGGCGTGCGCTACCGGCGGCCACCTGGTGCCAATGGCAGTCACCGGTCCGGTCGGACAGCAAGTCGAGTCCCACTACGCCATGCTCGGTGGCGAAGCGGCCGGAACGGCAGTCGTCGAAATGGCCGCCGCTGCGGGCCTGCGGCTGGTTCCCCGCGACCAGCGGGATCCGGGAACCACCACCAGCTACGGTGTGGGCGAGCTGATCGCGGCCGCCATTGATGCCGGGGCCTCCAAGATCCTCGTGGGCTGCGGCGATTCGGGTACCTCGGATGGCGGCATGGGGGCATTGCAGGCGCTGGGTGCACGAATCCTTGATGCCAACGGCCATGAGGTCAAGGCCGGCGGCAACGACCTCGGATCGGTGGACCGGTTGGATCTGTCCGGCCTGCACCCGGCCCTGGCTGCCGGGAATGTCCGGATCACCATGGCGCTGAACCCGCACAATGTGCTGACCGGCCCGCGCGGAGTGGCCCGCGTTTTCGGTCCGCAGAAGGGGGCAACTCCGGAACAGGTCGAAATCATGTCAGCAGGTTTCGAACGCTGGGCCTCGATCCTGCGGCGCGATGCGCTGGAGTCCTCGCGCTCCACGGATTTCGCTTTGGCCCCGGGGACGGGTGCTTCGGGCGGGCTGGGCGCTGGCTTGGCGGCGGTGGGGGCGGTGCTGTTGCCTCGCTTCGAGGCGATCCTGGACTCGGGCTTGGCCGGCATCGATCTGGACTCGATGCTGCGCGGAGCGGATCTGGTCATCACCGCAGAAGGCGCCATCGACTTCCAGACGCCCAAGGGCAAGGTGCCGGCGGAGGTAGCGCGGCGCGCGGCGCTGCATGGGGTGCCGGTAGTGGCCCTGGCAGGAACTCTGGGCCGCGGCTGCCGAGACGTGCACGATATCGGAATTGACGCCATTGCCTCGATCATGCCGATCCCGATGACGCTGCAAGAAGCAGTGGATGACGGGGAACGGCTGCTGATCGAAGCGGCCGAACGCTTCATGCGCACCATCATTCTGGGTGCATCAATGGCAGCAGCCCGGCTCAGCCCGCGCGAGGCTTGGTAGCAGCCAGCGGTCTCGCCCTGAATAGGAACAGGCGTGCTGTCTTGCTAGAGCACGTAGGAGGCGATGAGCTGAGAGAGGGCCCGGACATCAACTTTGCCCTTGAACTCCAGACGAACTTTGCCCAACCCGCTGAACCACAGGTCCAGCTCCGCATCCAGATCGAAGGTTCCAGCTGTTTCAACGGAGAACGACTGGACTTTCGAATACGGTAACGAGGTGTAATCCCGCTTTTTGCCGGTCATGCCTTGCACATTGACGGCGATGAGTCTCTTGTTGCTGAAGACCACGTAGTCGCGTGCACCCTTGAAAGCGCTTAGTAGCTCTTCGCCAGTGACCATCATGGGTACGATCTCCGGTGCGACTTGTGAAAGGTCCCATGGGCCCAATTTGAAGACAGAGGAATTATTGAAATCAATCATGTAAAGAGCGTACGAAGGATGAGGGACAAATAGGCGACGACTGATTTCCCGAATCATGGCTGAGAGCCCAACTTGTCGGTACTTTCAGGTACGGTGAAATAATCAAATCTTCAACCAACAATGGGGGTCAGCGTAAATGCAACTTCGATCAAAAGTAGACTTCAGCACTGCGGTAGAAGATGTAAGGGACTATTTCGGGACCATGGGAAACGGTCGGCCCAAGTATTCTGGATCGCGCTTTGAAACTCTTGGTGAAGGTGTCGATACTGATCCACATCGAATCACTGCGACCGACTTGGTGGCGGTATCGATGCTCTCCGTTGACGTGCCAGCGCAGGCTTCCTTGGGAATCCTCGAAACGCTAGCCGAGCAAATCAGCGAATTGCTGTCCCAGATTCCGCAGGACTTGAAGTTCGAGAATTTGATGCCAGAATTATTCGAGAAATATCTCGATGAGGGATCGCCTGCGGATAAATTGTGGTCGCTTCTACGGCAACATGAAGACCCTTGGAAGGTCGGCCAAACCACGGCAAGCAAGATCATGGCTCGCAAGCGGCCGGACTTGATTCCGGTTTACGATTCGGTTGTCAAAGCAGTTGCCGGGATCGAAGGCAGTGGAGAACAATGGATCGTTTGGTACTCCGCCTTCCACGACGGTTCTTCCGAGGCCGCGGAATTTGTAGACAAGCTCAGAGCGATCAGGGCTGAGGCCGGCCAACCTCATTTGTCGTTATTACGAATTTTGGATATTGCATTATGGAAGCAAGGAAAGCGCGAAATAAGGCATTTGTAGATCGCGCCTAGGGCTTGGTCCTGAATAGGAACAGGCGTGCTGCCTTGGCCGTTGACAACGGCGTTCACGGCGGCACGCCTGTTTTTCGCGTATTCCCTAGAGCTCGATAGCCGCCACGGCCTGAACCGCGCGGGCCGCCTCGGCGCCCTTCTTCAGGAAATGCTCGAAGTAGAAGCCCTGGTGCTCATCATTCGAGTGGAAGTGGTGCGGGGTCAGGCTGACCGAGAAAGTAGGTACATCGGTATCCAGCTGGACCCGCATCAAGCCGTCCACTACCGCCTGGGCAACGAAGTCGTGGCGGTAGATGCCGCCGTCAACCACGAGGGCTGCGGCTACCACGGCATCGTACTTGCCGGTCTTCGCCAGGCGCTGGGCCTGCAACGGCATTTCGTAGGCGCCGGGTACGCTGACGACATTGATGGTGTATTCCTGCCCGGAAGAATCCATCTCGGCCTTGAAGCCGGCCAGGGCCTGGTCGACGATATCCGCATGCCAGCTGGCCTTGATGAAGGCGACGTTCAATGGCTTGCTCATGAGTTGCTCCCTGATTCTGCGTGCAAATGTCTAAGTCTTTTGATCTACCCTAGTGGCGTGGGTCTCAATGGAATAAATGGGGAAGGGATCCGCGTAACGAATGAGCCGGTTCAGCGCCAGCCCATCAGCGGGGCCACGTGCTTGAGCACTGATTCGATGACGTGGGCGTTGTAGTCCACGCCCAACTGGTTTGGAACGGTGAGAAGGAGCGTATCCGCCGCGGCGATGGCTTCGTCTTCGGCCAGCTTCTTGGCCAGTTCATCTGGTTCCCCGGCATAGGACTTGCCGAAGACCGCACGGGTCTTCTCATCGATGTTGCCGATCTGGTCCGAGCTGTAGCGGTCACGGCCGAAGTACTGCCAGTCGCGCTCATCGGTCAGTGCGAAGATGCTGCGGCTCACCGAGACGCGCGGTTCGCGTGAGTGGCCGGCTTCCTTCCAGGCGTCGCGGTAGAGCTGGATCTGCTCGGCCTGCTGGACGTGGAAGGGCTTGCCCGATTCATCGTCCTTGAGCGTGGAACTCTGCAGGTTCATGCCCAGCTTCGCGGCCCACACTGCAGTGGCATTGGATCCGGAACCCCACCAGATGCGTTCGCGCAAGGTGTCCGAATGCGGCTCGATGCGCAGCAGGCCCGGGGGATTGGGGAACATCGGGTTCGGGCTAGGCTCGGCGAAGCCTTCCCCGGAAAGCACCTCGAGCAGGCGCTCGGTATGCCGGCGGCCCATATCGGCATCCGATTCGCCCTCGCGCGGCTCGAAGCCGAAGTGGCGCCACCCGTCAATGACCTGCTCGGGCGAACCACGGCTGATGCCCAGCTGCAGGCGGCGATTGGAAATCAGGTCGGCGGAGCCTGCATCCTCAGCCATGTACAGCGGGTTCTCGTAGCGCATGTCGATGACGCCGGTGCCGATCTCGATGCGGCTGGTTCGCGCGCCGATGGCAGCCAGCAGCGGGAACGGGGAGGCGTATTGCTGGGCGAAGTGGTGCACGCGGAAATAGGCGCCGTCCGCGCCGAGCTCCTCGGCGGCGACCGCCAGATCGATGGCCTGCAGCAGGGCATCGGAGGCGGTGCGGGTGCCTGATTGCGGGTGGTCGGTCCAGTGGCCGAAGGACAAGAATCCGATGTTCTTCATGCTTGAGGCAACAAGTAGTCTCGAATGGTTATTCCAGTCCTAGCCTCGTGGTCTGCTAGAACTGGCGGGCGGCGACGCCGGCTCGATGCGCAGTGGCGAGCGCCTCTTCGAGCTGCGCGATAGTCACTGGCTGACCGCGATCGGCAAGGTGCGCGGAGTAGAAATTAGCGGGATCTTGGGCGTAGACGTGAGTGTAGCCACCGGATTCGGGCTCGGCGCGCCACGAATCAGCCAAGGTTCCGGCATTGACCGTGTCGAAGCCCAACGCTTGGACAAGTTCCAGCACTTCGGTCTTGGCAGCAAGGTCATCGCCATATATTGGCAACGCGGTCCTCGGAGCTGAATTGACCAGAAGCGGGATGTGATGCGCCACGATGTTGTTGAAGGCTTTGGTGATGCGGGCGCCGGGAAGGAGCGATGCTTCCAATTGCGCAGTAGTGGACTTCAAGGAATCGAGAACTTCTATGCGCCCGTCGCGGGATGGGTAGTAGTTGCCGGTGGATAGGACCGTCTTGTTGGCAAGCACCTGGGTTGGAAGGTCCGAATAAGCCGACAGCGGGATGGCCAACACGACGATATCGCCATATTCAGCGGCTTCAGCAACGGTTGCCGCGTGCGCGTTGTCGCCGAGTTCTTCCACCACGTCGGCGAGCGAGGCGGTGCCGCGTGAGTTCGCGATGGCCACGGTGGCGCCAGCGGCCACAGCTAGGCGAGCAATGGCCTGGCCGATATTTCCGCTACCGATAATCCCGATCTTGGTTGTGCTCATGGGTTGCTCCGAATTCTTATCTTGTGGTCGATGAGGTATCTAAGGGTGAAGAATTTTATGTGGTGCGGGCAAGTTCCTGGCGAACCGTATCCATGAGTCCAGGGAATCGATGATCCAGTTCTTCGGTGCGCAACCAGTTGCGGTGCCGGGTGCCATCAACCTCTTGCCTGATCAAGCCGGATTCCCTGAGGATGCGCCAGTGCCGGGTGAGTGCCGACTTTGAGACACCAAAGTCCGAGCTGCTGCACGCGCCACCGGGGGTTGCGCCAATGTGAGCGATGATGGCGCGCCTGACCGGATCGGCCAGAGCGGCCATGATTTCGAATAGGTCCATTTCCTCTTCGGAGGGAATGGTTAGAGGTCGAGTGAGGCGGCTTGCCACGTTCATTTCCTTAACTCCGAAAGGCGTGCATGTACGCAAAAAAGTGTACATACTAGTTATGTACGCGTCAACATGTACATGCAGAAGGGATCAGGCCCTGCGAATTAGCGGTGCGATAGCTGTGAGGGGTGAAGTGCTGGAGAGCCGCAGGTATTCTGCGAGTTGATGGTTGACCAGATCTCATCGAGCGATAGGCTCAGCGCGGCCGCGACAGCGGCGATGGTGGAGAAAGCGGGAGTGGCGACGCGGCCGGTTTCGATTTTCCGCAGGGTTTCGGGGGAGAGGCCGGCTTGGATCGCGACGTCGAGGATTGTTCGTTCGCCGCGTGCCTGCCGAAGCAGCGCGCCGAGGTTCTTGCCCTGTTCGATTTCCCGGGCGGTAAGCGGCAGTCTGACCATAATGAGACCATTATACCGGTATTAAAATACCGGTATAGTAATTGGAATGATCGAGATTCTCACAGCCAGCGAAGTAGAGCGCGCCCGCGAGACCGGACGCCTTGTCGGAAACATCCTCAATACGCTCAAGCACCGCGTGCAGGTCGGCACCAATCTCTTGGAAATCGACGCCTGGACCAAGGAAATGATCGAGGAGGCCGGCGCGGTCTCCTGCTACCTCGACTACGCCCCGTCCTTCGGCAGCGGCCCCTTCGGCCATTACATCTGCACGGGAGTCAACGATGCGGTGCTCCATGGACTGCCTCGCGACTACCAGCTGGCCGATGGCGACTTGCTCACCCTGGATCTGGCCGTCACCTTGAAAGGCATCGCCTCCGACGCGGCGATCAGCTTCATTGTCGGCACGGCTGCGCGTGCAGAAGACCTGAAGATGATCGAGACCACGCAGCGCGCCCTGGCTGCGGCTATCGCCGAGGCGCGTCCCGGAGCCAAGATCGGCGACCTGTCCTTCGCCATCGGATCGGTGCTGACCGCCGAAGGGTACAAGGTCAACATGGAATTCGGCGGCCACGGCATCGGCAGCACCATGCATCAGGATCCTCACGTTTCCAACGATGGCCGCCGCGGACGCGGGTACACGCTGCGTCCCGGTCTTCTGCTGGCCATCGAACCGTGGGTCATGGCCGATACCAGCAAGCTGGTGACCGACCGCGATGGCTGGACCCTGCGCAGCGCCACCGGCTGCCGCACGGCGCACACCGAGCACACCATTGCCATCACGGAAACTGGCGCGGAGATTCTCACCCTGCCCACCGACCTCTCGGCATAGGCAGAGGCCGGCATGGCGGCGATCAGGCGTTCGGGCTTTCCCCGGTCCCGGCGCCGCGGCGGCGGAGCACCGGTTCGGCCGTGCCGGTGCCGCAGCCCGAGGAGGCGCTGCCGCAGGCCGGGGAAGCAACGGAGGTGCAGCACGATCCGCTGCACCCGCTGGCCCCGGCGTTGCCCGCATCCTCCGGCTGGCGCGAAGCATGGCCGGCGGCTTCGCGCAGCGTCCTGGCCAGCTGCGCCGGGTCCTGGCCTTCTTGGCCCAGCACCACGAACCCCGCGTCGGCAATCATCGCCAGGTCGGCTTTCGCATCCTGCCCTTCGCTGGTCAGATAGTCGCCGAGAAACAGCGAATTGGCCACTTCCAGGGCATTGGCCTGCAAGGAACGCAGGTGCATTTCGCGTCCGCCGGCCATCCGGATTTCCTTGTCCGGGCAGGCTAGCCGCACTACGGCCAGGATCCGCAGGCAGGCGCGCGGGGTCAGGTTCCAGGTGCCTTCCAGCGGAGTGCCGTCGAAAGGCATCAAGAAGTTCACCGGAATGGAATCGGCCTCCAGTGCGCGCAAGGCGAAGATCGCCTCGACCAGCTGCTCCGGTGTTTCGCCCAGTCCAACGATGAGCCCCGAGCAGGGGGAGAGGCCGGCGGACCTGGACTGCTGGACGGTGGAGACGCGCTCGGCGAAGCTGTGGGTGCTGCAGATTTCCGGGTAGAGGGACTCGGCCGTATTCAGGTTGTGGTTGTAGGCGTCGGCGCCGGCCTCCTTGAGCCGCTGGGCCTGCCCCTGCTTCAGGATGCCGATGCAGGCGCAGACCTCGACCTGCGGATGCGCTTCCTTCAATGCGCCGATCATGTCCGCGACGCGTTCCACATCGCGGTCCGTGGGTCCCTTGCCGGAGGCGACCATGCAGACCCGCGAGGCGCCGCCGGCGATGCCCAAACCTGCCTGGCGCACCGCTTCGCCGGGCTTGAGCCAGGTGTATTTCAGGATTTCGGCCTTGGAGCCCAGACGCTGGGAACAGTAGGTGCAGTCCTCGGGGCACAAGCCGGACTTCAGGTTGACCAGGTAGTTGACCTTCACGGTGTTGCCGAAATGCTTGCGCCGCAGCACCCCGGCCGCACTGACCAGTGCCGACGTCTGCGCGTCGCTGGTGGCCAGCAGCCCGAGGGCCTCTGCTGCGGTGAGCTGGTGGCCAGCGGAGATGCGTGCGGCCAGCTCGGTGAAATCTGCGGTGTCGGTGCGCTGCGCGGGGATGCTCATGGGTTCCTTCGCCTGGTTGGATGGCTGCCTGCCAAGGTGCAGCCATTCTTGAACGGTGTTCAATTGCTGGCACCAATGTACACGAAAAGCCCCCGACTTGAACAATGTTCAAGTCGGGGGCTTGCGCTGCTTT
The DNA here is from genome assembly GCF_044769125.1 of Glutamicibacter sp. NPDC090743. NCBI lineage: Bacteria > Bacillati > Actinomycetota > Actinomycetes > Micrococcales > Micrococcaceae > Glutamicibacter > Glutamicibacter sp. NPDC090743. Next base: position 209,687 of record NZ_JBIVXE010000003.1, on the reverse strand, counting down.
CCATGGCAGTTGCAGACGGCGCGCGTCCCGTGCGGAGCGCCCGCCGCTCAGCTGGAGGTCTTGCTCCGGTAGATCCGCGTGGCCAGCGCCCAAGCCAGGATCAAGATGCCTGCCAGCCAGGCCAGGGCGATCCAGAGCTCGGAACCCACGGGTCCTTGCGACAGCAGGGCGCGCAGCGAATCGACGATGGCAGTGATCGGCTGGTGCTCGGCGAACCAGGCCACCGGCCCGGGCATTGACTCGGTGGGAACGAACGCCGAGGAGATGAAGGGCAGGAAGATCAGCGGGTAGCTGAAGGCGCTGGCGCCATCCACCGATTTCGCGCTCAAGCCGGCAAGCACCGCTACCCAGGTCAGGCTCAGGGTCACCAGGCACAGCAGCGCGAGCACGGCGATCCACGCTGCCATGGAGGCGGAGGAGCGGAAGCCCATGGCCAGGGCGACCCCCAGTACCAGCGCCAGGGAGAGGAGGTTCGCCGCCAACGAGGTCGCCACATGGCTCCAGAGCACGCTGGAGCGGGAGATCGGCATGGAGCGCAGGCGCTGCACCAGCCCATCGCGCAGGTCCAGGAACAGCCGGTAGGAGGTGTAGGCGACCCCGGAGGCGATGGTGATGACCAGGATCCCGGGCAGCAGGTAGTTGATATACGGTCCGGTGGCGCTGGTGCCGATAGCCCCGCCGAAAACGTAGGTGAACAGCAGCATCATGGCCACCGGGGTGATGGCCGTGGTGATGATGGTGTCGGGGCTGCGGACAACGTGGCGCATCGAGCGCCCGGTGAGGATTCTGGTTTCCCGCAGTGCCGCGATGCTCATGGCTTGCTCCCTTCGGTTCGCTGGTGGTGGCCGATCAGTTCCAGGAAGATCTCCTCCAGGCTCGGCCGCTTGGCCACCAGCTCGGTGGTGGCCGGCGGCAGCAGGGCCTGGAGCTCGGCCAGCGTGCCCTGGTGGATGATGGTGCCCTCGTGGAGGATGGCGATTTGATCGGCCAGGTGCTCTGCTTCATCCAGGTACTGGGTGGTGAGCAGGATCGTGGTGCCGGACTCGGCCAAGTCGCGGATCACCTGCCAGGTCTCGCGGCGCGATTGGGGATCCAGTCCCGTGGTCGGCTCATCGAGCAGGAGCACCGGCGGGTTGCCGGCCAGTCCCATGGCGATATCAAGGCGCCTGCGCATCCCGCCGGAGTAGGTTCCTGCGGGCCGGTCCGCTGCGTCGCAGAGGTTGAAGCGCTCCAGCAAGCCGTTGGCGATGGACCGCGGATTCTTCAAGCGGAGCAGCCGCGCGATCAGCAGCAAGTTTTCGCGCCCGGTCAGGACCTCGTCCACTGCGGCGAATTGCCCGGTCAGGCCCAGCGACCGGCGGACCTGGACCGGGTTCTCGCGCACTGCAGCTCCGCAGACCCGGGCGGTTCCCGCATCGGCGGGAAGGAGGGTGGCCAGGATCCGCACCAGCGTCGTCTTGCCGGCGCCATTGGAACCGAGCAAGGCGAAGATGCTGCCGGGCTGCACGGTGAAGTCCAGTCCGCGCAGCACGGGCAGCTTCTTGAATGACTTGGCCAGTCCGGTGACCTCGATGGCCGGTTCCGGGGCCAACGCGGTATTCATGTCATTGCTCCTTCGATTCGTTCTCTGCTTCGGAAATGGTGTCGGCCAGGCGGGTGCGTTCCTTGTCGGTCCAGCGCTTGCCCCCGTAGGCCTGGGCGAAGTCGTCGGCGAATTCCGCCGGGTCCTGGCCAAGCAGTTCGCGCAGCGCGGTGCCGTTGGCGGCTGCTCCTTCGAAGAGGTCGGCCAGGTCCGAATACATGGAGATCATCGTTTCGGCGTCGGTGATCCCGCTCTGGTTCAGCAGGTAGCGCTGCACTCCTGCAGCGGCCTTGGCATAGGGCTGGGGCAGGGTCTTGAGGCGTGCCATGCTCTGCTGTACTGCTTCTTCTGCTCCAGTGAGCCGGTGAAAGTTTCAATCCATTTGGCGACCATGATCAGTGCCCTTTCTGCGGGGTGCTCGGGTGGGGGAGGAGGTTGTTGATGCGGGAGACGAGCAGGTTCCAGGTGGTCCAGAAGTCGTCGAGCTGCTGCTTGCCGCTGGGGTTGAGGGTGAAGACTTTGCGGGGAGGCCCTTTTTCGGACGGGACTTTCTCCACCGAGACGAGGCCTTTCTGCTCGATGCGCACCAGCAGTGCGTAGATGGTCCCCTCGGCCAGATCGGTGAAGCCGCGTTCGCGCAGTTCCGTGGTGATCTCGTATCCGTAGGCCGGGCGTTCGGCCAGGATCGCCAGGACGATCCCTTCCAAGGTGCCTTTGAGCATCTCGGTCATCTGTGTGGCCATGGTGCACCCCTCTCTACTTAGTGTCATTGAGTACAAGTAGGAAGTACAACTAAGTAGCGGTATTTAGCAGTACTTAGTACCAAGATTTTCCAGATATTTTTCGGGGCTTTGGAGAACCGCCATTTGACCAGTGGCAAGATGGGGCAACCGGAAATCCGGTATGCTCCTGGAAGCTGAGCCGGTACTGGATCTATGGGGATGAGGCGCCATGAAGGATGCGAGATGGCATTGGGAGCTGGTCCATGCCGAGCGTGCGCGGTTGGCAGGATTGCTGGGCAGCTTGGCGCCGGAGCAGTGGAACGCCCCATCGTTGTGCGAGAACTGGCAGATCCGCGATGTGGCGGCGCACCTGGCGGCCGCCGGATCCACCTCGACCGCCCGCTGGCTGGTGAATATGGCTCGTTCCGGATTCAATGCCGACCGGCACAACGAGCGGCTGCTGCGCCTGCAGCTCGGGGACGGCGCCCGGCAAACGCTGGATAATTTCAATCGTTCTGCCAGCAAGTCCATTGCCCCGCTGAACTCGGTGACCGGTTTGCTGGGCGAAGTGGTAGTGCACGGGCAGGACATCGCCCAGGCACTCGATCTGATCCTGCAGCCTGAACCCACGGCACTGCGAGCGGTGGCAGGATTCTTCGCCTCCAAGGACTTCGCAGTCAATAGCAGCACCCTGGTTAAGGGGTTGCGGATGTCGGCGGCGGACGACGCTTTCAGTTGCGGGAACGGTCCCGAGGTGCGTGGCGAATTGCTGGATCTGGTCCTGGCGATGGCCGGAAGGGAACAGGTCCTCCCGCGGCTTCAGGGCGCAGGGGTTGGCGAGCTGGCACGCAGGATCACGGCACAGCCGCGGAAATAGCAAGCATCGCGCCGCACGATGACTGTACGGCGCGATGCTGGGGAAGCTGGCAAATCAGCCAGCGGGAATGAGGGCGGTGGCCAGCGGGTTCTCCAGATCGCCTGCGTAGAGCAGGCCTCCGGACTGGTCGGCGAGATCCAGCATCTGCTGGTTGTTGCGCAACTGCAGGCGGTTCAAGCACGACAGCGGGAAGTTCTGCGCGAAAAGTCCCAGCTGATCAAAGCGTTCAGCGAACTGCGGATGCTGCCCGCGATAATCCAGCAGCCGTTGAACTACGGTCTTCCAGAAATCTGCTTCGGAAAGCAGTTCTTCGGCATCCAGCAGCGGCGCGAGGAAGCGGAAGAACGAATCAAAGACATCCGTGAAGACCGACAATACCGGATCTCCACCGGTGCGTACCCGGCGAATCTCCTCCGGGAGTTCCACCCGGTCCGAGAGCACGGCAATCTCTTCGCCCAGATCCTTGAGCAGGACCTTCTTCACAGCACCGTTCTCAAGCACCATGATCACGTTTTCGCCATGCGGCATGAACACCAAATCATAGGCAGCCAGGCAATGCACCAGCGGAATGAGGTAGGCATCGAGGTAACGGCTTAGCCAGTCGGCCGGTGCTAGCCCGCTGCGGCGAATGAGGGCGCCGGCAAAGGACCTGCCGGACGCATCGACATGCAATAGGCTGGCCATCGTAGCCAACTTTTCTTCCGGGCCCAGCAGGCTGATCGGGGACTCCCGCCAAAGCGCAGCCAGCATCTTCCGCTGCGGATCGCTCATGCCGGTGGCTGCTTCGAACTGCGGGTTGCGGTAGCCTACGGCCGCAATTTCACGCAGCAGGGCGACCGGCTGGGTCGAGAGCACCGGGTCCTTTGCGAACAACTCGCCCAACCACTGGTTGATCGCGGGAGTCACCTTCATGTACTCGGCACTGAGCCCGCGCATGAAGCCCATATTCAAGATCGACATTGCCGTCTTGACGTAGTGGCGTTCCGGGTTGGACAGGTTGAAGAAGGTGCGGATCGACTGCTGCGCCTGGTACTCGTCAACGCTGGTGCCCAGCCAGATCAATTGCTTGCGGGCAATATCATTGGCGAACGTGATCGACAGGCGGTTCTCCCATTGCCAAGGGTGTACCGGAATGAAGATGTAGTCCCCGGCTGCATAGCCGGTGCCGGACAAGGTGGCCTCCAGGGCCGCGTCCAAGCGCTGGCGCTCGGCTGGATCCAGCTCGGCGGCCAGCAGCCCTTCGTAATCCAGCGAATCCACGGCGTCGAATTGTGCTCGGGACTTGTGGGCGGCAGCCCAGCCAAGGTGCAGGGCGGAACCGGTTTCGGGGGCGTACCTCAGGTAGTCGGTGCGCCCGATGCCCATTCTTCCGTTGTTGGCTATGAAGCACGGGTGGCCCTCGGTCATGGAAGATTCGATGAGCTGGAAGGACTGTGCGGCTGTGCCGTCGAACCGGGCCAACTGTGCTGAATTATGGGTTGCATGAACCTGCTTGTAGCAGTGGCTGGCCAGCGTGGATGAGAGCTCTTCAAGGTAGGTGGGCAGCTGCACCGGGGAAAGCGTGAGTTCCTGGCAGAAGTGGGTGATGAACTCAATGGCGTCCACCTCTGCCTGCTGCCAGCTGCCGTCAACGAAGTGGTGGTGTTCCACGGACTGCGGTGAAACCAACCAGTGGTTCAGCTGGTACCGCTGGGCGCTGAAGCTGTAGCGGTGGGCATCCTTCTGGACTGAGTAGCGGTTTTCTCCATGGCCGGCAGGCTCCAGGAGGCGCTCATGCGAAAATTCGCCCAGGGCCTTGGCCAAGACATGGCGGTTGGCGATGTCCCAACGTGCAGGGGAGAGGAATGAGGATTCCAAGCCGCGGCCGGTAGCGGTTTCGAAGTCCTGGCGAGTGCAGATGGACAGAAGTGCCTGCTTGATTGAGCCGTCTGCTTCGGAGAGCTCCACTGGACGTACCGGGCGGAAGCCAACTCGGGCATTCAGGGCATGGATGGCTTTGTTGCGCAGGTCAGGTTCCACGATGATTCGTTCGGTTCCGGGCAGGGCGAAAGCCTGGACCATGGCAGAGGAGAGAGCTTCGAGGGTGAACCCAGGCTGCGGCTCGGTGGCTGCCGGAGCCAGGAAGTGCAGTCCACGGTCGCCGCGGACGTAGTTGTACGCATCGGCCAGGGGCGATGCTGCGGGGTCGTAGAGCTCGACAAGGAATTTCTCGTCCCCTGATGCGTCGATGCCGAAGAGGACTTCGTAGTCTGGGGTGCCAAGCAATGTGCGGTATTCTGCTTCGATTTCCTTTTCGGTTGCGTTGGCCATGCACCAGAAGGAGGCATGCGCGGTGGCAATCCACGAATGCAGCAGCGCAGTATCCCCGGGCAACGTCACGGAACGGAAAGTGTAGTTGGTCATCGGAAGTTCCTTAGGCTCGTGCGCTGGCAGTGGCGGACGTGGGCAAGCCGCTGAGTTCGGCGGCGCCGAATCGCTGGAAAGCGATCCGTCGCTCGACCGGGTAGACCTCGCGTCCAGCCAAGCGGTTGATAATTACTGAATTGCGGTAGGCTCCCATGCCCAGATCCGGAGCGGTGAAGCCGTGGGTGTGCAGTTCAGCGTTCTGCACGAAGATGTCCTGGTCCAACCCGATGGAATATTCGCGATCTACATTGAAGCGGCCATCGGGAAGGTAATCGATGCGTTGGCTGATGCCTTGCAAGAAGTCCGGAGTGCCTGCGCGGTAGCCGGTTGCCATGACAAGGTGGTCGGCGAGGAATTCCAGGTCTTCACCGGTGCGTTCATGGCGCAAGCTGATGGCCAGGTGATCCGTGTCAGCGCCGATGCTCGTGACCGCGCAGCCGGTACGCAGGTGCACATTCGCTGCGCCATTGACGCTTCGCTGGTAGAGCTCCTCGTGGATTTCGTTGATCAAGTCCGCGTTGATCCCCTTGTAGAGCCCCTTTTGCTCTGCTGACAGGACATCCCGCTGATCCATGGGCAGGGCATGGAAGTGGTCGATGTATTCCGGAGATGTCATCTCCAAAGTGAGCTTGGTGTATTCCAGCGGGAAGTAGCGTTCTGAACGCGTTGCCCACACCAGATGATCCTCTTCTGGCAAGCTGCGCAGAAGATCCAAGAAGATTTCCGCGGCGCTCTGGCCGCTGCCGAGCACAGCAGTTACTTGCGGACCGGAACCTGCGGTCCGGGAAGATAGGAGTTTCTCGCGGTGGAAGGCGTAGTCGCTTGAGTGCACCACGTTGCCGGTGGCTTGTGCTTCCGTGGTGAGAACCGGCGGCAGATAAGGCTGGGATCCGGTGCCCAGTACCAATTTGCCTGCGGTGAAGCGGGTCAGTCCTGCGGCAGTGAGCACCGACAACCGGTAGACCCCGTCGTGGTATTCGGCTTCGAGCACCCGGTGCCCGAATCGTACGCTTTGAATATTTTCTGCGGCCCACGCCAGGTAGTTGGAATACTCCTCGCGCAGCGCGTAGAAGTCTTCGCGGATATAGAACGGGTAAAGCCGCTGTTTTTCCTTGAGATAGTTCAAGAACGAATGCTTGCTGGTCGGGTCCGCCATGGTCACCAGATCTGCCATGAAGGGAACCTGGAGATGGGTTCCGGGAAGCATCATGCCAGGGTGCCAGACGAACTTCTCTCCTGCTTCCAGAACTGCAACGTGCAGATCATCCAATCCATCGGCCAAGGCGGCAAAACCCAGGTTGAAAGGGCCAGCGCCAATAGCGATGACGTCAAAGTGCTCGGTAGGTTCAATCATTTCTTCTCTCCAAGGGTGCGTTCGGCCAGCAGTCCGGAACCAATCCGGCAGATAGCGTCGAGGATCTCGCTGATATCGGCCAGGGTCGTATTCGGGTTGAGCAGCGTCAGTTTCAGCAGGCGTTTGCCTTTGACCGTGGTGGCGGCGATCATCGCTTCGCCGCTGGCATAGAGGCGTTGGCGGATCTGGTTGGCCAGGGCATTGTGCTCGTCCAGTTCCAGTGGGTGCTGTGGATCTTCAAAGGAGAAGACCAGCGTGCTCAGCTGCACGTCGGCTGCCATCCGTAGCTGGGCGCGCATGGCAACTTCCTGTTGAGCGTCCTCTGCCAAGGCGATGACCTGGTCGAACATGGCACCCAAACGGCTGGCCCCCAAAGAGCGCAACGTGACCCACAGCTTCAGCGCATCGAAGCGCCGTGTGGTCTGCAGAGACTTCGAGACCTGGTTGGGGGTGGACTCGGCCTCCGCACGCGGGTTCAGATACTCGGCATAGTGGGCGATGGATTCCATGGAGGCCGCCGAGCGGACCACCAAGGCGCTGGAGCCGATGGGCTGGAAGAAGGACTTGTGGTAATCCACGGTGACCGAGTCGGCCAATTCAATGCCGTCCAGCCGGTGGCGGTGGGAGTTGGAGATGAGCAGGCCGCAACCGTATGCGGCATCCACATGGAACCACGCGCCTACTTCTGTGGCGATAGCACGCAGCTGGGGCAACGGATCGATGGCCCCGAAGTCGGTATTCCCGCTGGTGGCGGAGATGGCCATGGGCACCAAACCGGCGGCGAGGTCTGCGTCCAGGCGCACGCGCAATGCATGCGCATCCATGCGGTGCTGGGCGTCTGTAGGGATCGCCACGGCCGCGTCGTAGCCCAGGCCAAGGAGCATCGCGGCGTTGCGAATCGAGAAGTGCGCATCTTCCGAGCAATAGATCCGCAGATTAGCCAGCCGTTCAGGCAAGGTGCCCCGCAGCTTTGCGGTAGCGGTGTTTCGTGCGATCAGCATGGCCTGAAGGTTGGATTGAGTTCCGCCAGAGGTAAAGATTCCGTCGGCCTGCCCGGTCCCGAAGCCGATCAGATCGGCGGTGAAATCGATGAGCTTGCGCTCGATCAGTGTTGCTCCAGCGCTCTGGTCAAAAGTGTCCATCGAGGTGTTGATGCTCGTGACGAAGTTCTCGGCGACCACCGCAGGGATCACGACAGGGCAGTTCAAGTGCGCCGCGTACTTCGGATCGTGGAAGTAGACCGCGTCGTTGAAATACAACTCATTCAGCTCGGCGAACGAGTCCTGGGTTGAACCCAACGGACTATGCAGGTCGACCAGGTCGATGCGTTCCTGCAACTGCTGCGGAGTCGGTCCGGTCGTCGGCGCGTTCACCGATGCCAATCGGTGGGCCACGCGTGAAATGGCTTCACGCGACTCGTTTTCGTAGACACGGGCGGTGTCTGCGCAGAGCAACGAATCATCGTAGATCGGCAGTGGTAGATCAGGCATTTGCAGGGTAGGCAGTGAGGCACCCAAAAGCATGCTCCTCAGATAGAGACAATCAATAGTTGGTCAGGCTCACCTAACAAGAATCTATTAACAACACACTTCAATTAGTTAATGCAAGCCGAGTAATTCACTCTCTCCGCCAGGAGAAAAGTTTCTACATTTTCCTGCGGGTGGCGCCCGGCTGTGATAAGTTACCCGCTGACCTGCATCTGAGCGAGGCTGAAGTTGGACCTCTGCGAGGTTGAAGTGGAGAGAACTTCTCGACTTCCAATTTCTCGGAATTATCACTAATCGTTTGATTGCACTTTCAAGCTAGAACTGTATGATCAAACAGTTAGAGCAAGGGAGGGCAAGTGGCCACGGCAAGCCCAGGAAAAGTCCAGCGATCCCAGCGTCTGCTCCTCGGGTCGAACGCAATGGACGCGGCAGGACGCTCACTTTCTGATATCACGATTGATCTGCTGTTCGTGGGTACCCTTGGCGCAACTGCCATGCAGATGGGAGTGCTCAATGCGCTTGGTTCCCTTTCCTTTGTGCTCGCCAGCATCCCCGCGGGCCATTTGGTCGACAAGTATTCCGCGTTGCGGGTCCTGCGCATCGGTCTCGGGTCCAAGCTTTTCCTGCTGGGGTGCCTAGCGGCACTGTCCTTCGCCGAGGAACTAACGATCCCGCTGGGGATGCTGTTGTGCGCAATGCTCGGCTTCTGCAATGTATTTTCCGAAACTTCCCAAACCACTGCCGTTCCGCAGCTCATCGGAGATGAACCTGAAGTCCGAGCGGCGAGCATTAGCAAGCTGATCGCCTCGCTGGGAGCTGCGGACCAGTCAATGACCGTGATTGTCCCGGCCTTGGCGGGAACCGGCTTCGCGCTGTGGGGAGCGCCAGCGCTGCTGAGCATCTCGACGGCCCTGGGCCTGCTGGCAATGCTGATGGCGCTGCAGGTGCGTTCCTCTCGCCTGTCGCAAGGCCCTGGCCGCCGCCCCGGGCCGTCGACCGAAAAGGGCGGCATCCTGGCTGGCCTCAGGTATCTGGCCCGGCACCGCCTGCTCTTGGCAATTACCGTTGCAGTGATGTTCTCCAACTTGGGGCTGGCCATCGGGTCATCGGTGGAAGCGATCTTCATTATCAACGAGCTCGGCTTTGGCGAATTCGGGTACGGCCTTTTCGCCTCGGTGAGTGGCGTTGGCGGGCTAATTGGAGCTGCTATCGCAGGAACGCTGGCTGAAAAATTCGCTCCGGCAACCTTGCTGATCTACACCGGTTCGATGCAGGCAGTTTTGGCGGGCTGCGTATTGGGCGCGGCTTATGCAACCGAAATGTGGTCCATGGTGCTGCTGGGAATTTTCGCGCTGGGTTGGGGAATCGTCGTGCTGCTCTTCAACATTGCTGCCTCGTCCTGGATTGTGCAGATCGTTCCGGAGCAGCTGCTGGGCCGGGTCCTAAGCGCACGCCGGTTATTCACCTTTGGAGTCGTACCCGTTGGCGGATTGGCGGGCGGCGCATTGGCCAGCGCGTGGGGGATTACCGCTGGACTGCTTGCCTGGGTCGTTGCCGCAACCCTCTCAGTTATTAGCTACCTAGTGATGCGCGGCCCCGCAAGCCGTTAGGCTGGAAAGCATACGCACCACGAAGTAAAGGCAACCGCGCACGTGAAACTCGTTATCGACGCTCGATACACCCGCATCACCCACCATGATGGCATTAGCCGGTATACCGCCGGGTTGATCGAGGCCGCCAGCAAGCTTGCCGAGGTCACGATGCTGGTCAACGACACCAGGCAGCTGGCAATGCTCCCCGATGTTCCGTATCTGAAGATTTCCGGCCCCACGAGCGTGCTCGAGCCATTCGTCGCCCTGCAGATCAACAAGCTCAAGCCGGATGTCGTGTTCTCGCCCATGCAGACCATCGGATCGTTGGGGCGGAAATATCCCTTGGTCCTGACCCTGCATGATTTGATCTACTACTCGCATCCGCATGCACCGAAGTTCCTGCCTGCTCCGATTCGCGCTGGATGGTACTTGTTCCATCAGGTCTACTGGCCGCAGCGGATGCTCCTGAATCGTGCCGACGCGGTGGCTACCGTTTCCAACACCACAGCCGATCTCATGCGCAGGCATCGACTGACCAAGAAGCATATTGGACTGGTGTCCAACGCCCCCACCGGAAATTTTGCTCGTCGAGACCAAGCGAAGCGCCCCAAGAAGACCTTGGTCTATATGGGTTCCTTCATGGAATACAAGAACGTCGAGACACTCATCCGCGGCATGGCGCACCTGCCGGACTATGAGCTGCACCTGCTAAGCGGGATCAACGAGCAACGTCATGCTGAATTATCCAAGCTCATCCCCTCGCAAGCCACAGTGGTATTCCACCGCGGTGTCAGCGACGAGGAATACGAGCAGCTGCTCAGCGAATGCACTGCCTTGGTAACCCTTTCGCGAGAAGAAGGCTACGGGCTTCCCCTGGTCGAAGCGATGAGCATGGGAACTCCGGTGATTGCCACCGATATGCCGATTTTCAGGGAAGTCGCGGATGACGCCGCGCTGTACGCTTCGGCAGATGATGTACAAGGCTTCGCGGACCAAGTACGCACTTTGGATGAGCAGGCTACCTGGAGACAGTATTCGCAACGCGCCGTGGAACGAGCCAGGCACTATTCATGGGAACAATCAGCGCAGCAGCTGCTGGATTTGGCCAGATATGCGGCAGATCACAGAAAGTAGTTTGCTGCTGCTTGGTGGATAAGCATCCGGTCTCGCCCGGAAAATGGCGGAATTTCGGGGCAGGGAACGCATGCTCCGCAACGGGAACTTCCGATTTGAAAACGGCACTTGGCCAGTGCTAAAGTATTACTCGTTGCATTCCTCCATAGCTCAATTGGCAGAGCATTCGACTGTTAATCGAAGGGTTACTGGTTCAAGTCCAGTTGGAGGAGCCAAAGAAACCTCCCAGCTCCGCAAGTAGCTGGGAGGTTTTGTTTTACCCAAAAGCGGTCGTTGCCATGCGCAAATTCGAAGTGAAAACCCAACAACACCCGAACCTCCTATAACCACAGGTGATTAGACGATAGACTTTCGAATCGTTAACAGTTACACCCACAGCATGAGATAAATGCAGTGGGTTTTACGCCTGAAGACTGAGTCGTATGCGGCAACCGGGGTGTTAGCGTTTGATGTACCGGTTGCTGAGCGATCGAGAATATGGAGAAACCATGTCTGAAGCTGAATCGACGCAAGCTGACGAAAGCCTTAAGTCGAGTGTCAAGAGTGCTAAGACGCAGGTTGATGGTCTCAAGGAGCTTGTTCCACAACAGCTCTCGGACGAGATCAAACTCGCGACTACGGTACTCAAAGGCAAGGGAATCAGCATTGGCATGGCGGCGGCGCTCGCCGGAGCTGCACTGCTCGTAGTGCTGCTCTTCGTCATTGCTGTTGTAGTTACCCTGGTCAATGTATTGGCTCTCTGGTTGCCCGGTTGGGCAGCCGCATTGATCGTTGCAGGATTCTTCTTGCTGATTGCTGCCATCTTGGGATTGGTTGGATATGCCAAGGTCAAGAAGGCACTGCCGCTGAAACCGGAAGCAGCTATTCGCGGACTCCGCCACGACTTGGGCGTGCTCAAGGACGGCAGCGCCTTCGATGTCAGCACTCTTGATGAGCCGCTGAAGAAGAAGTCGGCTGAGGATGACGAGAAGGCTGAAAAGAAGAAGGAACCGAAGCCTCCGGCACCGAGTGTCGATGAGCTGATCCTTCGCACCAAGCGTCGCCGCCGCCAGATCCAGGCTCTGCGTGACAACCTGGGCGAGAGCGTGCAAGCGCCACTGGCCAAGATCGACAAGATTCGTTCCTTCACCCAGGGAGCTGGGGAAAAGTTCTCCGGAGCAGCTGCCAAGGCGAAGGGATTCGTTCGCCCTTCCTCGTCTTCGTCTTCCGAAGACCAATCGGAGGCTGACAGAGCCGGCTCAAACCGCTTAGAGCAGGCACGACCGTATATCGTGATGGCAGGTTCCGGGCTGGCGCTGATGGCTGTTGTCCGCGCATTGTTCAAGCGCTCCTAGGTCTTTCGCCGACGGGGCCAGGCATTAGCCGTACCAAGCGTGCGCGTGCCCCGTCGTATGAAAACTTAGGCTAGAAAGGCACTGACATGGTTTGGATCGCTATTGCAGCGGCACTATGCAGTGCCTTTTGTCTTGCCTTTGGAGCGCACTTCCAATCGCAGGCAGTCCGCAGTGCTGTTGGCGGTCTGGACCTGACAATTAAGAATGTCGGGAAGCTGGCCCGCAACAAACGCTGGATGAGCGGACTGGGGCTGATGGCTCTTGGCATGGCCTTGAATGTTTTCGCGCTAGCCAGCGCGCCCTTGACGGTGGTGCAGCCAATTGGTGCCATTGCATTGGTGATCACTGCGATGGTCAATGCCAAGGAAACCGACCTGACGATGAATCGTCCCACCGTATTGGCGATCATCAGCTGCATGGTGGGTTCGGTTGGCTTCGTGCTTCTGGCCGTCACTGCCACTAGCAGCAACCAGGAGGTAAACGACTACGAAGCGCACTTGATTGAAATGATCTTGGCGGTAGTCGTTGCCATCGTGGGATTGGCCACCATCTTCTTCCACAAGAAGCTCGGTGCGTTCTTCTTCATCCTCGGTGCTGGCGTTCTATTCGGATTCGTCGCCGTACTGGTTCGAACCATTGCAATCGCCGTGATGAATATCGGCGACGGCAGCTTTGTCCAGCTGCCTTGGCTGGCTGGCCTAGCGGTAGTTGTAGCTGGCCTTCTCGGCTCGTATTTTGTGCAAAAGGCCTACTCAAAGGGACCTCCTGACCTTGTCATCGCAGGGTTGACGGTGATTGACCCAATAATTGGCATTGCCATTGGAATCGGCATCCTCGGGGAGCTGCGTCCTGATGTTCCGGTACTGGTCACCGTGCTGATGCTGGTGGCTGCTGGTTTGGCTATCGTCGGTGTGACCGCACTGTCCAGGCATCACCCGGATGTTATTGAACGCCGGAACCAGTCTGAAGCAGAAAAATCCATGCCTGATTCCAAATAGACTGAAGCTGCAGATTTTAATAGAAACTACAACGCGTGTGAACGCCGAAGGATGCTCGTGGCCAAGGAAAAACCGCTGACCATCGTCATTGCTGCTGACACTTATCCGCCAGACGTCAACGGTGCAGCGATGTTTTGCTACCGGTTGGCTACTGCGATGCATGCACGCGGCCACCGGGTGCATGTGCTGGCGGCCCGTGGAGATAAGGGCAAGACCTACACCGAGATCCGTGATGAAGCAATTGTGCATCGTCTGGAATCGCATTCGGTACCTACCCACGAGTACTTCCGCATCGTGTTCCCGTGGGAAGTCAATCGGCAGATCAGCAAGCTGCTCTCGGATATCAAGCCCGATGTAGTCCATGCCCAGAGCCACTATATGATTGGCCAGCGCACGATCGGATGGGCTCGCAAGAACAAGGTTCGTTCCATCGCCACGAACCACTTCATGCCGGAAAACCTTGACCCATTCCTGCCTTTCCCGCAGTGGTTCAAGCGAATTGTCGCGCAGAATTCGTGGAGAGACATGGGGAAGATCTTTGGGCGGGCAGACGCCGTCACGACCCCGACTCCACTGGCGGCCAAGGCAATGCGTGAGCGTGCCAAACTGAGCCGGGTGCTTCCGCTGTCTAACGGGATCGAGATCGGCAACTACGAGCTGGCGGCAGGGGAAGAAATCATTAAAAACGAGTTCCCCACGATCTTGTTCGCAGGCCGTCTTGCCGTTGAGAAGAACATCAATGAACTCATCGAGGCATTGCCTTTAATGAGCCAGGTGCCGGATGCCATCATTGAAATTGTTGGCGGGGGAGAGCAACGCCCTCACTTGGAGAAGATCGCTGACGAATTGCAGCTGCGAGACCGTGTCCGTTTCCTTGGGCATGTAAGTGATGAACAACTGCGCCAGGCCTACCTGCGTTGCGATGTGTTCTGCCAACCAGGCACCGCCGAACTGCAGTCATTGGTAACCTTGGAAGCACTCTCGGCTTCCAAACCCGTCGTTCTGGCCAACGCGATGGCCCTGCCGCACCTGGTAGACGAAGGCATCAATGGTTACATGTTCACGCCGGGAGACCGGCAGGATCTGGCCAACAAGCTAGACCAGGTTCTGGCCTTGGATGAGCAGCGCCGTGCCAAGATGGGTGAAGCCGGGCATGAAAAGGTGAAGAACCACGCGCAGGAAAAGACGATGAACTCCTTCGAAGCCCTTTACCGCGGCCACGAAGTTTCCAGCCATTAATAGGTTCATCGTCATCGGGTGCGTCAAATCGGTGTTTCGGCTAGTGATGCCCTAGAATATTTCGAGTGTGGTTACACCGCTTCGGCGATGGGCCCATGTGGGGAGTTAGCTCAGTTGGTTAGAGCAGGGGACTCATAATCCCTTGGTCATGGGTTCAAGTCCCATACTCCCTACCAAACAAGATCGTCCAGCAGCTTATGCAAGAAAGCTGCTGGACGATTTTTCGTTCCGGGGTCTGGAAACTGGAAGAAGCCAGTTCCCGGCCCATTGCGCGGTGCCAACTTGCAACTCTCATGGCAGTCCAAGGAACAGGCTGCGCGGCTGCGCGGCATGGAGCTCTCGCCAGGGGCAAGAACACGCAGAGGATCCGGTCTGCAAGACCCGCGACAGTAACCGTGGCTCTTCATGGTGCACCCCTGGGAGCCTTCACGGTCATTCGTGCAGCGGCAAGAGTATTGATGGACGCATGTCGCGGATCAGCAACACCGGGTCAATGTATTCTCCTTCGAGTCGCACGCCCCAGTGAATGCATCGGCCCGAGCAGTGCGCCCCGGTTGCTACCTGTCCCACCTTCGCGCCAGCCTCGACCCAATCGCCCACCGAGACTCCGGCGGCTACCGGTTCGATGCTGGTCTTGAATCCGGAACCGTGGTCGATGACCAGCACGGGTCGATCCACGATCACTGAAGCGAAGGCGACTTGGCCGCGCTGGGGCGCGAAGACCGAGTCTCCGGAGCTGGCAGCCAAATCCACGCCGCGATGACCGGGAAGCCAATTCTCCTCCGGCTTATCGAAGGGCTCCAGAATTTCCGGTTCGCCAGCTAGCGGCCAACGCCAGCCGTTGCCGGCGGCGAGTGCAGCTTGTGCTTGGACTGGTTGTGGCGCCGCAGTCAGGGGCGAGGCCGGAGGACCACTGAAGGCCAGCAGCAAAACCTGCAGCCCGGCGACTAGATACTTGGATTTCATCCTCTCAGGATGGACCCAATAGCCGGATCTTGAGCAGTTGGAAGAGCGAATTGTGGGCAAGCGAATGGGCTGCAGATCACCGATATCGCCGTGTAAAGCGTTGAGTTCTCTGTAGTACACTTGAAACAGCAGTGTCCTGTCACAGGTGTGTCCAAAACTGGGTGCGTCGGGCAGGGGATTGACTTCGCGTATGAGTATCCACAGCTTCATGAGCTGTGGCCTGAGGTTCCAGTGGTCCGAGAGAATCGGTGGACCGAAGGCGAGATGCCAAGCATCTATCGGTATTCATGCTAGGGCGGATATCCACAATGGCTATCTGCATCAACCCGAACAAACAAGAGCAGTTACCGCGGGCGCATGCGCGCCCGGTCCGCCACTGCTGAAAGGAGTTGCGACATGCCAGTCGTAACCATGCGAGAGCTGCTTGACAGCGGCGTCCACTTCGGCCACCAGACCCGTCGCTGGAACCCAAAGATGAAGCGCTTCATTTTCACCGAGCGCAACGGCATCTACATCATCGACCTGCAGCAGTCGCTGTCGTTCATCGACCGCGCTTACGAGTTCGTCAAGCAGACCGTTGCCCACGGCGGCACCGTACTGTTCGTCGGTACCAAGAAGCAGGCTCAGGAATCGATCGCCGAGCAGGCTAACCGCGTTGGCCAGCCATACGTGAACCAGCGTTGGCTCGGCGGTATGCTGACCAACTTCCAGACCGTCTCCAAGCGCGTTCAGCGCATGAAGGAACTGGAAGAGATCAACTTCGAGGACGTTGCTGGCTCCGGTCACACCAAGAAGGAACTGCTGCTGCTGAAGCGCGAGCTGACCAAGCTGCAGAACAACCTCGGTGGTATCCGTAACCTGACCCGCACCCCTTCCGCTATCTGGATCGTTGACACCAAGAAGGAACACTTGGCTATCGACGAAGCACAGAAGCTGGGCATCCCAGTTGTGGCCATCCTGGACACCAACTGCGATCCGGACGAAGTTACCTACCCAATCCCAGGCAACGACGACGCAATCCGCTCCGTCAACCTGCTGACCCGCGTTGTTGCTGACGCTGTGGCCGAAGGCCTCATCGCCAAGAACAACAAGGCTGCCGGCAAGACCGAGGGTGCTGCTGAGCCAATGGCTGAGTGGGAGCGCGAGCTGCTTGAGGGCGAGAAGGCCAAGGCCGAAGCTCCAGCTGCAGAAGCTGCAACTGAAGCACCAGCTGCAGACGATGCAACTGAGGCACCAGAAGCCAAGTAGTCACCTCGGTGACTCCAGAAGTTTGCCTGGGCGCACTAGCGTGTAGCTCGGGGTGAACTTCACCAAGTCTTGTGGGACGGGCCGGAAATCCGACCCGTCCCATAAGCAAAATAAACTTGAAACTCCTAGCTGAATGGGATTGCACGTGGCAAACTACACCGCTGCTGATATCAAGGCACTGCGCGAGCGCACTGGCGCCGGCATGATGGACGTTAAGAAGGCACTGGACGAGGCTAACGGCGACGCCGAGAAGGCCATTGAGATCATCCGCGTCAAGGGCCTGAAGGGCGCTACCAAGCGCGAAGGCCGTTCGACCGCTGAAGGCCTGGTTGCTGCCAAGGTTGAAGGCAACGTCGGCGTCATGATCGAGATCAACTGCGAGACCGACTTCGTTGCCAAGAACGAGAAGTTCATCGCACTGGCCAACAAGGTCCTGGATGCCGCTGTGGCTTCCGGTGCTGCAGATGCAGAAGCACTGCTGGCTTACGAGCTGGACGGCAAGACCGTTGGCGACATCGTTATCGAAGAGGGCGCAATCCTCGGCGAGAAGGTTGTTGTACGCCGTGTTGCACGCATCGAGGGTGCCAAGGTTGCTTCGTACCTGCACAAGACCAGCAAGGACCTGCCAGCTCAGGTTGGCGTTCTGATGGCTGTTGACGCTGACAGCGAAGCTGCCGCAACCGTCGCACACGACGTTGCTGTCCACACCGCTGCAATGGCTCCTACCTTCCTGTCCCGCGAGGAGGTTCCAGCTGACAAGGTTGCCGACGAGCGCCGCATCGCAGACGAAACCGCTCGCGCGGAGGGCAAGCCAGAAGCTGCACTCACCAAGATCGTTGAAGGCCGCCTGACCGGTTTCTTCAAGGAAATCGTCTTGGTTGACCAGGCTTTCGCCAAGGACGCAAAGAAGTCCGTAGGCAAGGTCTTCGAAGAAGCTGGCACCAAGCCAGTTGCCTTCGCACGCTTCCGCGTTGGTGCCTAAGCTTTTACAGCTCTAAGCATTAGCCGTACGCATTAAGCGAACCGCGTTCAGGGCAACCTGAGTGCACAAGATCAAAGGGAGGTGAGCACCGAGAGAAAACTCGGTGACTCGCCTCCCTTTTCTTGAGCCCGGATCTCACGATAGCTTGGGATCTGGGAAGTAGTACCCCCAGCTTGATTCCGACCTCCAGGAGTAAGACACCTCATGCCAAGCACCCCAGAAACCAAACGACGCCGCGTACTGCTCAAGCTCTCCGGTGAAGTATTCGGCGGCGGCAAGATCGGCGTTGACCCGGATACCGTTCGCGGCATCGCCAAGCAGATCGCTGAAACCGTAGGCGAAGTAGAGGTCGCAATCGTGGTTGGCGGCGGCAATTTCTTCCGCGGCGCAGAACTCTCGGCCTCCGGCATGGACCGCTCGCGCGCAGACTACATGGGCATGCTTGGCACCGTCATGAACTGCCTGGCACTGCAGGACTTCCTGGAACAATGTGGCGTCGAAACCCGCGTCCAGTCGGCCATCGCCATGGCCCAGGTCGCAGAAAACTACATCCCACGCCGTGCCATCCGCCACATGGAAAAGGACCGCGTTGTCATCTTCGGCGCTGGCGCAGGCCTGCCGTACTTCTCCACCGACACCGTGGCCGCGCAGCGTGCCCTGGAAGTCGATGCTGACGAAGTTCTGATGGCCAAGTCGGGCGTCGATGGCGTGTACACCGCGGATCCGAAGAAGGATCCGACCGCCAAGAAGCTGGAGACCTTGACCTACAGCGACGCGCTGGTCAACGACATCCGCGTGATGGACCAGACCGCCATGACCATGTGCCAGGACAACAAGCTCAATATGCTGGTCTTCGGCATGGAAGGCGAAGGAAACGTGGCCGCGGCAATTCGCGGCGAGCGGATTGGCACCACTGTCACCGTCTAATCGGTGATCGTGGCTTAGGATTGAAGTAGATTTAATTTCCCGTAGCGGAAACACAGATGAAGTACTTGAGGAGTACCGGTGATTGACGAAACGCTGGCGGAAACCGCCGAAAAGATGGAACGCACCATTGAGGCCGCCAAGGAGGACTTCGCGACGATCCGTACCGGTCGCGCCCACCCAGGCATGTACTCGAAGGTCATGGTGGACTACTACGGTTCCCCGACCCCACTGCAGCAGTTGGCTTCCTTTGCAGTGCCAGAAGCACGCACCATCACCATCACCCCATTCGATGTGACCGCTATGCGCGCAATCGAAAAGGCTCTGGGCGATCCAGAAGTTGGGGCAAACCCATCTTCGGACGGAAAGATGATCCGCGTTGTCCTTCCAGTGCTGACCGAAGAACGCCGCAAGGAATACGTCAAGCTGGCCAAGGCCAAGGGTGAGGACGCCCGCGTTGCGCTGCGTAACCACCGCCGCAAGGCCAAGGACTCCATCGACAAGTTGGTCAAGGATGGCGAAATTGGCGAGGACGAGGGCACCCGTGCAGAAAAGGACCTCGACGCGCTGACCAAGAAGCACGTTGACGCAGTTGACGAGATCTTGAAGAAAAAAGAAGCAGAGCTGCTGGAAGTCTAATGCCAGGCTCGACAGACAACACTGAGGGCAACGCTTCGGCGGTGCCCTCAGTGGCATCCGGAGAATCCCAGCCCCTGACCCGACGTGAAGCTCGTGCCCAGCGCGAGGCTGCCGCCAAGGGGAAAAAACGCGGTTTCATGAAGAACCGCGCGGCTAGGGAAACTCCAGAACCTGCCACTGGAATCCAAGAACCGGTCACGACTGGACCGGCCAATCCGGTAGCTGCTCCAATGGCCACGCCAGCACCGGCACCAGCCGTGGAGCAAGTTGCCGGCACCGATGGCGTTTTGCCGACCCCTCAGCCAGGGGCTGGCGCGAACCCGGCAGCCGAGGCTTCCCCAGGCAAGGATGCAGCCGCTACGGCTGATACCGGGCAAGCGAAAGAGCGTGCCAAGGCAGCCTTCAAGGCTGATACGTCCAAGTCGGTGGCGGCTCCGGGGCCGGTAGCTGCCCAGCAGGCCGGACCAGCCGAGGAACCGGCTGAGCCCGTAGAATCGGCGGAACCCGGCAAAGCCAAGATCTTAGCGGCCCCAGCTGCCCAGGGTGGTATGCCAGCGAAGGGCGAAGCGACCAAACAGGACGCCGAATCAGCGGCGCAGAATCCAGCGCCTGCCGAGGGCAAGGTGCCTGCTCCACCGGTTTCCGACTCCACGGACCTGGCCGAGACCGGCCAGCCCGACGCGGCAGAAGCAGACATCCCTGCCGAGCTGTTGATAGGAACCCCGGAGCCGAAGAAATCGCGCGCCGGACGCAACCTGCCCGCGGCAATCGGCGTAGGCTTGCTGATGCTCGGCGTCGTCCTCGTTGGCCTGATGTGGTCGCAGCCATTGCTGGTCATCGCGCTGATTGCGCTCAGCGGCATTGGCTGCTGGGAAGTTGCGAGAGCTACTACTCACGCCAAGACCGCGGTGCCTCAATTGCCGTTGTACCTGTCCTCGGTCTTGCTGCCGGTCAGTGCCATTTGGGGCGGGGTGGAAGCCCTTGGATTCAGCTACATTGCCTGTATCCTCATCGCTCTGCTCTTCCGGCTCATGGAAGGACTCAAGGGTGCTGTGGCCTCGGTGATGAGCAGCGTGTTCATCATCAGCTGGGTGCCGCTGCTGCTTTCCTTCGCCCTGCTGATTCTTGATTCCGAGAATGGCCAATGGCTCATTGCCACGCTTTTGCTGCTCGCGGTCGCCAACGACACCTTCGGCTACATCGTGGGTGTGCTAATAGGCAAGCATCCGATGGCGCCAAAGATTTCTCCGAAAAAGTCCTGGGAGGGCTTCGCCGGATCAATGATTGGTTCGATGGCTATTGGTGCTTGCGCAATGCACTTCTGGCTGGAAATGCCATGGTGGACGGGCGTCATCTTGGCGTTCTTCACCACCATTGCCGCGACCACTGGCGACTTCGCGGAATCCATGGTCAAACGTGAACTGGGCATCAAGGACATGAGCAACTTGCTGCCGGGCCATGGCGGAATCATGGATCGCTTGGACTCGATATTGTTTGTCATTCCTCTGGGCTACGTGATTTCGCATGTGTTGGCCTGGAGCGTCGAAGTCTTCTGACCGGTCCCGCCAGCGGGTGTGATCCTCTACTGGAATGCACTGGCTGGTGTGGCCATTAAGCCAACTATTGGCCCAAGCCAATAGAATATGAGGGGTATCGCCTTACCGGGGTACCCAACTGATATCTCTCTAGAGAAAAAGGAACTGTCGTGTCGCAGCAGCAAGATGCTCCGTTTTCCCGCGTACCGGACTCGGAATTCGGCTACAACGCAAAGCAAGTTGATGCATTCCTGAGCCGTGCCCGCGCCACCTTCAACGGTGGAGGAAACGACGACAGTGTGGTCACCAGCCACCTGATCCGCCGCACCACTTTTGCGCCGCAGAAGGGCGGGTACCAGGCCCGCGAAGTCGATGGTGCGCTGGACCGCTTGGAAGATGTCTTTGCCAAGCGCGAGCGCGACGACTTGATTGCCCATCAGGGCGAGGAGGTCTGGCTGCAGCAGGTAGGCCGCCTGGCCGCGATCCTGCGTGGCCGCCTGCACCGTGCCAAGGGTGAGCGTTTCCGTCGCCCGTCGCGTTCCAACGCGTCGAGCTACAACATCGAAGATGTCGATCGCCTATGCGATCAGCTCATCGACTATTTCGAGAACGACGTGCCCATGGCCGTTGACACCGTACGCCGCGTGGAATTCCGCTCTTCGCAGGGAACCGATGGCTACGAGGAATCGCAGGTCGATGCATTCCTTGACCGCGTGGTCGAGCTGATGGCTTCGATCGACTAGCAGCTGTCTCCAGCGCAAACGCATTGCCGCGCAGGGCAGTGGGAAATTCTTCCCGCTGCCCTGCGCGGCTTTTTGCATTCTTGGCGACGCGCTGGCCGATAAGGCTAGGGCCGGGTCTGTTCATAGTGGGCCAACCAGTTTCGCAGCATTTCTTCGAGCGCAGGACGATCAGCCGGGGCCAGCTGGTCCACGAGGCGCTTTTCGTTGCGCATGTGGGCGGTAAACGCTTCATCGATTTTCTTCTTGCCGCTAGCCGTCAAGGAGATGCGGCGCCCACGCCTGTCATCACCGGATAGCGCGCGGGTGACCCAGCCGTTGCTGACCAGCTTGTCGAGCCGCTTGGTCATGGCTCCGGTGGTCACCATCGTCTGCTGTGCCAGCTCGCCGGGGGCCAGGGAGTGGGGTTCTCCTGCCCGCCGCAAGGCCGCGAGCACATCGAATTCAGCTTCGGTCAGCCCATGCTCTGCATAAACCGTGCAGAGCTCCTCGGTCAGGTAATTAGCCAAGCGATGCAGCCGGCCGATGATTCCCTGGGGCGCTGGGTCGAGATCCGGCCGTTGTTCTGCCCACTGCTGTTGAATGCGCGATACGTGGTCGTTTTGCTCCATGCCTTTATTATATCTTCCAAGGAAGCTAAAGTATCTTCCATGGAAGATATTTTGAATTCCGCGGGGCACCGGCTTCGAACGCTGGGCTGGGTAGCACTGACCGCGATAGCCCCGATCGCGTGGGGCTCCAATTACTATGTCACCAAGGAATTTCTTCCCGACGGCTCAGCGCTCTGGGGTGCGGCGATCCGCGCATTGCCGGCGGGCTTGGTGTTGCTGGGGCTAGCCAGGAAACTCCCGCAGGGCAGCTGGTGGTGGAAATCCGCGGTTCTGGGCGTGCTGAATATCGGTGCCTTCTTTGCCCTGATCTACGTGGTGGCGCAACTTTTGCCATCGGGTGTCGCTGCTACGACCATGGCGATTTCTGCCGGTGTGCTCATGCTGTTCGCATGGCTATTGCTCGGTGAACGTCCTGCACGTTGGCCTTTGGTTGGGGCCCTCTTGGGCTTCGTCGGCGTGGGCATCATGGTATTCGATGCACAGGCCGGCATCGATATCCTGGGGATCGTCTTGTCGCTGGTAGCAATGGTCCTATCCAGTGCCGGGTTCATCCTGACCAAACGATGGTCTGAAGGGATGCCGATTATCCGTGTCACCGCCTGGCAGCTGGTGGCCGGAGGGGCAGTACTGGTCCCGTGCGCGCTGTTCGTGCATGGAGCACCCCCAGAGCTTGACCTGCAGGCGATGGCGGGCTTCGGCTATGTCAGCCTCATTGCCACCGCGGCTGCCTATCTTGCCTGGTTCACCGGGCTGCGCCATCTCCCTGCATCGTCAGTTGGCCTCATTGGCCTGCTCAATCCAGTGACAGGGGTCCTGCTGGGAACATTGCTGGCAGCGGAAAGCCTCGGCCTCCAAAGCCTGATCGGGATGGGCTTGGTTCTCGGCGGAGTCCTTCTGGGGCTGGCCAAGGGATCCCGGCGCAGATCAGCTTCGGCACGCGAAGCATCTGGCCGCGACGCGCCTGCCGGAGAATCCGTGGAGACTGGCTAGAACTTCGCCCGCCAGTCCGGGACATGGAGCAACGCCATGACGCGTTCAACGTTGGCGGGCACGCTCCGCTTGGTGCTGCGCGATACGAAGATCATCACCATGAAGGCCAAGGGAACGCTCCACGCCGCAGGCTGGCGCAAGAGGTGGATCCAGATCTCATCTTCCTGGGGCAGGAAGGCGCCGGTCATCAAGGCCAGCCCGCAGGAGATGCCGCCAGCCAGCAGTCCGGCAACAGCACCTCGAGCGGTCAGTGAACGCCACCAAATGCCCAAGAGCAGCAGCGGGCAGATGGTGGATGCAGTGAAGGCGAAGACGTTTCCAATGGCGCCCGCCAAGGCCAATGAATTGGTCACCACCGCGACCAGGACGGGCAGGGCGGTGGCCAGCACGGTAGAGATCCTGAAGCCCCGCACGGTACCCGAGAAGAATTCCTGGGACAGCGCACCAGCCAGGGATACCACCAAACCGGAGGTGGTGGAGAGGAAAGCTGCGAATGCGCCACCGACGACAATTGCGGTCAAGGCGTCGCCCAGGAATCCGTCGAAGAGGCGCCCGGGCAAGAGCAGGATGGTGGCATCGGTTTCATTGGTGGCACCGAGCTCCGGGGTGTAGAGCAAGCCCAGCACGCCCAAAGTCGTCGGCAAGAGGTAGAACGCGGAGAGCAGGCACAGCACAATCACCGTGGTGGTACGCGCAGTCTGGCCTGTGGGGTTCGTGTAGAAGCGCACCAGCACATGCGGCAGCCCCAGGGTGCCGAAGAGCAATGCCAAGATGATGGATACCGTCTCGTAGAGGTTCATCGCGTTCACGGACTCCAGCTGCGCATACAGGGCCTGGGCATGCCCGGATGCCGAATGCTCGGGGATGGCCCGCCCCAGCAGGAAAATCGTGGGAATAACCAAGGCCGCCAGCTTGAACCAGTACTGGAAGGCCTGGACGAAGGTCACCGAGCGCATCCCGCCGGACAGCACCGTCACGCAGACAACCGCGGCAACAATGACCGGACCGGCCCAACTCGGGAATCCGGTAGCGATGGATAGGGTCAGGGCTGCTCCGTGCATTTGCGGAACGATATAGAGCCAGCAGATCACCACCACCAGATAGGTGGTGATTTTCCGCAGCATCGGCGAGCCTTCGAAACGGATCTGCGCGAAATCGGGAATTGTGTATGCCCGGGAACGTCGCAGGGGAGCGGCAACAAACAGGAGCAGCATCAAGTAGCCTGCGGTGTAGCCGATGGGGAACCACAAACCTGATTGCCCAGAGAGCACAATCAGCCCGGCAACGCCCAGGAACGAAGCTGCCGACAGGTATTCGCCGCCAATCGCAGAGGCATTCCACCACGGGCGTACGGTGCGTGAAGCTACGTAGAAGTCGGAAGTCGTGCGGGACAGGCGCAGGCCGTGGAAGGCAATCAGCATGGTGGTGAGGCAAACGATCACCAGGGAGGAAACGGACAGCAGGCTAGCCACGGCTGATGCTCCGATACCGTTCTTCATTGCGTCCCGCGGCCCTGTTGTAGAGCATTCCGGCCACGATGATCAGTGGATACATGCCGATGCCCAAAACCCACCATGGCAGGGGCAGGCCTAGCAGGTGGATGTCCTCGAAGACCGGCCAAAAGACGAGCAATGCACTGATGCCTACCAGCATCGCCAGCAGGCCCGCCGCGACGGCACAGGCCAGCCGCAGCTGGGAGCGGATCAGCTGGCGAACATAGAATTCTTCTGCTGTGTGCTCGGGACGGTCGGGGGAGACAGTCAAGGATGCATCCTGCGGAGCCTGGACACGCACGCGTTTTGGACGCTGCTCAGCGAAACGTCCGGGCATGAGGGGCTCTCGCCGGCTGTTGTCTTGGGGAAGGTGCTCCACGGAAGGCCAACAGCTTCCTACAGCGGGCGGACGCGGTTGGCAGCCAAGCGTTCCCGCAGGTATGGCAACGCGCGACGAGAAATCGGAAGTTCGGTGCTGTTGACCAGCACAGCGGCCTTGCCGGTCTGCAAGCGAACGGTTTCGATCTTATCCATGCACACCAGGTAGGAACGGTGGATCCGAACGAAACCGGACTCGCCCCACTGCTGTTCCAAATCGTTGAGCGGAACCCGGATGAGATAGCTCGAATCCTTGGTGTGCAGCCGGGCGTAGTCTCCCTGGGCTTGAACGTAGGCGATATCCGCCCGAGGGATCAGCTTGGTGATGCCTCCCTGGTCCACCGTGATCATTTCAGGCTTGGCAGGGGTCTCCTCGACCAGCTCGCAGATGCGGCGAACGGATTCGGCCAGGCGCTGCGGGCGAATGGGCTTGAGCACGTAGTCGATGGCGGCCAACTCGAATGCTTGCAGCGCTTGATCTTCATCGGCGGTGACAAAAACAATCAGTGGGGGATTGGTGAAGCGGGAGATGACGCGGGCAATATCCAAGCCTGACAAAGCCGGCATGTGGATGTCGAGGAAAAGTGCGTCGACAGTATTTTCCTCCAGCGCCTTCAGCGCCGCGGCACCAGAGGTGGCGCGGTGAATTTTCCCGATGCGGGAATCCTGGCTGAGCAGAAAAGCGATTTCTTCTACCGCTGGAAGTTCATCATCGGCGACCACCACGTTAATCATGCGAAAATTCTACCGTTTATTGGATTTTTCTATGCATCGGAAGTGATCGTGTTGGGCGGACGGAACTTCGGGACACGCAAAGTGATCAGCGTTCCGGCCCCCGGCGCGGTCTCCACCACCAGTCCATTGGAATTGCCGTAGAGCTGGCGCATGCGCAGGTCGACGTTGCGCAGGCCTACGTGCATATTCGGGGTATCGCCAGCTAGCACACTGGACAGCTGCTCGGGATCCATGCCCATGCCGTCATCTTCCACGCTGATAACTGCGTGCATTCCGTCTTCGGTGGCCGTGATGGAGATGACTCCGCCATCTGGCCGGGCTTCGAGTCCATGGCGTACCGCGTTTTCAACCAGCGGCTGCAAGGCCAGGAAGGGAATTTGCGTGGGCAGCACCTCGGGAGCGATCTGCAAGGAGACCTTGATGCGCTCACCGAAACGGGCCTTTTCCAGCAACAGGTAGCGGTCAATGGCTTCCAGTTCCTCGGCCAGGGTGGTGAATTCACCGCGGCGGCGGAAAGAGTACCGGGTGAAGTCGGCGAATTCTATGACCAGCTCACGGGCTCGAGCGGGATCCGTATTGATGAACGAAGCGATCGCATTCAGCGAGTTGTAGATGAAGTGCGGGGAGATTTGAGCGCGCAAGGCACGCATCTGCGCTTCGAGCAGCATGGCCTTGGATTCATCGAGCTGGGCGGTGGACACCTGCGCGGATACAAAGACCGCTACCTCGGAAACTGCCCGAACGAAGCTGGCGCCGGCCCTGCGTGATAGCGCGGTCACCGTTCCCACGCTTTGATCTCCTACGGTGATCGGAGCGGACACGAAGTCCATGCCGGAGGAACGTTCTACCTGGGTTTTGCCGGTTGCCAGCGCGCTTTTGGAAACCTTGGAGGCTGCTTCTTCGAGTTCCGCGGTGAAATCGGCCCCTGCATCGGTGGCCAGCACATGGGTGGTGTCGCTGATCAGCAATACCTGGCAGTTCAAGAGCCTGCGCAGCGCCTTGGCGCTTTTGGCCGCCCCGTCCTCAGTCAGGCCGCGCTCCAAATGGGGAACCGCAACGGACATGTGGTGCAACGTCTTGTAGGTGGCTTCCTCGACGTCGGTACCCATTTCCTTGGTGGAGCGGGAAATCCTGAAACCGATGTAGCCGACAAGAGCGATTCCGACCATCGCAATGGCGACGATCAGGGTGACTTGCAGCGCTGGAGACATGTATCCCATCTTAGGGCCCTGCCTGATCTGCCGACCGTTCAGCGCGCCATGCTGCGCCGTTGGGCGCAGAAAGCAGTCCGTTGAGCCACGAGGTGTGCAAGCCCCCTAGTCGCCAACGGGTTTATCGCCAATAGTGAACTTAGTCACAAAACCGATGTGCGCCCAGTCACATCATCAACTCGCTCAAGGAGGGCATCATGAGTGCCAACCCGGAACACGGCGTCGCTGCTGACGTTGATTTCGTCAAGGAGAGCCAATCCGAGGAATTCCAGGAACTGCGAAAGACCCACCGCAGTTTTGTTTTCCCGATGGCAGTCTTCTTCCTCGTCTGGTATTTCGCCTATGTGCTGCTAGCCGACTACTTCCACGACTTCATGTCCATCAAGGTTCTCGGCAATATCAACATGGGTATTGTTCTCGGGTTGCTGCAGTTCGTGTCGACCTTCGCGATCACCGCGGCCTACGTCAGTTTCTCGAATAAGAAGCTCGACCCCAAGGCAACCAAGATCCGTGAACGCCTAGAGAGCGAGGGAGTGAACTAAATGAACCAGCTCAGTATCCTGGCCCAGGCCGCCGGAGAGTCGACCCAGGTCGGCAACCCCTTGGTCAATATCGCCATCTTCCTGGCCTTCGTGGGCGTCACCATGGTGATCGTGCTCCGCGCCTCCAAGAACAACAAGACCGCTGCGGATTACTATGCAGGCGGCCGTTCCTTCACGGGAACGCAGAACGGCACCGCAATTGCCGGTGACTACCTCTCGGCAGCCTCCTTCCTGGGCATCGTTGGCGCTATCGCCATCCAGGGCTACGACGGCTTCCTCTACTCGATCGGCTTCCTGGTTGCTTGGCTGGTTGCCTTGCTGCTGGTTGCGGAGCTGCTGCGCAACACCGGCAAATTCACCATGGCCGATGTGCTGTCCTTCCGCCTCAAGCAGCGTCCGGTGCGCATCGCCGCGGCCATCTCCACGCTGGCAGTGTGCGTCTTCTACCTGCTGGCGCAGATGGCTGGCGCCGGCGCGCTGGTTTCCCTGTTGCTGGGTATTGACGAGAAGCTGGGACAGTCGCTGGTGATCGTTATCGTTGGCGCATTGATGATCCTCTATGTGCTGGTTGGCGGCATGAAGGGCACCACCTGGGTGCAGATCATCAAGGCCTGCCTGCTGATCGCCGGCGCGCTGATCATGACCGTGTGGACGCTGGCCATGTTCGGCTTCAACTTCTCCGACCTGCTGGGCAAGGCAGCTGAAGTAGCCGGCAACCCCGAGATCCTGAATCCGGGCATGAAGTACGGTGTTTCTGAAACTGCCAAGCTGGACTTCATCTCGCTGGCCCTGGCCTTGGTGCTTGGCACCGCCGGCCTGCCGCACGTGCTGATGCGCTTCTACACCGTTCCTACCGCGAAGGAAGCCCGCAAGTCCGTCGTCTGGGCTATCTGGCTGATCGGCGCCTTCTACCTGTTCACCCTGGTGCTGGGCTTCGGCGCCGGTGCACTGATTGGCCCGGATCGAATCCAGGCGGCTCCAGGCGGCGTGAACTCTGCGGCACCGCTGCTGGCCTACGAATTGGGCGGCACAGTGCTGCTGGGCCTGATCTCTGCAGTGGCCTTCGCAACCATCCTTGCTGTGGTGGCGGGCTTGACCATCACCGCGGCGGCATCCTTCGCCCATGACGTGTACGCGTCGGTGATTGCCAAGGGCAAGCCCACTCCAGAGAAGGAAATGAAGATTGCCCGCCGCACGGTCTTGGTTATCGGAGTCTTCGCTATCGCTGGCGGCATCGGTGCCCAGGGGCAGAACGTGGCCTTCCTGGTGGCATTGGCCTTCGCGGTGGCCGCTTCGGCTAACCTGCCAACCATCTTGTACTCGCTGTTCTGGAAGGGCTTCAAGACCCGCGGCGCAGTGTGGTCCATGTACGGCGGCCTGGGTTCGGCTTTGCTGCTGATCATCTTCTCGCCAGTGTTCTCGGGCTCGGAGACCGCAATGATCCCAAGCATCGATATGGTGATCTTCCCGCTGGCTAACCCGGGTATCGTCTCCATTCCGCTGGCCTTCTTCCTAGGCTGGCTGGGCTCGGTTACCGACAAGCGTGTCGAGGACATTACCAAGCAGGCGGAAATGGAAGTTCGTTCGCTGACCGGTGTCGGTGCCGAGAAGGCAGTCGACCACTAAGGCGAAGAATTCATAAAACTCAATAGCGAAGTTCCGGGAACCAGCCAGCAGGCTGGTTCCCGGAACTTTTTGCTGCCCTGTGCGCTACGCGTTATTGGCTAGCGAGTGCTGAAGCAAAGCGGTGGTGCGGTAGGGGACGAGCTCGGCCATGGATAGTGCCGAGTCCGCACGATTCACTCCGTCTATATGCAGCAGCTGTCCATGGACCCGAAACAGCTCCTCGGCGTCTTTGGCCGCTACCCGCACCAAGATGTCGGCAGAGCCGGTGAGCCCGTGTGCTTCAAGCACCTCGGGGATGGCTTCGAGCTTGGCGGCGATATCCCCGAGATGGCGTTGCTCAACATGCAGCTCGACAAAGGAAAGCAGCCCGTAGCCCAGCACTTCGGGCGGGATGCGGCGGTCAATGGAATCAAGAACTTCATTCTCCAGGCGGGTCATCCGCGTCTGCACGGTATTTCGCCCGAGGTTCAAAGCCGTGGCGATAGCCGAGCCGGTGCGTTTGGCTGCGGTCGAGAGGGCCAGCAGGATGCGCCGGTCGGTAGTGTCCAGAAGTTGCATAATGTGCACGTTAGCACTGACCGGTTCTCATAAACAGTGCGTTTTGCTCTAATTCCAAAAACACCATTGTGCATCCTGCCTTGCGTGAGTAGCATCACATTAAGCGGTGTTTGTGAATGAAAACCCGCAACCGACTACGTGAGAGTAAGGATGCCGATCGTGTCCACACAGCACATTGACGTAGCCGCCGGATGCCTACCCACGCATCAGCTGCTGAACGTCGACGGGAAACGAATCCCGGACGAAGAACTTGACCATTATCTGAAGGACCTCAAAGAAGCGGACCTTGCAGATTTCCTTCGCGACATGGTGGTCCTGCGCCGCATGGACAATGAAGCCACCGCATTGCAGCGCCAGGGCCAGCTAGGACTCTGGGCCCCGTTGCTCGGCCAGGAAGCCGCACAAATCGGCTCGGTCCGCGCCACCGAAGCGGATGACTTCATTTTCCCTTCCTACCGCGAGCATGGCGTCGCATGGGCCAGGGGAGTGAAAGCAGAAGATCTGCTCAGCGTGTGGCGCGGGGCCCAGGCCAGCGGCTGGGATCCGAATGAAGTCAATATTGCTTGCCAGCAGATTGTCATTGGCTCCCAGGCTTTGCACGCAGCCGGATACGGAATGGGAATCAAATTCGACGGGGGCAAGCAAGTTTCTGTGGCCTACTTTGGCGATGGCGCCACCAGCCAGGGCGACGTGAGCGAAGCCATGGTCTTCGCCGCCAGCTACCAGGCGCCAGTGCTGTTCTTCTGCCAGAACAACCAGTGGGCCATTTCCGAACCAGTCCACCTGCAAAGCCGCACCCAGATTGCCGACCGTGCCCACGGCTTCGGGCTGAAGACCTGGCGGGTGGATGGCAATGACATCCTTGCAGTCTACGCAGCCACCAAGGCCGCCCTGAATCACGCGCGCAACGGCCTGGGCCCAACCTTCATTGAAGCGGTCACCTATCGCATGGGGTCGCACACCACCGCCGATGATCCAACCCGCTACCGCAAGAGCGAGCAGCTCGAAGAGTGGAAAGCCAAGGACCCTATCGACCGCCTGGTGAAGTACCTGCATGAGATGGGTGCCGATGTGCAGTCCTACGAGCAGCGTGCCCAGAACGCAGCCGATGATCTGGCCGCGAAGCTTCGCGCCGCGATCACCACCATGGAGGACCCCAAGGTGGAAGAGCTGTTCACCAATGTATATGCCGAGAAGCACGAACCAACCGAACGCGCAGCCAAGAACTATCTGGACTACTTGGCAGATTTTGAAGGTGGAGAGTAACTGTGGTAACCACCATGCTCAAGGCGCTGAACAAGTCGCTGCACGATGCCCTGGACGAGGACGAGAAAGTCATCCTGCTTGGTGAAGACATCGGAACCCTCGGCGGCGTCTTCCGGGTCACCGATGGCCTGAAATCCAAATTCGGCGAGCACCGCGTCGTCGATACCCCGCTGGCAGAATCCGGCATTGTCGGCAGCGCCATCGGCCTGGCCTACCGAGGCTATCGCCCAGTAGTGGAGATCCAGTTTGACGGCTTCACCTACCCGGCCTTTGACCAGCTAGTTTCCCAGCTGGCTAAATTGCATTACCGTTCCCGGGGCCGTGTGAAGATGCCGGTGACAGTTCGAATTCCCTACGGCGGAGGAATCGGTTCACCGGAGCACCACTCCGAATCGCCGGAAGCATATTTCGCCCACACCGCCGGTCTGCGCGTCTTCGCGCCTTCAAGTGTCGAAGATGCCTATAGCATGTTGCGCCAGGCCATCGATTGCGATGATCCGGTCATCTTCTTCGAGCCGAAGCGCCGCTACCACGAGAAAAGCACGGCTGAACTTCTGGCTCCAACGCCAGACGGATCGCCAAAGGCCAAGATCATCCGACCCGGTGAAGATGTCACCGTGGTCGGCTATGGCCCGACCACCTACACCTTGGTGGATGCGGCCAAGGCCGCAGAAGATGAAGGCACCAGTCTGGAGGTCATCGACCTGCGCACCTTGGATCCGTTGGATATCGACACCGTGGCCGAATCCGTCAAGCGCACCGGCAAGCTGGTTGTAGTCCATGAAGCCAGCCGCACCAGCGGTATTGGTGCAGAAATCTGTGCCGAAATCACCGAGCGCTGCTTCGACTATCTGGAGCACGCCCCATTGCGCGTCACCGGATTCGATATTCCGTATCCGCCATCGCGGCTCGAAAGCCACCACCTGCCCGATTTGGATCGAGTGATGCACGCGGTCGATACCGTGATGCGCCACCACGAGGCAACCGAAGGAGCTGCCAAGTGATGACCGCCCACACATTCAAACTCCCGGACCTCGGCGAAGGGCTCACCGAGTCCGAGGTGCTGAATTGGAAAATCAAGGTTGGCGAGCATGTTGCGCTCAACCAGATCATTGCCGAAGTTGAAACCGCCAAGGCAGTGGTTGAACTGCCCTCGCCGTATGCCGGCTTCGTTCAGGCTCTGCATGCCACCGAAGGTGAAACAGTGCAGGTTGGCGGTCCGCTGGTCACTTTTGATCAGGAGCCAGGCGCTTCCGGCGGGCAGCCGCCAGCAGCAGGTCCCGGAAATCATGGGGAAAGTGCGGCCTTCGAGCGCACCCCAACCCTCGTTGGCTACGGTGCCCCGGCAGACACCGGCAACCGTCCAACGCGAAAAGCTCGTGGCTCCCGCAACGGGGGAGCGGCGCAATTGGCGGAACCAGTTGCATCCGCACCGGATGCCGCGCCGGCCAGTCCTGAGCGCGAACAACATGAGACGACTCGATGCACACCGCCCGTACGCAAGCTGGCACGCGATCATGGAGTCGATATTTCGGCGCTCGCCGGCAGCGGCGAGGGTGGGCTGGTGCTGCGTAGGGATGTTCAGCAGGCCATCGATTCCGTAGGTACCAGCACCTCATCGGCAAGGGGAAATGAGCCAGCGTCCTCGCCGGATGTGGACCGCCATGTGAAGATCACCGCCGTCCGCAGAGCCACAGCCAAAGCGATGGTGCAGTCGGCGTTTACTGCACCGCATGCCACCGAGTTCCTCACTATTGACGTCACCGAATCCATGGCGTTGGTGGAAAGAATGCGTTCGCATCGCTTGCTGAAGGACCGGAAACTCAACATCACAACGTTGGCGGCGCTCGTGGTGACGAGATTGCTGAAGACTTATTCTGCGCTGAACTCGACGTGGGATGAAAAGGCTGACGAAATCATTGAGTTCGGGTCAGTGAATCTGGGCATGGCTGTGGCAAGTGACCGCGGCTTGCTGGTTCCGGTGCTGAAAAATGCCCAAGCCAAGACGTTGCCCGTATTGGCAACTGAACTCAGCGAGATTATTCTCCAGGGCCGCGAAGGAACGTTGTCACCAGCCCAATTGACCGGTGGCACATTCTCCATTACCAATGTGGGGGTTTTCGGCGTGGATGCCGGGACCCCGATTCTACCTCCGGGGCAGGCTGGAATCCTGGCATTAGGCCAAGTGAAACGAAGGCCTTGGGAATACCAAGACCAAGTTGCCCTTCGCCATACCATGACTTTGGCTTTGTCCTTCGATCACAGAGTGGTTGACGGCAAGGAAGCAAGCGAGTTCCTCGCAGGTGTCGGCTCGGTATTGGAAGACCCCGGAATGATGAATATTTTTATTTGAGCTTAAATAAAAACTGACCCGGCTGAAGTTATTTCAGCCGGGTGAGTAACCCGATTTCAAGCATTGCTTTCATGACTATTCATTGGTTGTTTCGCAATGTTTGATGTAATCTCATTCACTACGTGCTATAGCTCACGCTTGCCTGCACGGCTCTGCGAAATGCAGAAGCAGCAACGATCTGTTGAGGAGAAATAGGATGCGATACTCGCACGCATCTAAGGCTGTCGTTTTATCTGCAGCCTTGGCGCTGACCCTGTCCGCTTGTGGCGGCGGTTCCAATGAAACCGCCGGTGGCGAAGGTGACGGCTCGTACGTCGTCACCGCAAACACCACCGAACCGCAGAATGGCCTTCTGCCGGCTAACACCAACGAAGTTGGCGGCGGCCGCGTAATGGACCTGATCTTCACCGGTTTGGTCAGCTATGACGCAAAGGGCGCTCCGGTCAATGAACTCGCTGAGTCCATCGAAACCGAAGACTCCCAGAACTACACCATCAAGCTGAAGGCCGGACATACCTTCTCGGATGGTTCCCCAGTAACTGCTGCTTCGTTCGTGGATGCCTGGAACTTCGGCGCCGCGGCAAAGAACGCACAGCTGAACTCGTACTTCTTCGAATCCATCAAGGGCTTCGATGAGGTCAACAAGGAAGGCTCCAAGAAGGAAGAGATGGAAGGCCTGAAGGTAGTGGATGACACCACCTTCACCGTTGAGCTGTCCCAGCCTGAGTCCGACTTCCCGCTGCGCTTGGGCTACACGGCGTTCATGCCGTTGCCGGAAGCGGCCTTCGAGGATCCAAAGGCCTTTGGCGAAAAGCCAATCGGCAACGGCCCATACACGTTGACCGAGTGGAACCACGATGTGAACCTGAAGCTGGACGTCAACGAGAGCTACGACGGACCACGCAAGGCGGCTAACGCCGGCATCGACTTCAAGGTCTACCAGTCCACCGACTCGGCGTACAGCGATCTGCAGTCCAACAACTTGGACGTGCTGGACCAGATCCCGCCAAGCTCGCTGGCTTCCTACGAGACTGATCTGGGCGACCGCTCGATCAACTCGCCCTACGCTGGCAACGCAACCATTACCATTCCGGGTTACCTGGAGCACTTCAAGCAGGGTGAAGAGGGCAACCTCCGCCGTGCAGCGATCTCCCGCGCCATTGACCGCCAGCTGATCATCGACAAGGTGTACAACGGCGGCAAGATCAAGGCCGACGACTTCACCGCACCGGTACTTGAAGGCTATAACGCAGAGGTTCCAGGCAGCGAAGTCCTGG
The DNA here is from genome assembly GCF_044769125.1 of Glutamicibacter sp. NPDC090743. Lineage (NCBI taxonomy): Bacteria > Bacillati > Actinomycetota > Actinomycetes > Micrococcales > Micrococcaceae > Glutamicibacter > Glutamicibacter sp. NPDC090743. The sequence continues at coordinate 174,888 of NZ_JBIVXE010000003.1, read as the reverse complement.
ACTTCGACGGGGCTGAAGCCAAGAAGCTGTGGGAAGAGGCTGATGCAATCAGCAAGTGGGACTCCGGCGATGAATTCTCCGTCGGCTACAACGTTGATGGCGCTGGCAACAAGGAATATGTCGAAGCTGTCGTCAACCAGTTGAAGAGCAACCTGGGCATCAACGCCGTGGCTAAGCCATTCAGCTCCTTCAAGGAATTGCGCGAGAAGGTCACCAGCTACGAGATGACCGGTGCATTCCGTACCGGTTGGCAGGCCGACTACCCATCGCTATACAACTTCCTTGGTCCACTATTCGGTACCGGGGCTGGTTCGAATGACGGCAAGTACTCCAGCAAGGAATTCGACGCCAAGCTGACCGAGGGCCTGTCCGCCACGGATCCTGTTGAGGGTGCGAAGATCTTCAACGAAGCACAGGAAATCCTGTTCAAGGATCTGCCGGCTATCCCGCTGTGGTACCAGGCAGTTCAGGGTGGTTGGAGCGAAAACGTGGATAACGTTGAGTTCGGCTGGAACGGTGTTCCTATGTACCAGCAAATCACTGGCAAATAAGTTTCCTTCAGCATTCGGCCTAATCAGAGCGAATAGAAGCTGAAAACTCGTCAAGGGAGATCCGAGCAGCTCAGGGTCTCCCTTTGGCGTGTCCGTCCTGCCTCGCAAAAATAAACGTCGATTACTTTATCGACGGAAAGAGGATAAAAATGGCCTTGTGCCCTCATGTGTCTCGAGGTGAGATGCAAGCATGTTAAGTTTTACCCTGAAGAGAATCGCGCAGCTGATCCCGGTGTTTATCGGTGCTACTTTGCTGGTGTACTTCTTGGTTTTCGCGACTCCCGGTGACCCAATCGCGGCACTCTCCGGCGGCAAGCCAATGAGTGATGCCACCAAAGCGGCCCTAACTGCGCAATACAACTTGGATAAGCCTTTTTGGGTCCAATACGGCCTGTACTTGAAGAACCTGGTGACTTTGGACCTGGGAACTTCATTCTCGGGCCAAGAAGTCAAGGAGATGCTCGCACGAGCATTCCCTGTCACTGCACGCCTGGCGATACTGGCGTTGCTGATCGAATCTGTCTTCGGCATCATCTTCGGCGTCATCGCCGGCATGCGCAAGGGCAAATTGTTCGACTCGACCGTCCTGATCGCATCGCTGCTGGTCATCGCAGTTCCAACCTTCGTACTGGGCTTCCTGCTCCAGTACGTGGTCGGAGTCAAGCTCGAATGGGCAAAGCCAACCGTTTCCGGTTCGGCAACCTGGGGCGAACTGATCCTGCCGGCCTTGGTCCTGGGACTCGTTTCTCTGGCTTACGTTTTGCGACTGACGCGTACCTCCATCATTGAGAACAAAACCGCTGACTATGTGCGCACCGCAACTGCCAAGGGCCTGAGCCGCAACCGCGTTGTCACCGTGCACATCTTGCGCAACTCGCTGATTCCAGTCGTGACCTACCTTGGCGCCGACTTGGGCGCACTCATGGGCGGCGCCATTGTTACCGAGGGTATCTTCAATGTCCCCGGTGTCGGCCACTTGCTCTACCAGGCAATCCAGAAGGGCGAAACCCCGACGGTGGTTGCCGTTGTAGGCGTCTTGGTGATCGTCTTCGTGATCGCCAACCTGATCGTGGATATGCTGTACGCACTGCTTGACCCAAGGATCCGTTATGCCTGAGAACCAGAACTTTAATCCCGAAGACGGCCTTCCCATCCGAAACACCCGTGCCGGCAAAGTTTCCAAGTACAAAATTGAGCACTACGTGGCCCCATTGGAGGAGACTCCGCTGCAGGCGGTGGATTCTGTCAAGGAAACCGGCAAGCCATTGTCCATGTGGGCTGAAGCATGGCGTTCACTGCGCAAGCAGCCGCTGTTCATCATCTCCACGCTTCTGATCATCGCCGTCGTGGTTGTAGCTGCGTTCCCGCAGCTGTTCACGTCCATTGATCCGACTGGCAACCAGGCCTGCTTGCTGGAAAATTCCAATGAGCCAGCACGCCAGGGACATATCATGGGCTTCAACCTGCAGGGTTGCGACATCTACGCCCGTACGATCTACGGCACGCGTGCTTCGCTGCTCGTAGGCGTATTCACTACCCTCATCGTGGTGCTGCTCGGCGGTGCCATTGGCGCGCTGGCAGGCTACTACGGCGGCTGGATCGACACCATCCTGGCTCGTCTGGGCGATATCTTCTTCGCGCTGCCGCTGATCCTTGGCGCCATCATCGTGATGCAGCTTCCTGCCTTCCGTGAAAACCGAAGCGTTTGGACGGTTATCATCACCCTTGCGATCTTCGGCTGGCCGCAGCTGGCACGCATTACCCGCGGCGCAGTGATCGAGGCCCGCAACGCGGACTTCGTGAAGGCCTCGCGCGCGTTGGGCCTGTCCAAGTTCAGCGCTTTGGTCAAGCACGTCATCCCGAACTCGTTGGCACCGATCATTGTTGTTGCCACGGTGAACCTCGGCGTATACATCGTTGCCGAGGCCACGCTGTCCTTCCTGGGCGTCGGGCTTCCGCCAGACGTCATGAGCTGGGGCAACGATATTTCCTCCGCACGTACCCAGCTGCGCAATAACCCGACCATGCTGATGTGGCCAGCACTGTTCCTTTCGGTAACGGTATTGAGCTTCATCATGCTCGGCGATGCAGTGCGCGACGCACTGGATCCGAAGGCCCGGAAGGGAGCCTAAGCAATGACTCAGAGTGCAACTCCCAAGCCTCTGCTGGAAGTCAAGGACCTGGCGATCACTTTCTCCACTCCTGACGGTCCAGTGCACGCAGTGCGCGACGCCAACTTCACCGTGATGCCCGGGGAAACCGTGGCCATCGTGGGCGAGTCCGGTTCCGGCAAGTCAACTTCGGCACTGGCTGCTATCGGCCTGTTGGCCGGCAACGGCAAGGTCTCATCCGGCCAGATTCTTTTTGACGGCGAGGACATCGCCCAAGCGAGCGAAAAGCGATTCGTAGAGCTGCGCGGCAACCATATTGGCATGGTTCCGCAGGATCCGATGTCCAACTTGAACCCGGTCTGGAAGATCGGGTTCCAGGTCAAGGAAACCCTGAAAGCCAACGGCTTGGCGGGGGATAACCCGAACAAGCGTGTAGCCCAGGTCTTGGCCGATGCAGGTTTGCCCGATCCGGAGACGCGTGCGAGGCAGTACCCGCACGAATTCTCCGGTGGCATGCGTCAGCGTGCGCTGATCGCCATTGGCCTGGCCTGCCGCCCGCGCCTGCTGATTGCCGATGAGCCAACCAGCGCACTGGACGTCACCGTGCAGCAGCAGATCCTGGACCATCTGGACACCATGACCAGTGAACTGGGCACCGCCGTGCTGCTGATTACCCACGACCTGGGCTTGGCAGCAGAGCGTGCCGAGAAGGTCGTCGTGATGTACAAGGGGCGTGTCGTCGAATATGGCCCAGCGCTGGAGATTCTGCGCAACCCCAAGCACCCGTACACCCAGCGCCTGATCAACTCGGCTCCATCGTTGTCAGCACAGCGTGGAGACAAGCACGAGGCGATTGTTGATGAGGTAATTCCGGGCAAGGCCGAGCCGCTGCTGAAGGTCAGCAACCTGACGAAGGTCTTCGATATCCGCAAGGGGTTCGGCAAGAAGGAGAAGTTCACCGCGGTGGACAACGTGTCCTTCGAGATCCCCAAGGGCACCACCACCGCCGTGGTAGGCGAGTCCGGTTCCGGCAAGTCCACCATCGCCCAGATGGTGCTCAACCTGTTGGACAAGACCGAGGGCGAGATCATCTTTGATGGCGAACAGATTGGCAACCTGAGCGAGAAGCACTTGTTCAAGTACCGCCGACGTGTCCAGCCGATTTTCCAGGATCCGTACGGATCCTTGGATCCGATGTACTCGATATTCCGAACCATCGAAGAACCACTGCGCATTCACGGTATTGGTAACGCGGCATCACGGGAGAAGAAGGTCAAGGAACTGCTGGATCAGGTTTCCATGCCGGCATCCACCATGCACCGCTTCCCGAACGAGCTGTCCGGCGGACAGCGCCAGCGCATCGCGATCGCGCGTGCTCTGGCCTTGCAGCCGGAAATGATCGTTTGCGATGAGGCTGTTTCGGCGTTGGACGTGCTGGTGCAGGCCCAGGTGCTGGAGCTGCTCGATGAGCTGCAACGCGAAATGGGCCTTACCTACCTGTTCATTACCCACGACCTGGCTGTAGTCCGCCAGATCGCGGACAACGTATGCGTGATGGAACACGGAAAGATCGTCGAACAGGGAACGACGGACGAGATTTTCGATGCGCCAAAGAGTGCATATACCCGCAACCTGCTGGCTGCGATCCCTGGAGCTTCGCTGATCTAGCAGCTCGGAAATCCGCTGAATGGGCCGGTGAAACCGTAAGGTTTCACCGGCCCATTTTGCGCTTAACCTGAGCTCAAGCAACGTCATATTCAACGAATATTTCAGATTTAATCAATCTGAAACAAACGTTGCAAAAATGTTATAAATCACTCCGCGAGTCAACATGCATGAAACAGTTGCCCGATTGATTTTTCCCAATCTGAAAGAAATCCTTGAAATCTCGGGGATGTGAGCTGGATCTCGTAAACCCGTGGGTAACAAGCGCGTTGCGAATGACTCTCAGGGGGAGAGTCGCGGCAATATCTGAAGCGCTTCTTTCTATATCCAAGCCAGAAAATTCGGGTTAGTCTATTGCTCAATGGATTGATCATGTGATCTGATCCACATTGGATCCACCGATCCAGCACTCGTATCGTTCAAGAACTCAAGGAGGCGAAATGCGGTTTCAGCGCGTTTCGAAAGCAGTAGCTGTAGGCGCAGCACTGGCCCTGGCCCTTTCGGCTTGTGCACCAGGCGGCGGAGACACAGGCGCCGATGCATCAAAGGATGCTGGCGCAGGTGGCGGCAACGGTTCGGCAGAAGCAGCAAACAGCGGCAAAGCCGATCTGGGTGATATCAAGACTGCCGAAGACAATATCAACGTCACCGTCGGTGCCCCGGAATTCCTGAGCTACAACGGCTTTACTCCGAACACCTATTCCACCTACAACTCGGCCATCGTGGACCGGATGTTCGCTGGGTTCAGCTACTTCGGTACTGACGGCACGCTGTACCCCAACGAGGCCTTGGGCAGCTATGAGAAGGTGAGCGACGATCCGCTCACCATCAAGTACACCATCAACGAAGAAGCCAAATGGTCCGATGGCACGCCGATCACCGTAGCCGACTCCGTGCTGGCATGGGCAGTGCAGAACCTGAACCTCAACGAAGGTGCCAAGGACAAGCCGCTGTTCAACTCGGTCTCTGTTGATCTCGGCGACACTGTTCCAGCTGGTCCGCAGGGCGACTGGGATGGCAAGGAATTCACTGTTGAATTCGCCGAGCCTGACCCGGACTGGGCCCTCCAGTCATGGATGCTCCACCCAGCACATGTGGTGGCCGAAGAGTCGGGCATGAGCACCGAAGAGCTCGTCAAAGCCATTCTCGGTGGGGAATCCGACAAGCTGAAGAAGGCTGCCGATTTCTGGAACGAAGGCTGGATGACTGACCCGGGCAAGCTGCCCGATGAGAAGATCTCGCCTGTATCCGGTCCCTACAAGCTGGGTAGCTGGAAAGCTGGAGAGTCCGTAACCCTGGTTGCCAACGAGAACTACTATGGCCCCGCGCCTGCAACCAAGGAACTGACCTTCCGCTTCCTTGAAGACGCAAGCATGGTCCAGGCATTGCAGAATAAAGACGTTGACGTCATTAACCCGCAGCCCACCGTTGATACGCTCGCGCAGCTGGAGAATCTTGGCGACGCTGTAGCAATCCAGAAGGGCGACACCCTGACCTGGGAGCACCTTGACTTCAACTTCGCCAAGGGCAACGAAATGACCAATCTGGAACTGCGCAAGGCCTTTGCCATGTGTGTTCCACGTCAGCAGATTGTTGACAACCTGATCAAGCCGCTGAACCCCGACGCCATCGTGATGAACTCCCGCGAAGTCTTCCCGTTCCAGGATAACTACCAGGAAGTAGTGGACGCATCCTACGACGGCCGCTACGACCAGGTTGATATCGAAGGCGCCAAGAAGATCCTCGAAGAGCAGGACGCTGTGGGTACCGAAGTACGCATCGGCTACTCGGCACCTAATGAACGCCGCGCCAACCAGGTCTCGGCCATCAAGTCCTCCTGCGATGAAGCGGGCTTCAAGATCGAGGACACCGGTTCGGCTGACTTCTTCTCGCCAAACGGTGCGCAAGACCGTGGCGACTACGAAGTAGCACTGTTCGCTTGGGCAGGTTCCGGCCAGATCAGTTCCGGCCAGAACATCTACGCCACCGGCAAGCCGCAGAACTTCGGCCAGTACTCGAACGCTGAAGTCGATGCAGCATGGGCGACCCTGGCAAGCTCGCTGGACCCGGCTGTCCATGCCGAGCAGACCAAGAAGATCGAGAAGCTGTTGTGGGATGACCTGTTCGGCATCCCGGTATTCGCCCACCCAGGCTTGAGCGCCTCGGGTTCGGATATCCAAAATGTCCGTCACACCGCAACGCAGGACCAGATCGTCTGGAACGCCGAGCAGTGGGTACGTGCTGAGTAATTGCCCCTAGGCAACGTACTTGCACAATGTGAGTGAGCACATGTGGGGCCCGATCAAAAATCGGGCCCCGCAGTGTGTTCAAAGGTCCCCAACCTCAAGGGCCGGCTCACTTCCGTGAGATGAAAGTAGGACATTAGAACCGTGTGGAAATTTATCGCCAAGAGACTAGGCTCAGCACTTGCCGTGCTGTTCGCCGCATCGCTCTTGCTCTACGTACTGGTTATCAATTCAGGTGACCCGCTCAAGGACCTCCGCGAAAGCAACGCGGATAACCGCGAGTACTTGATGGCCCAGCGTGTGGAATACATGAACCTGGATGCACCCTGGTACGGACGCTACTGGGACTGGCTGACCGGCGCCAGCAAATGCCTGATTGGCCAATGCGACCTGGGACAGAATATCAACGGCGTAGAGGTCTCCGGCTTGCTGGCCAACGCCGCATCGTCCACCTTGCGGCTGGTAGTGCTCGCTACGGTGATCGCCGCGGTTCTGGGTATCGCCATTGGCGTTTTGACTGCAATCCGCCAGTACTCCGGCCTGGATTACATCGTTACCTTCATGACCTTCCTCTTCTTCTCGCTTCCCGTCTTCTGGGCAGCTGTGCTGCTCAAGGAGTACCTGGCAATCAGCTACAACGACTGGCTGGCGGATCCGCAGATATCCCTGGGGTCATCCATAGCCATAGGCATCGTCGTCGGACTCGTCCTGCAGATGTTCCTCGGGGGCTCCTTGAAGCGCCGTGGCATCACCTTCATAGCTGCCGCTGTTTTCGTCCCGCTGGTGCTGCAGTACAGCATTTGGCTGAATTTCTACCGCTACCCGCAAATGGGCCCCGCAATCATCATCGTGCTGACGGCACTCGTGGCCTTGAGCGCCACTGCCATGAGCGTTGGCCTGAAGGAAAAGCGCGTGCTGTACCCGGCACTGATTACCGTCGTACTGGTCTTGGCCATGTACTACGCGACCTTCTACATGCTGCTGGAACCAAACGCATGGATCCTCTTGTTCGGATTGGTCCTCGCGGTAGCGATTCCGGCAGTAGTCGGGCGCTTCATGGGCGGCCGCTTGCGCAAAGCAGCGATGTCCGTCTCCGTAGCCACCGGTGTTGTCGGTGCAGGATTGACCGTTGTCGATCACATGTTCCGCGCCTGGCCTGGTTTCCTGGACGTCAAGGGACGCCCCATCGCGACCATCGGGTCGTCCACTGCTAACCTAGAAGGCGGTTTCTGGGATCACTTCCTGGATAACGGCACCCAGTTGCTGATGCCGACCATCCTGCTTGCAGTGATTTCTTTGGCTAGCTATTCGCGCTACACGCGTTCTTCCATGCTCGAAGTGCAGCGCCAGGACTACATTCGCACCGCCCGTTCCAAGGGATTGAGCGAACGCACCGTGATTTTCCGGCACGCGTTCCGCAACGCGATGATCCCCATCGCCACCATTGCAGCCTTCGACTTCGCCGGCCTGATCGGCGGTGCCGTGATTACCGAGCGCGTCTTCGGCTGGAAGGGCATGGGCGAAATGTTCGCAACCGGACTGGATCATGTCGACCCGGCACCTGTGATGGCGTTCTTCCTGGTTACCGGTACCGCCGCAATCATCTTCAACTTGCTGGCGGATATCGTTTACGCCCTGCTTGACCCACGAATCCGAGTCTAGGAGGCATGGACCAATGAACATCCTTCATGCCTGCAACCCTAAGGACCAGCGATGAGCACCCCGAACAAGAACTTGAACGAGAACGAGCCGCAGAACCTGAATTCCGTGGCCGAGGTGGAAGACGCCAAGCTGGCCCAAATCCACGAAAAGCCGAAGAGCCAGGGACGCATTGTTCTCGAGCGCTTCGTCAGCCACAAGCCGGCGATGATTTCCGCGGTGATCCTGGTCGTCATCACCGTTTTCGCTTTCAGCTCCATTGGCTGGGGACCGATCCCCGGCTGGTGGGGACAGAACTTCTACCACGCTGGTGCCGTTGTGGATGGCGGCAAACCGACCTTGAGCCTGGTCCCCGCCTGGCTCGGCGGCGAAGGCATCCGCATCGGCGAGCACCCCTTCGGGCAGGACTCGGTCGGCAAGGACTACTTCGCCCTGGTCATGAACGGCACGCAGAAGTCCATCATTATCGGCGTTGTGGTTGGCTTGGTCGCCACTGTCCTGGGAACCGTCATCGGTGCTGTTGCCGGCTACTTCCGCGGATGGGTCGACGAAATCCTGATGCGCATCACTGACCTGTTCATCGTGATCCCATTGCTGGTCCTGGCCGCTGTTCTGGGCAAGATGGCTGGTGCATCCACCGGTTCCATCATCATCCTGGCCCTCGTGCTCGGCCTGGTGACCTGGACCGGCTTGGCCCGACTGGTGCGCGGTGAAATCCTTTCGCTGCGCGAACGCGAATACGTTGCTGCCGCCCAGGCCATGGGTTCGAAGACCAGCCGCGTGATCTTCAAGCACCTGATCCCCAACACCATGGGCGTGATCATCGTGAACGCAACCTTCGCGATCGCTGGCGCGATCCTGCTGGAGTCCTCGCTGTCCTACCTGGGCTTCGGCGTGAAGGCTCCAGAATCCTCGCTGGGCCTGCTGATCAGCCAGTACCAGAACGCCTTCACCACCCGCCCGTATTTGTTCTGGTGGCCAGGCATGATCATCGTTACCATCGCCCTGTCGGTGAACTTCTTGGGTGACGGCTTGCGCGATGCGTTCGACCCGCGCCAAATCGGAAAGAAGCGCCGCCGCCGCGCCGGCCTGTTCGCCCTTCCAACCCGCAAGGAGAAGCCATGAGCCACGCAGCACCAATGAACGAACAAGGCTCAGACGGCTACGCGCTGAGCTTCACCGACCTCAACGTCGTCTTTGCCACCGGTGGTGCAGACGTCCACGCAGTCAAGGGCTTGTCCTTGACCGTCCGCCCCGGGCAGGTCGTGGCGCTGGTTGGCGAGTCCGGTTCCGGCAAGTCCGTCACCTCAACTGCGGCGATGGGCCTGCTGCCGGAAAACGCCAATGTCTCAGGTGCCGCCAAGGTCGGCAACGTCAACGTGGTTGGCCTGGACGAAGGCAAGCTGCGCAAGATGCGTGCCACCGACATCGCGATGGTCTTCCAGGAGCCCATGACTGCGCTGAACCCGGTGCTGACCATTGAGCGGCAGTTGACTGAAGCGCTGGAACTGCACGACATCGCCTATGGCAAGGAAGCAACCGACCGGGCCATCGAGCTGCTGGACATGGTGGGCATCCCGGATCCCGCCAAGCGCGTCAAGCAGTACCCGCACCAGTTTTCCGGCGGCCAGCGCCAGCGTATCGTCATTGCCATGGCGATATCCTGCGATCCCAAGGTGATCATCGCCGATGAGCCAACCACCGCACTGGATGTAACGGTGCAGGCAGAAATTCTCGATCTGCTGCGCGAGCTGAAGGATCGACTGAATACCGGCATCTTGCTGATCACCCACAACATGGGTGTTGTCGCGGATATGGCCGATGAAGTGGCCGTGATGTTCCAGGGCAACCTCGTCGAGACCGGCACCGTGGAGCAAGTTCTGCTGCGCCCGGAACATCCATACACCCAGCGCCTGCTGGCCGCGGTACCGCGCTTGTCTGCTCCGGCTGTTACTACTGCGACGCCCCCGCACAGCTCCGAAACTGCGCCTCCAGGACGCGAGCTGGTGCTGGAAGCCAAGGACCTCGTGCTGGAATACGACATGCGGGGAAAGATCTTCCGCGCCGTGGAAGAGGTGAGCTTCGATATTGCCAAGGGCGAAGTCCTAGGCATTGTGGGCGAGTCCGGCTCTGGCAAATCCACCATCGCCAAGGCGGTGCTCGGCTTGTTGCCTGTGGCTAGCGGCAGCTTGTCGGTCCAGGGCCATGATCTGCCGAAACTTTCCCCGAAGGAAGCCCGTGCGGTTCGCAAGAAAATCGGCGTCATCTTCCAGGACCCGGCAGCATCCTTGAACCCGCGTTTCCCTATTGGCGATTGCATCACCGAACCGATGGTGGTTCACAAGGTTGGCAGCAAAGCAGGGCGCATCAAGCGTGCTGAAGAACTGCTCGATGCGGTGAAGCTGCCGCGCAACGTAATCAACCGATACCCCCACGAGCTCTCAGGCGGCCAGCGTCAGCGTGTTTGCATTGCTCGCGCGTTGACCTTGAACCCCGAGCTGCTGATTGCCGATGAGCCAACTAGTGCTTTGGATGTTTCGGTGCAGGCAGTCGTATTGGAAATGCTGCAGGACCTGCAACGGGACTTCAACTTCGCGTGCCTCTTTGTCAGCCATGATCTGGCTGTCGTTGACATGCTGGCTGATGCGGTCGTAGTGATGCAGTCAGGCAGGGCGGTTGAGCAGGGCATGGTGGATACCGTGCTGCATGCCCCAACGCACGACTACACCAAACGCCTGTTGGCCGCGGCTCCGGTGCCGGATCCGCATGAGCAGGCAGTACGCCGTGAGGCTTGGCGCTTGCTGAACAGCACGAAGTAGATGCTGAGCTGAACGACGAATAAGGGGGCTCGTTTCCAGATCTTTCACTGGAAGCGGGCCCCTTCCGTCTGCCCGGGAGAGCTGGACATGGCGAAAGCCGATTCCCCGGATCCGGCCTCGGTCCGGGAAAGCGATACAAGTACTTGCGGGCCTACGAGCAGGTGCTGGGCGGCAGAACTTGGACCAGCTGAACGAGAGGGAGTGCCTCGGGCTCAACACTCATCGCTGCAGGAATCACAGGATGACCCGCACTGGCGTTCTTGCACGGATCGTGCAGCAGAAAACCAGCTCGGGCGGAACCCGCAGACGCCTGCCTGGGGCTTTGCGCCGGGCGCGGGACGATGCTGATCCAGGAAAGGACCAAGGGAACCTCGGCGGTAGAGGCCCGTTAATAGGCAAAAGCTGGCTCTCTGCCGAGAGCCAGCTTTTGCCTATCTTTTGGAATCTAGTCCAGCTGCATGACGTTTTCGGTAACGACCTCTGCGCGGGCGTTGGAGAAGATCTGCTCGGTGCCAACGGTCTTGAACCCTCGGCGTTCCAGGACCTTGATGGAACCTAGATTGTCCTGGACCACATGCGCGGTCAATGGGCGCTTGGTGTATTCGGCGAGGAAGGTGTCTACCGCGCTGGTGGTCAGTCCCTTGCCCCAGTACTTGGTCGAAGTCCAGAAATTGATCTCTGGTACTTCGCCGTCGAAGACCAGAATGGATCCAACGACTTCGCCCTCATGCTCGATGGTGCGAACCAGAACATTCGGATCGTTCAGAATCGAGTTCCAGTGGTGGTCGAATACCGCGCGGTCGGCTGGGTTACGCGCTTGATAAGCGGCCATGAGGTTCGCCTCGGGTTCTTGCTGATGAGCGAAGAATGCGTCCAAGTCGGAAGGGCGGACTTCTCGTAGCTGCACGATAAAGGCCTTTCAATCGTGTGGGTCAGCGTGCCGGTATTGGCACACCAGTGAACAATGGCTTGAAACCTACACTACCGGGGAAGTGAGTGCGGCGAGTGCCATGTTGGACAATAACGGCTTCAGGCCGGACTTTTTAGTCCTCGGCGAGTGTGCGGAATGAGCAGTCGAGTTCAGCAAGCCGAAGACGGCGTGCGCGCGGAATCTGTGCGACTGCTTGCTTCCGGTGGGATGCAATTTGGCCAGTTCCGTAGTCCAAAGCCCGATATAGGAGTTCTGGAGTTTGCGGACTAATGCCAGTTCGGCCTTCGGGAGCGATTTCAAATCACGGTCCTGGACCTGCAAAATGTCCGGGCGGGACAGCGAGAAGTCAGTGTGGAAATCAACCAGACGCGAAAGCACCTCCAGGGGAGTGCCGCCGGCTTCCGTGGCCGTGCAGCCCCCGGCATAGATATCTTTGGACATATCTACTAGCAGAGCGATAAGCACTGCCTGCTTGCCGGCGAAATGCCGGTACACGGCCGGACCGGAGATGCCGCAGGCAGCGCCCAGATCCTCCAGCGAAACACCCGCGTAGCCATTCAAGGCGAACAGTCGAGTGGCTTCGCGCAAGAGTGCTTCTCGTCGTTCAGCTTTGGCGCGCTCACGCTCTGTTGGTTCATTGAGCGACTGGTATTTGCTCGCCAACACAATCAACTCCTTACGTTTGCCAAGCCTCGGTCTGGACAAGTGTGACCGCTGCCACTAATGTCAAAAATGTAGCTGTTTACCCACCCGTAGGCAGCAACCAGTTAATAAATATTAACCATACGCGTCGCGGCGTGTGCTTCCAAGAAACTCACGCACCTGGCGCAGAACATGACCGCCACCGGTTTATGCACATCCCGCAGCCGATGCCGGTTCGTCCCTCAACGAAGAGAGAGCCTGATGATTGATCTCGAACTCGACGACCAGTATCAAGACCTGGTCGACATGGTCCGCGAATTCGCCCAGGAAGTCGTAGCCCCGCAGAGCGCGCAGAACGATGCCAACCATGCGTTCCCCTATGACATCGTCAAGCAAATGGGGCAGATGGGTCTCTTCGGGCTGCCAGTCTCCGAAGAATACGGCGGTTCCGGCGGCGACTACTTCCACCTCGCGCTGGCGCTCGAAGAACTGGGCAAGGTAGACCAGTCGGTAGCCATCACTCTCGAAGCCGGCGTCTCCCTGGGCGCGATGCCGATCTACCGCTTTGGCAGCGAGGGCCAGAAGCAGAAGTGGCTGCCAGCCCTGGCCGCCGGCGAACGCTTGGCCGGTTTTGGCCTGACCGAACCCGGTGCAGGCTCCGACGCCTCAGCTTCCTTGACCAAAGCGAAACTGGAAAATGGCGAATGGGTTATCGATGGCGCCAAAGAATTCATAACCAACTCCGGTACCGACATCACTTCCCTCGTCACGGCCACCGCTGTCACCGGTGTCGACGAAGCAACCGGCAAGAAGGAAATCTCGGCAATCATCGTGCCGACGGGAACCGAAGGATTCACCGCGGAGAAGGCCTACGACAAGGTGGGTTGGCGTGCCAGTGACACCCATCCGCTGAGCTTCAGCAGCGTGCGAGTTCCGGAGGAGAACCTGCTTGGCGAGCGCGGACGCGGATACGCCTACTTCTTGGAAATTCTCGATGAGGGACGTATCGCCATCGCGGCGTTGGCCACCGGAGCCGCCCAGGGTTGCCTCGACGAGGCGGTGAAGTATGCCAAGACACGGACTTCCTTCGGTCAGGCCATCGGCCAGTACCAAGGCATCTCGTTCATGATCGCTCGCATGGCTTCGCGCGCCCACACGGCCCGTCTGGCCTACTACGCGGCGGCGGCGAAGATGCTCGCCGGCAAGGACTTCAAGATCGAAGCCGCGCATGCCAAGCTGATTGCCAGCGAAGCGGCGATGGATAACGCCCGTGATGCTACCCAGATCTTTGGCGGCTACGGATTCATGAATGAGTCATTGGTTGCACGGCACTACCGCGATTCGAAGATCCTGGAAATCGGCGAAGGAACCACGCAGGTCCAGCAGATGCTCATTGCCCGCAGCTTAGGTCTCTGATTCTTGCCAGAGGGGGCGCTGCATCCTGATTTTGGGGTGTGGCGCTCTTTGGGCGCTCACAGTAAAACGAACCATAATGGGTAGGGTGAGCTCCCAGAAAACTTTCATTCCAGCCGGACATCCCCGTCGCGTCAGCCTGATCGGTTCCACCGGTTCCATCGGCACGCAGGGACTGGACGTCATCGAAAACGCATCCGGACAATTCTCCGTGGCAGCGCTGTCCGGTGGGTACAACCTTGAATTACTGGCTCGCCAGGCAATTAAGCACCGCCCTGCGCTCGTTGGCAGCGCCGTGGAATCCAAGGAGGAGCTTGCCGCGGCCATTAAGAGAGCCGCAGAAGATGCATCGGTAACCGGATACACTCCCGAGCTGGTGGCCGGCGCGCATGCGGCAACCGAGGTTGCCGCTTTCGCCGAGGCCGACGTGGTGCTCAATGGCATCACCGGTGCCATTGGCCTAGCCCCGACCATTGCTGCCTTGGAAGCCGGCCACCTGCTGGCACTGGCCAATAAGGAATCCCTGATCATCGGAGGCCAGGTAGTCAAGCGGATCGCGGCACCAGGCCAGATCTCGCCCGTTGATTCCGAGCACTCCGCCCTCGCCCAGGCCCTGCGCTCTGGCGCGCCCGAGGAAGTGGCCAAGCTGCTGGTGACTGCCTCTGGCGGTCCATTCTTCGGCTACAGCCATGAGCAGCTGCGTGATGTCACCCCCGCCCAGGCGCTGGCTCATCCAACCTGGGACATGGGGCGCATGGTCACCACCAACTCGGCCACCATGGTCAACAAGGCCTTGGAAGTCATCGAAGCCCACCTGCTGTTCGACGTGCCACTGGAAAAGATCGAGCCTGTGGTGCATCGCCAGTCAATCATTCACTCGATGGTGGAGTTCATCGACGGTTCGGTGATCGCCCAGGCATCGCCGCCGGATATGCGCCTGCCGATCGCTTTGGGCATTAATTGGCCGCATCGGGTTGCCGGTGCCGCGAAGGCTTGCGATTTCTCCACCGCAGCAAGCTGGACCTTCGAACCACTGGATGAGGAGGTCTTCAGCGCTGTAAAGCTTGCCAAGCAGGCCGCAGCGTCGTCGGGAACGCATATGGCTGTCTATAACGCCGCCAACGAAATTGCAGTGGATGCCTTCCATGATGGAAAGATCCGCTTCACCGACATCGTTGAGACCGTGGAACGGGCCTTGGACGAGTACACCCCGATGAGCGCAGCGCTATCGGTCGAAACAGTGCTGGAAACAGACCGCTGGGCCCGCGCCCATGCAACGAAGATCATCGAGGCCAAAGCATGAGTGCATTGCTGTTCATCGGCGGCGTCCTATTCATGGTGGTAGCCGTCGGGCTGTCCATTGCACTGCATGAAATCGGGCACCTGGTACCCGCGAAACTGTTCAAGCTGCGCGTTCCGCAGTACATGATCGGTTTCGGCAAAACGCTGGTTTCCTTCAAGCGTGGCGAAACGCAATACGGCATCAAGGCCCTGCCCCTGGGCGGCTACATCTCGATGGTGGGCATGTACCCGCCACGCGACCAGGTCGTCTCGGATGCTTCCGGGAAGAAGCCGAATCTCTTCCAGAGAGTCTTCGGACAGATGGTGGATGACGCACGCTCGCAGGCCAACGAGAACGTGCTGCCCAGCGATGAAGGCCGGCTGTTCTACCAGCTGCCGATCTACAAGCGCGTCATCATCATGCTCGGTGGCCCAATCATGAACCTGGTCATCGGGTTCGTGGTGATCGGCATCGTGCTGACCAGCTTCGGCCAGGCTACGCCAACCACCACAGTCTCCGAGGTGTACCAGTGCATTGCCAGCGCACAGAACGCAGAGCAGGCCGAATGCACCGACAAGGATGTCCCAGCGCCGGCTTACGAGGCAGGCCTCCTGCCAGGGGACACGATCACCGCCGTAAACGGCACCGCTGTTGCGGAAGCTGAATGGAATAAGCTCACCGATGTCATCCGCGATCATCCAGGAGAACCCATCACCCTGGACTATGCCCGCGACGGGCAGATTCGCACCACCGAGCTGACTCCGTACCTGACCGAACGCCCGGCGACCGACGAAAATGGCTACGTGCTGCTCGATGAGCAGGGCGAATACATCATGACCAAGGTCGGTTTCGTCGGGATGGGCTCCTTGCAGCGGGACCTGACCCAGCCGCTGAGCGCGGTTCCCGGCGTGATCGGGGATCAGTTGCTGAGAATTGGCGATGTCATCTTACACCTGCCCCAGCGCATGGTGGATGTCGCCCAAGCTGCTTTTGGCAGCGAGGAACGCGACCCGAATGGGCCGGTGTCCATCGTGGGCGTTGGGCGCATTGCCGGAGAGATCAGCGCGGAGGATTCCATCTCGGTAGCTGACAAATTCGCAACCTTGCTGTCATTGGTGGGCGGTTTGAACTTGGCCCTGTTCGCCTTCAACCTGATCCCGCTGCTGCCGCTGGATGGCGGCCACGTGGTGGGCGCGCTGTATGAGGGGCTGAAGCGCACAGTTGCCAGGATCTTCAGGATCAAGAAGGTACGGCCTGTGGACACGGTCAAGCTTTTGCCGCTGACTTATGTCGTGGTGGTAGCGATGCTGGTCATGGGCGGGCTCTTAATATATGCGGATATCTTCAAGCCGATACAGCTGTTCTAAGCGGGGAGAAATATGCTGTAGGCATGACTGTTTTTGCTGTTGAATACGCGTACGCCGAGAACTCCACCGAGCTGCGCAATGAACACCGTCCAGCACACCGCCAGTACCTTTGCGGCTTCCTGGGCGAAGGTGCGGTACGCCTTCTTGCTTCGGGGCCGACTCCGGTCAACGACGGCGCGCTGTTGATCTTCGCGGCAGAAGCGCAAGCTGCGCTGGACGAAGTGCTTTCCAATGATCCTTTCCAGAAGGTTGGCGGAATCGGCGCGGCCACCGTCACCGAATGGAACCCGGTAATTGGCCTGCTGGAAGATTTCGCGTCCTAGGCGATAGGTACCTTGCACCAGCCTCCGCTGTTCTTTTCCGAGAACAGCGGAGGCTGCCTGCATTAAACAGCTCGGATGGCGCAGACTGGTAGGGGAAAGGAAGTGGAAAACATCATGGATGTGCAGATCACGTCAACGCTGGCGATCCCTGCAGCCGAGCTGAACTGGCATTTCTCCCGTTCCTCGGGCCCCGGCGGGCAGCATGTGAATACCTCGGACTCACGGGTGGAACTCACCTGGGTTATTGGCGCTTCGCGGGCCTTGTCCGACTGGCAGCGTCAGCGCTTGCTGGCGAAGCTCGGACCTCGCTTGGTGGCCGGGGCCATCGTCGTGACTGCTTCCGAAGAGCGATCGCAATGGCGCAACCGCCAGCTCGCCCAAGAGAAGTTGGGGCAAATCGTGGAAAAAGCGCTGGCGCCGGATGCACCGGCACGCAAGGCAACGAAACCTACCCGCGGTTCTCACCGGCGCAGGCTGAGTGCCAAAGCTACTCGCTCAGCCACCAAGCAACTTCGCCGCAAACCAGGGATGGACTGATCCCAGCGATCAGCTACTGTGCTTCATGTCACTTTGCTGCACGGAATGGTTGGGGTGGGGAAACGGTTGAAAGTAGGTGAAGCGTCAGCTTTCTATTATTTCTGCCTTTAGGAGAACACCCTATGACCACCAAGGTCCTCACCCTCGTCGGTTCCCTGCGCAATGGTTCGACCAACCAGCAGCTGGCCGAAGCCACTTCGCACAACGCACCTGAAGGCATGGAAGTTTCCGTGTTCAGCGGCTTGGAGAACATTCCTTTCTACAACGAGGACCACGACGTGGAAGGTGGTGTTCCTGCCGCCGCCCAGGCCCTGCGCGACGCAGCCGGTGACGCCGATGCGCTGATGCTGGTCACTCCTGAGTACAACGGCACCATGCCAGCTGTCCTGAAGAACGCCATTGACTGGCTGTCCCGCCCCTTCGGCGCCGGTGCGCTCAAGGACATGCCAACCGTGGTCGTTGGCACCGCTTTCGGACAGTACGGTGGCGTCTGGGCGCAGGACGAAGCGCGCAAGGCACTGAACATCGCCGGCGCCAACGTGCTTGAAAACGTCAAGCTGGCTATCCCTAACTCGGTAGTACGCTTCGCTGAACTGCACCCGAAGGATGACGCTGAAGTTGTCGAGCAGGTCTCTGGCGTGCTGAGCAGCATCAAGGAAATCGCCGAAGCTAACTAGGTTTTCACGATCCCCGGAAGCTCAATAGTGCAAGAAAGGCCACGGTAACCGTGGCCTTTCTCGCATGAGTACCCGCTCACCGCGATACGGTGACATACTTGGACTAGAGAAATACCCACAATCTATTCGGAGGCGTCCATTGACTTCGGTCAGCCTAGGCATGCCGGCAGGCCCACCGCCGGTACTCGCACCACGTCGCAAGACTCGCCAATTCCAGGTTGGATCCGTAGGTGTCGGCTCCGACTCGCCGATTTCGGTTCAGTCGATGACTACCACCAAGACCCACGACATCAACGCCACCTTGCAGCAGATTGCCGAGCTGACCGCTGCCGGCTGCGACATCGTGCGTGTGGCCTGCCCCACGGATAAGGATGCGGAAGCGCTGAAGATCATTGCGATGAAGTCGCAGATCCCGGTGATCGCCGATATCCACTTCCAGCCAAAGTACGTCTACGCTGCCATCGAAGCAGGCTGTGGCGCGGTGCGCGTGAATCCCGGCAATATTCGCCAGTTCGATGACCAGGTCAAGGAAATCGCGCAGGTCGCCAAGGACCACGGCACCTCCATTCGCATCGGCGTCAATGCTGGCTCGCTGGATCGCCGCTTGCTGCAGAAGTACGGCAAGGCCACCCCTGAAGCGCTGGTTGAATCAGCTGTTTGGGAAGCTTCCCTGTTTGAAGAGCACGGATTCCATGACTTCAAGATCTCGGTAAAGCACAACGACCCTGTGATCATGGTCCGTGCCTACGAGATGCTGGCTGAACGCGGGGACTGGCCACTGCACCTGGGCGTGACCGAAGCCGGTCCAGCATTCCAGGGCACCATCAAGTCCGCCACCGCTTTCGGTGCACTGCTCTCCAAGGGCATTGGCGACACCATTCGCGTATCGCTGTCCGCTCCACCGGTAGAAGAGGTGAAGGTCGGCAACCAGATTCTGGAATCGTTGAACCTGCGCCCCCGCAAGCTGGACATCGTTTCTTGCCCATCCTGCGGTCGTGCCCAGGTGGATGTCTACACCTTGGCCGAGCAGGTTACCGCTGGGCTCGAAGGCATGAAGGCTCCACTGCGCGTGGCCGTAATGGGCTGCGTTGTCAACGGACCGGGTGAAGCCCGCGACGCTGACCTCGGCGTTGCCTCCGGCAATGGCAAGGGACAGATCTTCGTTAAGGGCGAAGTCATCAAGACCGTCCCGGAAGATCAAATTGTTGAGACTTTGATTGAAGAAGCCAACCGTTTGGCAGCAGAAATGGGACTGGACAATGACGAGAATCCTTCCTCGGGTTCTCCCATGGTCTCCGTCAGCTAGAACTAGCCGCCGGAGCGTCGAGGGAGAGCCGCGCATCTTGGGCCGTCGTGATACGACAGCCCTCATTGAGCTGCTCGATCGCGACCCCGTCGCAAATATATTCACCCGTTCGCAGGTGAGCATCCACCGGTCAGCGGTCCCAGACGGGTTTGCCCACATCGTTGGCTTGGACGGCAGCGAAGGTCTTGAATCGGCATGCTGGGTGGGCGCCAACATGGCGCCCACCGCCATGCCGGAGTCCGATGCCCAGAAGTACGCTATGCATGCCATCGATTCCCGACAGCGATTCGCCTCGGTATTCGGACCGGCAGAAACAGTTCTGGCCATGCATGACGTCTTGCGGGATGGTCCGCAAGAAATTTTTGATGTCCGGGAAAATCAGCCACTAATGGCCATCACCCAAATCCCGGAGGGAATTCGCCGCAACCGGATTCGGCCGGCTCAGGTTCAGGAATTCGACCTAGTCCTGCCTGCCAGCGCTGCCATGTTCGAAGAAGAGCTTGGATATTCGCCGTTGGAAAACGGTGGAAGCTTCTACCGCAACCGTGTACGCCAGTTAATTCGTGAGGGGCACACGCTCATGGACTGCGACCAGCGCGGCAACGTGATTTTCAAGGCTGATTTAGGCACCGTCACCGACGAAGTAGTGCAAATCCAAGGTGTTTGGGTGAACCCGATGTATCGCGGCCAAGGCTTGGCTGCCGGCTACATGGCCTCCACGGTGGACTACGCGATGCAGTTCGCTCCTGTAGTGAGCCTGTACGTCAACGACTACAACACCGCTGCAATCAAGACTTATCAGCGCATCGGCTTTGAACAGGTCGGCACCTTCGCAACGATCCTGTTCTGAACAGCAGTGGCACGGGCAACGTGGAAATCAACCGGTTCTGCTCTTGAGCCACCTGCAGCTACTTCGCCAGAAACAATTCCGCCTTACCGCGGATTTGGCTGGCTGCAAAGAATCCCGCAGGTGAAGGCGAAAACGAAGTTGATTGCGGATCCCGGTTCATCGTCAGTTGTGCAACGTTCTCATGACTAATACGGCGCTATAACGGGCCATTCGGTATTCGCGGCAGTCAGTGCTCCAGCTGCGCGGCCAATGAAGCCCGAGCATCGACAAATAAAGTCGCATTAACGACTGTTGCCGGAAGTTGAGCTTATCGCCGCGACCCACTTAGCCGCTATGAGTCCCCATTACCTGCTTTTCCTTTGTATCGCTGGCGAAGCTCGAGTGGCGGGAAACCTGTTTAGCATCCTTTGAGGACTTTCGCTTAGCTGCGGCAAACATCCATTTCTCCGGCTAATGGAGAGCAATCCATTCGCTTAATGACCCGGCAAGGGAAACGGGGCCCAGGTGCTATGCAACTTGGGCTATTTCTTCTTCCGCTCAACGCGGGAGCAACAATGCCCATCGAATGATCATCAGTCTTCTAGACTCGAAAGTGTAAAAGTGATGGTGATGGGAAAATTTGTGGTTCAAGCCATTGGTACTAAAGCGTATTTGGGTGCTGCTATGGGCGCAGCAGTACTCCTCATTGGTGGGTGCAGTTCGCCAGAAGTCGAAACCGGTGCCTCGACGGTCGCCCCAGTCCAGCTCGACGACGGACAGCTGGAAAATCTGCTTGAGGATTTCGCCAAAGACGAAGAAAACTCCCATGTCATCAACGACAAACAGCTACGCAAGAGCATTCCGCAAGCACAGGAGTGGATAGAGGACGTCCAAGTGAATCCCAGTAAATGCGGAGTTACCTTTGCTGAGCCGGTCGCAGATCAATTGCAGAGCGCCACGATGGGCGCCATCGAATTCGAGGACAGCTACCTATCTGTTGCAATCTACAAAGACCCTGAAGTTTTGCAAGCGCAATGGGTTGCCAAAACTGAGGCCAATGCTGATTGCTCGCGTTACACAGTCAAATTAGGCAATGAGACTCGCGCTTACCACATTGCAAAGCAGCCTATTGATTCTGCTGCAGGATTAGCCGACGGGTATGTAATTACCAGCAGTGATGGGTCGTCCACCAAACAGCAGCTCATCATTCGCTCCGCTAATTCGAACGTTCTGCTCGGCATTCAGCGTTCCACTTCTGCCGCGAACACCGCGAACGAAGTTGAAGAAGCATCCGGGATCCTCCAAGAACTCATGAACCGACTTACCCAGTAGTTCATTTCAAGACGCCATCGGTCTTCCGGTGGCAATTACGGAAAGCAATAGATGACTAAGCGTTTAGCCCTCTGGGCATTGCCATTGGCCACGACCATGATGCTGGCTGGATGTTCTTCGAATTCCGCGACAGAACCAGCGGAAACGGCTGTTTCGACGGCCCCGGCGGAAAGCAAGAAGACTTCTGCCTCGGGTGATGTGCTCAGTGCGGAGCAGGTAGAGTCCATTGCTTCCAAGCTTTTGGAAGGCGACAACGCAGTCCAGATAGTTGGCAATGAGCAGATGCAGAAGCAACTGGAAGTTGCCAAGAACGCTGAAACTCCCAGCGGAATCAAGCCGGAAAAGTGTGCCGAGATGAATGCCAAGTATTCAGTTACCGACTTGACGGCATCGGTATCCGCAACGGCGACCAGTTCCTCCGAATCCGTCGGCAAAGTCGTGCAGGTCTTCTCGTTGACCGACGAGGCCACCCGCAAGAACGTATCGGAGGCATTGACGCTGGATGATCTGGAGGGATGTGAAAAGGCCACTGTTGAGCTGGGCGGCGAGGAAATCGAAACTCAACGCCAGATCCTGCCGCTGGACGTCGAAGCGGATCAATCGTTGACCATGTCCACCCAGATGGATGCGGGTGGCGGACAGCTACTGACCTCGGTCGTTGTGCAGGCTCTGCAAGATGGCAATTTCGTGCTGGTTACCCTGCAGACCGGTTCGCAGCAACCAGCTGAACTGGCCGCACAGGCAGTGGAGCTGGCAGATCGGGCGTTCGCCGAAATCGAGGCGGTTCAGTAGCCGAACGGGCGGGGTATCCGTTTTATGGACTCTCCAACATCAGTTGGCCTTGCACCGAGGAGTGCAGAGCTCGTGGTTTAGCAGCCAACATGCCTTTTCCTCGAAGCAGCGTACCTCCGAGTCGTATTGGCCCCCTTGGCAGATGAACGATAAATCAACTGCTGGGACCTTGTTTCTGTGCGGTGCCTGCCGATTTCTCTTTGACTGGTGCTTTTCCTGGCAACGGGTGGCAAGCGACCAACCCTTGACCATTCAAGTGAACTTTGGACTCTATTCCATTCGCTGCAACACTCTCTCATAGTCCTTTTATTTCCAACACATTGTGAAATACTGTGGATGGCTTATCATCTCCAATGTGAGGAAATCACCATGAAGAAGCGTTCACTCTGGGTGCTGCCTGTAGCAGTTGCCCTTGCCTTGACCGGTTGCAGCTCGAATTCAGGGACCG
The DNA here is from genome assembly GCF_044769125.1 of Glutamicibacter sp. NPDC090743. Lineage (NCBI taxonomy): Bacteria > Bacillati > Actinomycetota > Actinomycetes > Micrococcales > Micrococcaceae > Glutamicibacter > Glutamicibacter sp. NPDC090743. Next base: position 151,958 of record NZ_JBIVXE010000003.1, on the reverse strand, counting down.
AGGGCGCTGCTGGCTCTTCGGAGGCCCCTCAGGAGCAGGAGAGCGCGGGGGTGCCAGCGCTGACTGCTGAGCAAGCCGCTGCAGTTGCCAAAACCTTGGGTGGAGACGGACCGAATGTGCAGGTTCTGGATAGCGATGCACTTAGCGGCTCATTGGAAAGCGCCAAGGGCCTGATCGATCAGATGGAGATCGAACCTGCGAAGTGCGCCGAGTTCGTCTCGCAGCAGGGGACCCAGGACCTGGACGGCGTCAACATGGCCGCAGCGATCGTCGTTGGCGAAACAGGCGAGAGCAACAGCTACTCCGTCGCTGGCTACGAGGATACTGCCAAGCTGGATGCAATCAAGGACATGGTAGATGCCAAGGACCTGCAGGGCTGCGAGGACTTCTCGATGAGTGTTGCGGGCCAGAAAGTTTCTGCCTCGGCCAAGATCCTGAATGCTGAATCCGATGCGGACAAGACCATCGCAACCCACACTGCCATGACCATGAATGGCGAAGAGGTCCCAGGCGGTTCTTACCAGATTCAGGGCGTAGTCGGTGAAAATGTTGTGGCCGTTTCTCGCACCCAAACTGGCGAACAAGCTGATGGCGAGGCTGTGAAAGCACTCGTTGAGGAACTGAACAAGGCAGTTGAAGAGGTTAAGGCCACGGCCAAGTAGGCCTCCTTCAGCCGTTGAAGGCTCTTCTGGTTCCAAGGGAATCAGAAGAGCCTTCACTTCTTTGCGCGGCAAATGCTTCCCAATGATGCGCGAGTCATGGCATTCTCAATGGATGACCCTGGAACACGGTGCGCCACGCAAATCCATCGAGGCTGCCTTGACTGCGGGCGAGGATCCGACGCGCAAAGCCCGAAGCTTGAAGTCCCTGCATCAGCTCTGGGCCGAAGGTGCGTGCATCCCTGAAGTGGTGCGGCCAGTGGTGGCTCGTTCATGGTCCAGGGCCGGCAAGCTTGGAACAGATATCGTTCCCTTGGATACTTCCGAAATACGCGAGCGCAGGCAGGCCAACGAAGAACTCAACGGACTGGTCGAGCTCTTCAAGGAGCGTTTGCTCTCCTTGGCCACCCAGGCGGGAAACCAGCTGGTCATCTCCGACGAGCAAGGATTCGTGCTCTGGGTGCTCGGGCCCTCTGCAGTACGCCGCCGAAGTGACGGCATCGGATTTGTCGCCGGTGCACGCTGGCGCGAAAGCGACGTGGGCACTAATGGGATCGGCGCGGCAATGGCCGAGCGTGCCCCGGTGCAGATTTTCGGCCCGGAGCATGCCCGGGAAGAACAGCACAACTGGGTCTGCACATCGGCGCCGGTCATGAATCCTGCCGCCTCGGCGTTGATTGGCACGATCACGCTGGCAGGCTCGTTCCGCACGGCGCATCCGCACTCCTTGGCTCTGGTCTCATCCGTGGCCCGAGAAGCAGAATTATTCCTGCAAACCGAGCATGCCTTGAAAATGCAGACGCTCCAGCTTTCCACCCAACTGCCCGAAGGCGAGTACGTCCTAGTTGACGTGCAAGGCTCTATAGCCGCCGCCCAAGGCTACAGTGTTGGATCCAAGCTCAATTTGCCGATGTCCATGGAAGAAGGGCGGAACTGGATTTCCGGGCTGGGATCAATTGATGCGCGGCGGACACCGGGAGGCTGGCTGCTGCAAAGGGCAGAAGGCCAGGTGAGCCTCCAGCTGTACGCAGGGGCTTCACTGCAGGCTATTGTCCATTCGCCCGGTGGGGCGACGCGCATCAACTTGAGCGCGAAGCATTGGCAGATCCTTGAGCTGCTGGCTGCGAACCCTCACGGAGTGAGCTCAGGGCAGTTGGCGAGCCTGTGGCCTGCGGATACGCCGAACGTCACCATCCGCGCCGAAATATCCCGCTTGCGTTCCAAGCTGCGTGGCCTGATCGCCTCACGTCCCTACCGGATCGTGGTCCCGGTGAGCAGCCACTAGCAATCCCGGAGCAGCTGCAACCTATTGCAACGCTTTTCTTTTGTGACGCAGATCATATTCTTTCATTAGTCGCGGAGGGCCCGAATGGCCATCCATTGAATCCCGATGAAGAGATGAGACGCAAATGACTGACAATGATTGCTTGTTGCAAGCCCGGAGCTGGTTCCATTCCTTGCAGATAGCGTTGGAAGCGGGTGACGCGCCAGCAGCTGTGCAGCTATTTTCGGAGGAGTGCTACTGGCGGGATCTGGCCTCGATGACATGGAACCTTCACACCAGCGAGGGCCGTGACGGGATCGAGAAGATGCTGCTTGGCGTTGAACGAGGCGCGTGGCCGCGGAACATCGAAGTCACCAGCGCACAAGAGGCTGACGGCGTCATTGAAGCCTGGTACACGTTCGAGAACGACGCATTCAACGGGCTTGGATTACTCCGCTTGCGCGATGGGAAGGCCTGGACCCTGCTGAGCACCGCGCAGGGCCTGCGCAAATTCCCCGAACCTGCTGGTCCGCGCCGCGAACTGGGCGCCGAGCACGGCGTAGCGATGAGCAAGGAAAACTGGCTTGATCGGCGCACCGCGCAGCAGCAGTCCTTGGGGATCACCGACCAGCCCTACACGCTGATTGTCGGCGGCGGCCAAGGCGGCATAGGCTTGGCCGCTCGGCTCAAGCGCATGGGTGTTCCTGCCCTGGTCATCGATAGGCATCCGCGTCCCGGTGACCAATGGCGTTCGCGCTACCATTCCTTGGCGCTGCACGATCCGGTCTGGTATGACCATATGCCCTACATTGATTTCCCCGACCACTGGCCGGTGTTCACGCCCAAGGACAAGATGGGGGATTGGCTGGAAAGCTACACCAAGCTCATGGAGCTGGACTATTGGTCCCTGACTGAAGCGACCAGCGCCCGGCAGGATCCGGAAGGAGAGGGGTGGATCGTCGAGGTAGAACGCGACGGAGTGCCGTTGACCCTGCGTCCCACCCAGCTGGTGCTGGCCACTGGCATGTCCGGTATTCCGAACATTCCCCAGTACCCGGGAGCCGAGATCTTCAAAGGAGAGCAGAACCATTCCTCCAAGCATCCAGGCGGCGAACGGTACGCGGGCAAGAACGTCGTGGTCATCGGCGCCAACAACTCCGCACACGATATCTGCGCGGATCTGGTGCAAAACGGGGCCAAGCCGACTATGGTCCAACGTTCCAGCACGCATATCGTGCGCTCCGAATCGCTGATGAAGCATGTGCTGGGCGGACTGTACTCGGAAGAAGCCCTCGCTGCCGGCATAGACCACAACAAGGCAGACCTGATCTTCGCCTCCATCCCGTACAAAGTCCTCCCGGAATTCCATAAGCCGGTCTTCGAGAAAATCCAGCAGGAAGATGCGCACTTCTACAAGTCGCTGGCGGATGCGGGATTCGAGCTGGACTTCGGCGACGACGGTTCAGGGCTGTTCCTCAAGTACCTGCGCCGCGGCTCGGGGTACTACATCAACATCGGTGCCAGCGAGCTGGTGGCCGACGGATCGATTGCTTTGGCCCATGGCGAGGTATCGCACTTGACCGAAGAATCGGTGGTGCTGGCCGATGGCACTAGGCTGCCGGCGGACGCGGTGGTCTACGCCACCGGTTACGGCTCGATGAACGGATGGGCGGCGAAGCTCATCTCCCAGGAAGTCGCGGATGAAGTCGGAAAATGCTGGGGCCTGGGGTCGGGGACCGCCAAGGATCCGGGTCCATGGCAGGGGGAGCTGCGCAATATGTGGAAGCCCACCAAGGTCAAGAACCTCTGGTTCCACGGAGGCAACCTGCACCAGTCCAGGCATTATTCGAAGTATCTGGGCTTGCAGCTCAAGGCACGGTACGAGGGCATCGGAACTCCGGTGTATGCGCTCGCCGAAACCTATCATCAATCCTGATAACACCGTTTCCCTGCCCGTGAATCGGTTTCCCGGACCCGGAGCAAGCGCTGTATGGCGCTTCCTCCGGGTCACCCGCGCGTCTGCCACGTGGCGGTTTTCGGGCCTTATCCGGACGTTTCGTTGAACTGCAACGGCCTGGAAATCGCACAACGAATTGAACGGAAAGCCGGATGAACCATGATTCCCACGCTCCTGGCACCTGCGCAGTTTATGAATCGGCGCAGACCGCGGATGCCGCAATAACGCCGGTGCACCGGCCTGCGCGCCGCAGCCGACCCAGCTGCACCATGCTTCCGCGTAAGCCTCGCCATGGGTGCTGGCAAGTACAAATCGGCGGGGAACTGGCACCCGACTGGGATGTCCTTTGCTGGCAGCGACTCAACGAAACAGAACCCTGCAGCGCCCACCATCTATCCAGAGGCCCGCATCCGGCCCCGGGCACGCAACACGATTCCGCGCAAGCCCTTGAATTTATTGGGAAGTGGCCGAAAGCTGTAGCATTGATTAAGGCCAATTTTGCGGCCAAAACCCATTTGATTTTGCATAGCTAGTCGGCATCCGAAATTATTTCTGAAGTCGACGGACGGAAAAGGACACCCCGAGTGGTTTTGAAGCTTTCCACTACCTTCTTGCGCACCTTGCGTGAAGATCCGGTTGACGCCGAAGTCGCCAGCCACAAGTTGTTGGTACGCGCCGGTTACATCCGTCGTGCGGCCCCGGGCATCTACACCTGGTTGCCGTTGGGTTTGAAGGTCCTTGCGCGCGTTGAAGCTATTGTTCGCGAGGAAATGAACGCTATCGGCGGCCAGGAAGTCCACTTCCCAGCGCTGCTGCCACGTGAACCTTACGAGCAGACCGGCCGTTGGACCGAATACGGCGAAGGCCTGTTCCGTCTCAAGGACCGCAAAGATGCAGACTACCTCTTGGCACCGACCCATGAGGAAATGTTCACGCTGCTGGTGAAGGATCTGTACAACTCGTACAAGGATCTTCCGGTCTACCTGTACCAGATCCAGAACAAGTACCGCGACGAAGCACGTCCACGCGCGGGCCTGCTGCGTGGCCGCGAATTCATCATGAAGGATTCGTACTCCTTCAACATCGATGATGAAGGCCTGGACGAAGCCTACATGGCTCACCGCGGCGCCTACCTGAAGATCTTCGAGCGCCTGGGTCTGGAAGTTATTCCGGTCTTCGCGCAGGCTGGTGCCATGGGCGGCTCCAAGTCCGAGGAATTCCTGCATCCAACAGCTATTGGCGAGGATACCTTCGTCCGTTCGGCCGGCGGTTACGCAGCCAACGTGGAAGCTGTCACCACCGTAGTGCCAGCGTCCATCGATTACGCCAACGCACCTGCGTTCGAAGTTGTCGATACCCCGGATACCCCGACCATCGAGACGCTGGTTGCCGCGGCCAACGAGCTGCGCCCACGCGAGTCCGGTGTTTGGGAAGCCAAGGACACCCTGAAAAACGTTGTCCTGGCGGTGACCGATCCAGAAGGCAACCGCCAGTTGGTAGTCATCGGTGTTCCAGGCGACCGCCAGGTGGACCTGAAGCGTGTCGAAGCTACCGTGGGTGCCCCGCTGGGCATCATCGGCGAGGTCCAGGTTGAAGCCGCTAGCGGTGAAGACTTGGCCAAGCACCCGGAATTGATTGCCGGCTACATCGGCCCAGGCAACGGCCTGGATCAGGCTGTTCTGGGTACCGAAGGCACCAGCGGCATCACCTACCTGGTTGATCCTCGCGTAGTATCCGGTACCTCGTGGATCACCGGCGCCAACGAAAAGGGCAAGCACGTTTTCGGCTTGGTGGCCGAGCGCGACTTCGGCTTTGACGGCACCATCGAGTCGGTCAACGTGCTAGAGGGCGACCCGGCACCGGACGGCTCGGGCCCATTGCGCACCGAACGCGGTATCGAAATGGGTCATATCTTCCAGCTTGGCCGCAAGTACGCTGAGGCTCTGGATCTGCGGGTCCTGGACCAGAACGGCAAGCTGAAGGTTGTCACCATGGGCTCCTACGGCATTGGCGTCACCCGTGCGGTAGCAGCACTGGCCGAGGCTTACCATGACGAAAACGGTCTGGCATGGCCAAAGCAGGTTGCTCCAGCCGACGTCCACATGGTCGTTACCGGCAAGGACCCAGAGCTGCTTGAGGCTGCTGAGAAGTTGGCCGCAGAACTAGAATCGGCCGGTTTGGAAGTTATCTTGGATGACCGTCCAAAGGTGTCCGCGGGCGTGAAGTTCTCGGATGCCGAACTGATCGGCATTCCAACCATCGTTGTTGTGGGCCGTGGACTTGCTGAGGGCGTAGTTGAGGTCAAGGATCGTGCCACCGGCGAACGCCGCGATGTCAAGGTCGAGGACGTTGTCGCTGAGCTGAGCGCCTAAAAGGCTGTAGCCAATAACTGAATAGGGGAGTAGCGCGGTGCAAGAGTTCTTGGAATTGCTGTCCGTCAACGGTGAACCCGTCTCCTTCTGGCCCCTGGTGTTGCTGCTTCTTGCAGCTTTGGGCGCTGGATGGATTGACGCGGTAGTTGGCGGTGGCGGCCTGATTCAATTGCCCGCGCTGCTTCTTTTCCCCGGCATCACGCCGGTGCAGGCGCTGGCCACGAATAAGCTGGGCTCAATCTTCGGAACGGCTACCAGCGCGGTGACGTACTACCGGCGCACCAGCCCGGATTTGAAGACCGCTATTCCGATGGCATTGACTGCCATGCTCGGTGCCTTCGGCGGAGCTGCGCTGGCCACAATTCTTCCCTCTGGAGCCATTCAGCCCATCATTATCGCAGCGCTCATTGCGGTGCTGCTGTTCACGATCCTGAAGCCCAAAGCCGGGGAGCTGTCGCGCCTGCGCTACGCCGGGCATGGGCATTATCTTCGAGCCATCCTGATTGGGCTGCTGATTGGCGGCTACGACGGGATGATCGGTCCCGGGACTGGATCGTTCTTGATCATCGCCATGGTGACAGTGCTGGGTTACAACTTCTTGCAGTCCTCCGCCAAGGCGAAGATCGTTAACCTTTGCACCAACGCAGGTGCTCTGCTGCTCTTCATCCCCACGGGGCACGTTCTAGTCGCGTTAGGCCTGGCCATGGGCGTGATGAATATGCTCGGAGGCTATCTCGGGGCGCGCATGGCGATCTCCAAGGGCAGCGCCTTTATTCGCATTGTTTTCGTGATCGTCGTTTCGGCACTGATCATCAAGCTCGGCTCGGACCTGATCCTCGCCGGCAAGTGATAGCTTTAGCGGCCGCTAGCTGCTGATGTGTCGATTGGCGGGTATCCGGCGTAGTGCTGGACATGCTGGGGTTCAATGGCATGGACCATGGAACTGGTCGCCATTTGCGCGATCCTGAAAGTCAAGAAGCTGGAACCCATTGCAGTTTTGTAGAGTTGGGAAACCGTAGTGTGGCTTGCCAGCGGATCTACAACCTTCAACGCTGTGCAACCGATGGATACATACAGGAACCACAAATCGTTGTTCTCCGGATCGAGAGTAGCGATCAGAGCTGGCGGCTGGTGCGCGGCCACGAGCGACATGACGTCGTTGACTGTTTCCTCAGGTTGCGCAATGACAATAGGCATGCCTTGGACCCAACCATGTGAACTGAGTTGCGCCCGACCTTGCCTTGAACCGATCACTTCGCTGACCAGTTCTGCTGTCTTCGAACGCATGAATCGACCTGACATTACCCAACCTCCAATTGACGACCTAGCCGCAAGTTGTTAGTTCCCCAATAAGTGGAAGAAAGCGGAGAATCCCGCTCCGTGTTATGGGAGCCAAATTCCGTATCTCAAGCACTTGATATTCACGATAGCCCCTTTCGGCGCGAATATCGAGAGCCAGTGAATAGGAACGAGATTCATATATCTTTGAAATCACTCCATGGCGGAGGAAATGGTGGTCGTTGATAAATTGGTATCGGGTAATACCGCGTAAAACCCGCATGCCATATGCGGGTTATATCTTATAGTGCGGATGGAAATTACGGATCATCCGTGAATTTTAGTGCGCCTCGCGCTGTTTTGGCTGTACCCGAACCGTGCTCTATTTCGACTCAGGGCAATTAGCAGTCGTGATTATTTCGTGATAATTCAACGAAACGTGAAATACGGCTAAATTCTAGCTGAATCCAAAACTATTTCCCGACTTCGCCAGTCTCAAGGATGCGGTATTCCTCATTCGATCCCTGCTGGCCATTGAGAGTCTGGAAAGCGACGGCGGAAATTTTTGCGCCGGCTGCACCATCGCTAACGCCCGCTGCTACGACCAATGCATCAGCAAAATCCCCTTCGGCTTCCGCGGATAGGGCAGCCAGGTCTTCGAGGCCGCCTTTGGGTAGCGCATAGGCGGGTTCACGCAGGTCTGCGCACTGTTCGTCAACGGTCGCACGCAGGCCGCGAAGCTGGCGTCCCAGCTCGCTGCGTCGAGCTTCGATGGCTTCCTTGGCGCTGTCGGCACCACGTGCAGCCGTGAGCTGCAGAACGAAATCTAGTGCATAGCCGCGGTCCAGGGCCCGGGCGACGGCCGTTGGTTCGATGTTCTGCGCTTCGGTGATTTCCTTCGCGGGGTCCAGCAGCTCCTCCTTAGGCAGGCAGGCTACTGGCTGGTCTTTCTGCTCTTCTTCACCCGAGACTGCACTCAGTGGCAAGGCCAAGTCCAAATCACGCTCTTCTCCCAAAGATGCAACAGCGCTGCGGGCGTCCAGATTGATCTGGAAAGCAATCTGGGCCAGCTTCGAATCCCTGGACAGCGACGGTTCTGCGAAGGCAGGCATCACTGACGATGCGTCGGCGACATTCGTGGCAAGCGCAACCAGCGCGTCGGGGGAGAAGCTTTGCGGCAATGCCGCAGGCTCTTGGTCGTCGAAGCGCAATTCACCGAGCACCGCTGACCCCTGCGACAAGGAAGTCGCCAATGCGGATAGCCTCGAAGCGTTATCCTCGGGTGCCAGCTGGGCCATGGCTTGGGCCTGAGATGCCAGGTCTGCCAGCTTTGCTCCGTATTCCCACGTCATGCGGGCATCGGCGCTGGCCTCATTGACCTGTTCGGGCAGGCCCCGCTCCACCAGGGCGCCTCGGAAGATGGTGCTGCCAATGCCCCACGTCACGGCAACGGCAACTGCACCAGCCAGTACCGGAGCAATCCAGCCTGGAGCGCGGCGTACTTGCCTGTCGGTGCGACGGGCGGAATGGGGCGATTTTTCAGTCATAGCGTTTCGATCATGCCATGATCAATGCAGGTAAAGAGGGCAATAGCGGTGTCGAGCGCCACGATGGATAGAAAATGGGCGTGAGTTCCTTCACCTGTGCCCGTTTAGATGTTCTCAATGAGCGGAACGCAATATAGGCTTAACGGACAACATCGAATAGCGTGGGAGGATATCCATGACCGGAATGCCGGCCGATACCGAACAGGAAGCGCAGCGTCTGACTGCATTGCTCTCCAAGGAAGTAGAATCCCACGGGCTTCTCCTGGAGGAAGTCGCCTTGCGTCCCTCCGGCAAGCAGATGATCGTGCAGATCATCGTCGACAAGGCCGACGGTCACGAAACGCTGACTCTCGATGAACTTGGTGAAGTTACCACCACCATCTCCAACGCTCTGGACAAGGACGCCGTCTACGCATCGTCGGCTCCTTACGAACTCGAAGTCAGTTCCCCAGGACTCTCCCGCCCATTGACTGCCCAGCGCCACTGGATCCGCGCCCTCAACCGCATGGTCAAGATTTCGCTGGCCGACGGCACGAAGCTTCGCGGGCGCCTGCTTGAGGTCAACGACGGCGACGTGTTGATTGCTGAGCACCGCGAGCCGGCCAAGAAGGGCATGAAGGTCAAGGTGCTCGAGCCTGCGGCCTATGCCTTTGAAAATATCCGTAAAGCTGTTGTCGATCCAGAGCTGAACTTCGATGACGCACTATTTGACACTGCCGATACTGAAGATTTGGAGGGCTAAGCGTGGATATCGATCTGAATGCGCTGCGCATCCTGGAAAAAGACCGCGACATCCCAATGGATGTTTTGATTCCGACCATCGAGTCGGCACTGCTGCTGGCTTACAACAAGACCGAAGGCGCCATGCCTGGCGCCCGCGCGCACATTGAGCGCAGCAACGGCCATGTGGCGATCCTGGTAGAGGACCGCGACAACGCCGGCGTGCTGCTGGGCGAATTCGACGACACCCCGCACGGTTTCGGCCGCATCGCCGCCTCCACCGCCCGCCAGGTAATCATGCAGCGCCTGCGTGAAGCTGAAGATGCGCAGGTTGTCGGCGAGTTCGCAGCCCGCGTTGGCACCCTGATCTCCGGCGTCATCCAGCAGGGCTACTCCTCGCATATGGTGCAGGTCAAGATCGGTGATCTGGAAGCGCTGCTGCCACCAGTTGAGCAGTCCCCAGGCGAGAAGTACCAGCACGGAAACCGCCTGCGCGCCTACGTTGTTTCCGCTGAGCGCGGCAACAAGGGCCCAGCCGTTACCCTGTCCCGTTCCCACCCGAACCTGGTTCGCCTGCTGTTCGAAATGGAAGTTCCAGAAATCGCTGACGGCACCGTCACGGTCGAGGCACTGGCTCGTGAAGCTGGCCACCGTACCAAGATTGCTGTGCGCGCAACCAAGGCCGGTGTCAACGCCAAGGGCGCTTGCATCGGTGAAATGGGAACCCGCGTGCGCGCCGTGATGAACGAACTGAACGACGAGAAGATCGACATCGTTGACTACAACGAGGATCCAGCGAAGTTCATCGCCGCGGCCCTGTCTCCATCGAAGGTCGTCTCGGTAGAGATCCTGGACGAAGCCGAACGCCGTGCTCGCGTGGTTGTTCCCGACTCCCAGCTCTCGCTGGCAATCGGCAAGGAAGGCCAGAACGCTCGCCTTGCTGCCAAGTTGACCGGCTGGCGCATTGACATCCTGGCTGCCTCGGGCGGCAAGGAACCGCAGCTCTAAGCAGCTGCGGGAAATAATTCCAGTTCAGCGTGTTGGAAGCCTAGCTGCGTGTGAGCCACAACTCATGCGTGCTATGGCGTCCAAACGCGCTAGACTAGTAGATGGCTCGTAATAACTAGGGAAGGTGGCGACGGCGCTCGCATGAAGCTGCATCAGCAACGCACGTGCATTGGCTGTCGAACCGTAACCAGTAAAAATGAGCTGCTCCGTTGGGTCCTGAAAGACGGTACACCGCTGCATGCGGTGAGTTTGGATCAACAGGGTTCCGCTTCCGGGCGGGGCACTTGGACCCACGGGACCGAAAAGTGTGTGCAGCAAGCGGTGCAGCGCCGGGCGTTCGCGCGGGCCTTCAGGTCTGCGGTAGACGATTCGCAGGTGCTGCAGGAATTCACTGCATACGAAGATCAGCTGGCAAGCAACCAGCTATCTGGCAAACATGATGAAAGCGGGTCAGAAATCTGATGGCAACCCGATGAGTCGGCAATGCTGAGCGCACAACGATGAACAATCAGTTCTGCGTGATCCACCGTGCGACGGAAGAATTTCACGAATTACACAGCTGATCTGCCAGACCGCTGATCTAAAGATTTATCTTTTGATACCGGGGTTTGAGCAGATCACATCGACACAGGAGAGATGTGGCTAAACCCCGCGTTCACGAGCTCGCTAAAGAGCTCGGAATCACTTCAAAAGAAGCACTAACCAAGTTGCAGGACATGGGCGAATTCGTTCGCTCGGCATCCTCGACCGTTGAACCGCCAGTAGCGCGCAAGCTGCGCGACGCATTCCCAGGTTCCAACGGTGCCGCTAAGCCAGCAGCTGCTGCCAAGCCAGCCGCCGCCAAGCCAGCGACCCCTGGAGCACCGAAGTCGGCTTCCAAGCCGGCTGCTACCCCAGGTGCCTCGGCCCCGAAGCCAGGCGTTAAGCCAGCTGCGGCAGCTCCGGCTCCTGCAGCCCCAGCTGCCCCAGCCGCACCTGCGGCGCCTGCAGCTCCGGTCGCGAAGGCAACCCCTGGCGCTCCATTGCCAGGTGCAGCCCCGGCACCGAAGCCAGGTGCCAAGCCAGCTCCGAAGCCAGGTGCTCCACGCCCAGGCAACAGCCCGTTCTCTTCCCAGCAGGGTATGCGCGGCGCTGAGTCCGGCGAACGCCGTGGTGGCGGCAACCGCGAAGGCGGTCGTGCCCCACGTCCAGGCGCACCTCGTCCGGGCGGTCCACGCCCAGGCAACAATCCGTTCTCCTCGCAGCAGGGTATGCGCGGCGAAGGCGGCCAGGGCGGTCCTCGCCCACCACGCGACGGCCAGCGCGGTCCACGCCCAGCAGGTGCCGGCGGTCCACGTCCGGCTCGTGACGGCCAGGGCGGTCCACGTCCGGCACGTGACGGCCAGCGCGGTCCACGTCCAGCAGGTGCCGGCGGTCCACGCCCAGCAGGCCAGGGCGCTCCACGCCCAGCCGGCGCAGGTGGCCCACGCCCAGCAGGTGCCGGCGGTCCACGCCCAGGTGCTGGCGCAGGTACCACTGCAACCCCGCGCATGATGCCTAACCGCACCGATCGTCCAGCGCCAGCAGGCGGCGGACGTCCAGGTGCAGGTGCCGGCGGCCGCGGTCGCCCAGGTGGCGGCAGCGGTGGCGGCAGCGGTACCGGTGGCGGCTTCCGCCCAGGTGCACCACGCGGTCGCGGTGGCGTTGGCGGTGCTTTCGGCAAGGGAGGCGCCGGTCGCGGCAAGCAGCGCAAGTCCAAGCGCGCAAAGCGCCAGGAATTGGAGCAGATGAGTGCTCCGTCATTGGGCGGCGTGAATGTTCCACGCGGCAACGGCGACACCGAGATCCGTCTGCGCCGCGGCGCGTCGATCACCGACTTCGCTGACAAGATTGGCGCGAACCCAGCAGCACTGGTGACCGTACTGTTCCACCTCGGTGAAATGGCTACCGCCACCCAGTCGCTGGATGAGGCAACCTTCGAGGTGCTCGGCGAAGAGCTGGGCTACAAGGTGCTTGTCGTCTCCCCTGAGGACGAAGACAAGGAACTGCTCGAAGGCTTCGGCCTGGACCTGGATGCCGAACTTGAGGCTGAAGGCGAAGACGTGCTTGAAGAGCGCGCCCCAGTCATCACCATCATGGGCCACGTCGACCACGGTAAGACCCGACTGCTGGATGCTATCCGCAAGTCGAACGTTATCGAGGGCGAGCATGGCGGCATCACCCAGCACATCGGTGCGTACCAGATCAACCACATCCATGAGGGCCGCGATCGCGCAATGACCTTCATCGATACCCCGGGCCACGAGGCGTTCACCGCCATGCGTGCCCGTGGTGCCGAGGTCACTGACGTGGCCGTGCTGGTTGTCGCCGCGGATGACGGCGTCATGCCGCAGACCGTGGAAGCACTGAACCACGCACAGGCTGCCGGCGTGCCGATCATCGTCGCAGTGAACAAGATCGATAAGGAAGGCGCCAACCCTGACAAGGTCATGGGCCAGCTGACCGAATACGGTTTGGTTCCAGAAGAATACGGTGGCGACACCATGTTCGTGAAGGTTTCGGCACTGCAGAAGCAGGGCATCGACGAGCTGCTGGACGCTGTCCTGCTGACCTCGGACGTGCTTGAGCTCAAGGCCAACCCGGACAAGTCCGCTCGTGGCGTGGCCATTGAAGCGAACCTGGATAAGGGCCGCGGTTCGGTTGTTACCGTCCTGGTCCAGTCCGGTACCCTCTGCGTTGGCGACACCATGGTGGTAGGCACCGCCCACGGCCGCGTGCGTGCAATGTTCAACGAGAACGGCGAAAACCTCGACGTGGCACTGCCATCGCGTCCGGTACAGGTCCTGGGCATGTCCTCGGTCCCGCGTGCTGGCGACGGCTTCCTGATCACCGAAGACGAGCGCACCGCCCGCCAGATCGCTGACAAGCGCGAAACCGCAGAGCGCAACGCAATGCTGGCCAAGCGCCGCAAGCGCATCACCTTGGAAGACTTCGACAAGGCTGTTGCCGATGGCAAGATCGATACCCTGAACCTGATCCTCAAGGGTGACGCTTCCGGTGCTGTTGAAGCACTGGAAGACTCGCTGATGAAGATCGAGGTCGGCGACGATGTGCAGCTGCGCGTGATCCACCGCGGTGTCGGTGCGATCACCCAGAACGACGTCAACTTGGCAACCGTGGACAACGCCATCATCATTGGCTTCAACGTCCGCCCAGCCGAGCGCGTGGCAGAACTGGCCGACAAGGAGGGCGTCGACATGCGCTTCTACTCGGTCATCTACTCCGCTATCGACGACATCGAGAATGCGCTCAAGGGCATGCTCAAGCCGGAGTTCGAAGAAGTGGCCCTCGGCACCGCCGAGATCCGCATGGTCTTCCGCTCCTCGAAGTTCGGCAACATTGCCGGTTCGATCATCCGCTCGGGCACCATCAAGCGCAACACCAAGGCTCGCCTGGTACGCGACGGCAACGTCGTGGGCGACAACCTGAACATCGATTCGCTGCGCCGCGAAAAGGACGATGTCACCGAGGTCCGCGAGGGCTTCGAATGCGGTATCGGCCTGGGGTCGTTCAACGACATCAAGGAAGGCGACATCATCGAGACCTTCGAGATGCGCGAAAAGCCACGCGACTAATTGCCGACAAGCAATTAGCAGTGTGACTCACTGATTCGTGGGCGTTTGACCGATAAGCTTTGGTCAAGCGCCCACGAGTTTTGAACCATTAGGAGAAAACCATGGCTGATTCAGCCCGCGCCGCACGCCTGGCTAAGCGCGTACAGGTCCTCATGGCCCAGTCGCTGCGCAACGTCATCAAGGACGAGCGCATTGACAACGTCACCGTGACCGACGCTCGCGTCACCAACGACCTGCAGCACGCTACGGTGTACTACACCGTCTTTGGCGATGACGAGATGAAGAAGGACATCGCCACCATGCTGGAAAAGCGTGGCGGTGCCCTGCGCAAGGAATTGGGCCGCAATCTGACCATCCGCCTGACCCCAACGCTGGCATTCGTCGCCGACGAAATCCCCGAGGGTGCCTCGCACCTGGAGGAATTGTTGGCCAAGGCCCGCGAGAAGGACGCCGAGGTTGCAGCTCTGCGCGAAGGCAAGGACTTCGCCGGAGACCAGGACCCGTACAAGAAGGACGAGGACGCCGAAGAAGCCTAAGGGCTTCTGGGCTTCATCCTGACTGGACCAACGCCCCGGCCAGCACGCATTGCGTGCTGGTCGGGGCGTTGTGCGTTGGCCTCGATTACCCTCACAGCGAAGCGCGAATCCCTGCCGAAGGCTGGTCGCCGGGAAGGTGGTGGGATAGCGTGATCAGAAACCGCCGGATCCGACCAAAGGTGCAGCACATGCCAGAATTCACCACAACATTGAGCGCAACCGGCGGGAACAACGTGGGCATCGTGGTTCCCGATGGCATCGTGCTCGGATTCGGCCGCGGCAAGCGCGTGCCGGTCATCGTGTGCATTGACGGGGACTACACGTACCGGAACAGCATTTCCTCCATGCACGGGCAGTTCCTCATTTCCTTCAGCTCCGAGACCCGTGCTGCCACGGGCAAGGGTGCGGGCGATGAAATCAGCGTGAAAGTCGAGCTGGACGAAGAGCCGCGCACCGTCGAAATCCCCGAACCGCTGGCCGTGCTGCTCTCCGCCGAGCCAGAGCTGCTGGACGCCTGGAACAAGCTGTCCTACAGCAAGCAGCGCGGCCACGTGGACCCCATCGTGGCTGCCCGCGGCGAGGACACCAGGACGCGCCGGGTCGAGAAGGTCATCAAGACGCTGCGCAGCCACTAGCCTGCCGGGGCCATGCCCGCTGAGCCAGGAGCTAAGCCAAAGGCGGCGCCCAACAGGCCAGCCAGCCCCGGTCGCAGTCGGCAGCAGTGTGAACAACCCACCGGTGCCCCGGAGCTACTGCACGGTGAATTGCAGGCGCTGCCAGCCGCTGGCGCCATTGGGCACCGGGTTGGCTTTCTCGCTGGTCTGCAGCTTGCCCTGTGCATCATAGGCGCGGACGGTTGCCGAGTGCGTTCCGGGTGCTGCGTCCTTCCATACGAAGCGCCACTGCCGCCAGGTATCCAGCGAGGCTTCGGTCGCCAGTTGGGCATCTGCCCACGGTCCGTCATCGATCTGCACCTGCACACGCGAAATGCCCCGGGTCTGCGCCCATGCAGTTCCGCCCAAGACGACTTCTCCGGCAGGCACCTGGGCGAACGGGCGAGGGGTATCGATGCGGGAAGACATCTTGATTGGACCGCGTTCGGACCAGCCGCGAGTAGTCCAGTAGGCCGCCTTGTCCTGGAACCGCGTCACTTCCAAATCGACCACCCATTTGGTGGCCGACACGTAGCCGTAGAGACCTGGAACCACCATGCGCACCGGGAAACCATGCTCGAAAGGCAGCGGCTCTCCGTTCATGCCGATGGCCAGCAAAGCCATCCGGTCGTCGGTGAGCGCTTGGAGCGGGGTGGAGGCACTGAAACCGTCGTGCGAAGTCGAAAGCACCATATCCGCGCCGGCCTGCGGAACCGCGCGCTCCAGCAGCTTACGCAGCGGGTAGCCCAGCCATTTCGCGTTGCCTACCAGATCGCCGCCGACGGGATTCGACACGCAAGTGAGCGTCAGATAGGTTTCCACGAGTTCTTCGCCCAGCAGCTCGTCGAAGTTCACGGTGAATTCCTTCTCCACCATGCCGTGCACGCGCAGCGACCACTGGTTCGGGTCGATCTGCGGCACCGAAAGCGCGGTATCGATGCGGTAGAAATCCTGGTTGGGAGTCACGAAGCGGGGCATGTCCGCTACTTCTACCTGCACACCTTCGGGCAGGGGTTCCGCCTTGGTCCGGGCCGCAGGCAGGCGCAAGGCCTTGCGTGCGGCGGCCGCCATATTCCGCGATGCCGACAGCGAGGTGGAAACACCGGTGGAGACGGCCGCGGCGGCCAGGGACAGGGCTGCGCCTATCAAGAACTTCCTGCGGCTTGGACCCGTCGCGTTGGCGCCCTCGTCCTGCCTTGGGGCCGCGGCCACAGCCAGCCGGGTCAGCCACTGCAGAAGCCCGATACCGGCGATCGCGCCCAGTACCGTCGGGATGATATCCAGCAGGCTGGTGGAAGCACGAGCGGCCACGGCACTGGAGAGCAGTACGGCCAAGCCGATGATGGCCGTGCAGGCCAGCGCAAAACTTCGCTTGGCGATCAGGCCGATCATCGCCGCCAGGACTGCGGCGGCTGCACCGATGGAAATGAATAACGCCAACTTGTCATTGGTCCCGAAGGTCGCGATGGCGAAGTCCTTGAGCCATGGGGGAGTCAGGTCGATAATGGCTGAACCCAGCGCGAAAAACGGCGAGGATGCATTGTTGAAAAATGCCGAGGCGAATTGGGCCACGGCAAACATGATTGCGGCCGAGCAAATTCCAGCCACCGCGTGGAATACGAGTTTACTGCTGCTGCGCTTCTGCCAAATGCCCACTGCCACTCACCTCATGCGTTGCGGTCCATGTTCCCCTGCAGAATGCAGGGGAACAACTTCTCACAGTGTTTTCGGAACGGGCAGCATTGCGGATTGGAACAGGCTACAAGAACTTCCGCACGCTCACAGCGATTGGACCATGATGGGGTCTGTTGTCGGGGCAGGGGAGCCGGTGGCCGGCTCGACCGTGATCCCGAAGTGCGTGATGCCCTTCATTGGATCCGAAACCATGATCATGCCGTTGGCATCACCGCCGGTGAGCATTCCCGCAGGAACCGCCCCTTCTGCCGAGATCAGCCACAGCTCGTAGCCCTTGTCGCTGGACAGGGCTGGCATGCCCGAGGTGGACACCGCCATCAGGCCTTCGTCGGCAGAATAGGACAGCGTGATTCGCGCGCCGTCGTCCAGTGTCTGCGTTTTCGACTTGGCATCCGGGGCAGCCAGGATCCGGCTGAGCTCTTCTTGATGCGAGGCCATGGCGGCCATCTGGCTTTCCAGCTCGCGCTGCTGGGAATTCTGGTTGATGGCCAAGCCGCCCAGGGCCACCGCTGCGAGCAGCAGGACGCCGGCGGCCAAGGCGAAGAAGCGCTGCGGGCCGCGTTCTGCGCCAGGTTGCGGGGCCTGGTGCGTTGCAGTGGTTTCGGTTTCCCGTTCAGCAGGAGCAGCTGGTTCAGCAGGAGCTATTGGGTCCTGTGCCTGGACGCCGTCGTGATCGAGGGCCGTCTCCTGCACAGGTGCCAATTGCTCGGTAGTGCGGATAGCGGCCATGATGTTGTTCTTCAGCCGGGCCGGAGGATTGACCGGTTGCGCTGACAAGCCGAGCAGTCCAGCAGTTTCCTGCAGGGCATCCAGTTCCCGGCGTGCCAGGGCAGAGTCGGGACCCCCATGCTGGAGGGCTTCGCGTTCCTTGTCTTCCAGAGCATCCAGGGCGAAGCTGTCGGTCAGCTCGTTCTCGTGCTTGTCCATTACGCCGCTCCCATCAGTTCTCGAAGTTTGCCCATTCCATCGCGTATTCGCGTTTTCGCGGTTCCCACCGGTATTTTCAGCAGCTCTGCGACTTCCGTGTGGGTGTATCCGCCGAAGTAGGCCAGGTGTATCGCCTCGCGTTGCGGGGCGGTGAGCCGCTGCAGGGCTTGGGCTACGCGCATGGTCTCGTCGTGCAAGATGGCATTCTCTTCCACGTCGTCGTAGCTGTCCTGGAATTCCTTGATTCCAACGCGCAAATCCCGGTCCTGGCTCGCTTGGCTTGCTCGCACCCGGTCGACGGCCCGGCGGTGGGCAATAGTCAGCAGCCATGATGCTGCCGTGCCACGCGCCGGATCAAAGCGCCTTGCCTGTTGCCACGCTTCGACAAACACTTCCTGGGTGACTTCTTCGCTCTGTGCATTATCGCGAAGCACCCGCAGCACGAGTCCGAAGACCCGTGAAGCCATGGCATCATAGAGCGATTCGAAGGCAGATTCATCTCCCAGCGCGACCTGTTGCAGCAGGACGTCTGGCGTTTTCACGGAATCGTCTTCCATGGCATCGAGTCTATTGGAACTCATGAATCCTAGGGTCTCATGCATCTGTGGCTAAGCGGCTATCTGCTGTGGCGTGGCGTTTTGCGAAAAGATCCGTCCAAGGGAACCAGGTTCCCGTTGCACCGGCGAAGGTGATGCCTGGAAGGTATTCCATGCACCACCTTCATGCCAGCGGCCTTGATGATTCTGGCGATACTACTTCTTTGCCGGTGGCATCAGGACGGTGTCCACCAGGTACACGGTTGCGTTGGCGGTCTGCACGCCGCCGCAGATGACCGAAGCCCCGTTGACTTCCAGATCGTCGCCGCTACCGGTGACTTCCACCTCTTCGCCCTGGACCGTTGCGTGGGTTCCGGGAAGATCATCTGGTGCAATCTGGCCGGAAACGACGTGGTAGGTCAGGATGCTGGTCAGGGTGTCGGCATCCTTGGCAACTGCGGACAGGTCATCCTTCGGGATTGCCGCGAAGGCGTCGTCAACCGGTGCGAAGACGGTGAATTCGCCGCCATTGAGGGTATCGACGAGATCGACATCAGGATTCAGCTCACCGGAGACTGCAGAAGTCAGGGTGGTCAGCAGCGGGTTGTTCGAGGCAGCGACGGCCACTGGATCCTGGGCCATTCCGGCTACCGAGCCATCACCGGTCGGGACTGCTTCGGCGTAGGCCGCGCAACCCTTGCCCACAAGATTGCTTGCTGGATCCATTGCCGATTCGCTGGCCATGGGCGAGCTGCTTTCCGAGGCGGACGCCGTGGGCGATTCCATGGTTTCCGAACCGGTCGAGCAGGCGCTCAGTCCCATGGCGGCGACTGCGATGAGCCCGAATGCTCCAGCGACTTTGCTGTATGTGCGCTTCATGATTTTCTCCTTGCTTCGCCGCGACTGATGTCGTCGGTCCTTTTCCTGTCCGTGCGGATCAGGTTGTCAATGAGCATTCGGGGCAGGTTGCCCGACGGATTGGATTCTCTTGGAAATTTTTTTTGCGTCTTGCTGGCAGGCCGTGAAGCTGCCGGATCCGCGGGCTGGCGGGCCCGGTCCCGGAGCATTGCCGGCTCATGGAAATAGGCTGCAAGTGGGATCTGCCACGCTTGGAACCAGCGACAGCCTTATTCTCTGCACAAGCCATATACTGGAAGGCGTGAGTAAAGCCGGTCAGAACACGCAAGAGCAGGCCTCAGGCCTCGTATTAGTCGACAAAGAGCAGGGAATGACCTCCCACGATGTGGTCGGTCGCATCCGCAGACTTGCAGGGACTCGAAAAGTCGGCCACGCAGGCACCCTGGACCCCATGGCCACCGGCGTGCTGGTTATCGGCGTGAACAAGGCAACCCGGCTGCTGACCTACATCGTCGGCCACGACAAGACCTACACCGCCACCATCCGGCTGGGGCAGAACACCGTCACGGACGATGCCGAAGGCGAAATCATTTCCGAGCGCATCGCCGCAGCGGTCAGCGACGAAGACATCGAGCGCGAGATCGCCCAGCTGCGCGGAGACATCGAGCAGATCCCGAGCTCGGTCTCGGCCATCAAGGTCGATGGCAAGCGTTCCTACGCTCGCGTGCGCGCTGGCGAACAGGTAGAACTCAAGGCCCGCCCGGTCACCATTTCGCGGTTCGAGATCCATGAGGTGCGCCGCGAAAACGGCGGCAAGATCCTCGACGTCGACGTCACGGTATCGTGCTCTTCTGGAACCTACATCCGGGCGTTGGCCCGCGACCTGGGCGAAGCATTGAACGTTGGCGGGCACCTGACGGCGCTGCGCCGTACCGAGGTGGGCCCATACAAGATCGAGCTCACCCGCACCCTGGAGCAGCTGGCCGGGGAATTCGAGATTCTCCCAATCGAAAAGGCTGCTGCCGCGCTGTTCCCGAACCGCACGGTCAGCGTCGACGAAGCCGTGGAATTGTCTTTCGGCCGCACCATCCCCGCCTCGCATCTGGGCATGGACATTGCCGAAGGCCAGACCGTTGCGGCTTTCGCTCCCAATGGCGTGCTGGTCGCACTGCTGGAAGACAAGGGCGACAAGGCGCGTACGGCCTTGGTCTTCACCGCTAAGTAATCCCGAAAGGAACTGGCTTGATTGCCGTCAATGGATTCTTCATCGCCGGAGCGGTGGTCTGCGCACTGGCATTGCTGGTGGCAGTTATCGCAACCGCTATCCGCAAGCACCCGGATGACTGGGCGCTGATCGGTGCGGTGGCCACCGAGCTTTTCCTGATTGCCTACGGCATCGCGGCCGCGATCCGCCAGGTCGGGGGAAATGCGGTGCAAGGCGACCCGGTGGAATTCTGGGGCTACTTCATCACAGCGCTGATCATGCCGCCGGTGGCCTTCTTCTGGGCGATCAGCGAGAAGAGCCGTTGGTCCAACGCCGTGCTGGCCGCGTCGGCCGCCGTCACCTTCGTAATGGTGTTCCGCATGGAACAGATCTGGCAGTAGGAGTACTCACATGGGTGAAAAGCCGCGAAATTCGCGAATCATGCAGGCCGCTCAGGCGCGCAGCACCAATAAGGCCCCCAAGCCAAGCCGGTCCACCGGACTGGGCCGGGTGATCATTGCCGTGTACGGCATCCTCGCCCTGGCGGCGAGCGTGCGCGCGGTGTACCAGATCATGAGCAAATTCGACGAAGCGCCGATAGCCTACAGCCTGTCGCTGTTTTCTGGCCTGGTCTATATCCTTGCCACATTCTCGCTGTCTTCAGCCAAGCGTGGTGCCTGGCTGGTTTCGCTCTGGGCGGTAGCCGTTGAATTGGCAGGCGTGATCGTGGTCGGCATCTTGTCGCTGACCCACCCCGAAGACTTCGCCCATCCATCGGTGTGGAGCGGTTTCGGCGAAGGATACGGCTACGTTCCACTGGTGCTGCCGATTGTCGGCTTGTGGTGGCTGTACCGTAACCGTAATGAGCGTCACGCCTAAAGACGTGCAAGAATTACCACGGTGGGTTTTCCATCCACCGCAGCAGAATTTCTGAAGGAGCAAAGTGCACTATTGGAAGGGCTTGGATGCCGTCCCCGCGGATATGGCTCCCACTGTCGTGACCATTGGCAACTTTGATGGTGTCCACCTGGGCCATTGCGAGGTGCTGGATGCAGCTGTCGCGCAGGCCAAAGCACGCTCGGCTCAATCGGTAGCGATCACTTTCGACCCGCACCCGGCGCTGGTGCACCGTCCCGATGATGCTCCTGAATTGATCATGGGTCTGGCTGACCGCGTGGACACCTTGGCCAGCGTTGGCCTGGATGCCACGCTGATGATCCACTACACCCTGGAATTCGCGGACCAGAGCGCTGAAGAGTTCGTTCGCTCCATCATCGTAGAGAAGCTGAATGCCGTGGCCGTTGTGGTCGGGCATGATGTGCGTTTTGGCCGCGGCAATTCCGGGGACTTCAGCTACATGCAGGAACTGGGCACCAAATACGGTTTTGAAGTCATAGGTGTCGAAGACGTAGGGGACAAGCGCCGCTTGTCCTCGACCTGGGTCCGTGAAGAACTAGCCGCCGGCAATGTCGAAGCTGCCGCCGCGATCCTCGGCCGGCCGCATCGCATGCGCGGTGAAGTAGTCCATGGCCATGCCCGTGGGCGCGAGCTGGGATTTCCCACCGCGAATCTGGACACCGAAGCCACTGGCATCATCCCCGCCGATGGGGTCTATGCCGGCTGGGTGATCGACGAGGCCGAGGTGCGTTGGCCAGCAGCAATTTCCGTCGGGTCGAACCCCACCTTCGATGGCGTCTCCCGAGTGGTTGAAGCCCACGTGATTGACCGCCCCGAAGAAGGCGTGGAAGATTTCGATCTGTACGGACAGCAGATTGTCGTTGAGTTCATTTCCCACCTGCGTCCGATGGTTGCCTACCGCGGCATCGAAGCCCTCATTGAGCAGATGACCGAGGACGTTGACCAGGCCCGTGCGGTGCTGGCTATAGAACGCCACTAGGAATCATGGCTGAGATACCATCATTGCCGCAGCGGGCCTTCGTCGTGGGCGCCCAGCGCCGCGACGAATTAGCTTCCGCTTTCCAAGCCGACGCTGAAAGCTATGACAAGATCCGTCCTTCCTATCCGCAGGAAGCCTTGGAATTCACGCTGCAGCACCGACCGGTGAGTGCCATTGACATCGGTTGCGGTTCGGGGATCTTCACCGAACAGCTCATCGGTGCAGGCCTGGAAGTCAGGGCCGTAGACCCATCGGCAGAAATGCTCTCGGTCCTGTCCAAGCGGCTGCCAGCGGTCGAGGTAACCTGCGCCGCAGGTGAAGCGACCGGCTTGGAGGCCGATAGCGCTGGCCTGGTGACCTATGCCCAGGCATGGCACTGGGTGGACCACCCTCAAGCCAGTGCCGAAGCGGCCCGATTGCTCCATGATGGCGGTTGGCTCACCCTGCTGTGGAATCAGCTGGATGTCGCCATTCCCTGGGTTCACCGCTTGGCACGCATCATGCATGCCGGCGATGTGCACCGGCCCGAGCTGGAGCCGCCGTTGGGACCGCAGTTCCAGAAGGCGGAGCATGGCATCTGGCATTGGTCCATGGAACTGGATTTCCACGAGATCGTCGAGCTGACCAAATCCCGCAGCTACTACCGCAAGTCTTCAGAGACTACCCGCGCCAAGGTGGAAGCGAACTTGGCCTGGTATTGGCAGGAGCATCTGGGGCACGAGCAGGACGCAAAGGTGCAGGTGCCCTATCTCACCCATGCCTGGAGGTCCCGCCGGCGCACCCGTCGGTGATATGATTGACGATGGTTCTCGCTGCAGTCCGCGGTTGCGAGTTTCCGCCGTGAGCGTCTCGACGTTCGCACCGACTTATGAACGCGGTCCAACTCTAGGAGTTTGTTATGGCATTGGATGCCACTATCAAGAACGAAATCATCAAGGCTTACGCTACCCACGAGGGTGACACCGGTTCGCCTGAGGTTCAGATTGCCGTCATGTCCCGCCGTATTTCGGACCTGACCGAGCACCTGAAGATGCACAAGCATGATCACCACACCCGCCGTGGCCTGATGGCTCTGGTTGGTCGTCGTCGTCGTATGCTCGGCTACCTGAAGAACACCGACATCGAGCGTTACCGTTCGCTGATCGAGCGTCTGGGCCTGCGCAAGTAGTCCTCTGCTTCAGAGCAAGAAATTCCCCGTCTCCGCTTCAGGAGTCGGGGATTTTTCTTTGCCTCCGGACCTTGGCAACGCCGTTCATGTGTTCGCTATTTGCCGGCACGAATCAAGATCAGTAATCGACAGAGGCAAGAATCGGATGAATTCCTGCTCTCCCAAGCTCATCCCGCAGGCAAGCACATGACGGAACAGGCGTCGGAGCGACCTTGGACGCACCCGCTAAGGTTTCCCCGGATTAAATTCCGCCCCGAATATCTCGGTATCTGACCTTCCTGTGGAGCCACGTACCGTTGGGCTAAGGCTAATGAGCCATCCCGCGACATTTTCCGAAACCTGAAGGTCACTTTGACCTCAGGTTTCTTCTCGTTTCTCCAGTTTTCCATGCCCTTTCCGAGGCGCCGCCGAAGTGGTTGCATGGCTACCAAGCACGGAAAAAGCGCGAAATAGAGGGGAACAGGGATGAATAATTTCAAACGGTTGAACTTTCGTAGCATGGGCACGGCGGCGGGGCTGACGGCAGCAGCGTTCTTTTTAGCCTCATGCACTGCGTCAGCTCACGGCACGGATCTTGAGAACCCTGACGGCACAATAACCGTCCGCTACGAAGGAAGCGCCAATACCGTGATCCTTCCGGAGCTGGCTGAAGACCTGGGCTACCTTGACGGTGTGTCCTTGGAATGGGTTGGCAACAACTCCAGCGGGCCCTCGGCGATCCAGAACACGGCCACCGGTGCCACCGAGATCGGCAGCGCGTTCTCCGGAGCAGTGGTGAAGCTGCAGGAAGCTGGATCGCCTGTCACCGCGGTGGTCTCATCCTATGGTTCCAATGCAGACTACTTTGTCGGGTTCTACACGAGCGAAGACAGCGGCATCGAAGAACCGAGGGACCTCATTGGCAAGACAATTGCAGTCAATACTTTGGGCGCTCATTCTGAAGCGGTCGTTAGCAGCTATCTGAAATCCGAAGGCCTGACGCCGCAAGAGATCGAGCAGGTGCAGCTGGTCGTTTTGCCACCTACCGACACCGCACAAGCTGTTCGCACCCATCAGGTCGACGTTGGCGCTCTTTCCGGGGCTTCCCAAGTGCATGCAGTGAAGCAAGGCGGCTTGCGAGAAGTTTTCAGGGACACGGAAGTCTTCAGCAACTTTGATGCCGGAGAGTACGTCCTTCGGGATGATTTCATCGCTCAATACCCTGAAGCAGCGCATTCCCTGGCCACTGGCATTGCCAAAGCAGCGGACTGGGCTTCGACGCATCCGCGCGAAGAGGTCATCAAGAGATTCACCGCAATCGTTGAATCCAGGGATCGCGGAGACGACGTTGAATCCCTGCAGTACTTCAACGGCTATGGCTTGGGCGAACACGCAGCCATCGAAGACGAGGACTTCAGCAGATGGGCGCAATGGCTCAACGATGCGGGGATTATCGAAGGAGAAATCACCCCCAGCGAGTACTACACCAACGAATTCAACGACGTCGCAAACGAAGGGCAGTAATCGCGCATGTCTACCATTGAGATCAAGAACTTGGGCAAGAAATTCCTCCGCTCCGGATCGAGTGAAGATACTGCCGTCACGGCCATTGAATCACTGGATCTCCGGATCCAGGACGGAGAATTCTTCACCCTTGTCGGCCCCAGCGGATGCGGCAAATCCACTCTTCTGGATATCTTGGCCGGGTTGGCCGCGCCAACTTCGGGCGAAGTTCTCGTTGATGGCGAGCCGGTTTCCGGTCCCAGCCTGGAACGTTCAGTAGTCTTCCAGCAATACGCGCTCTTCCCATGGCTCACGGCAGTGGCCAATGTCGAGGTGGGGCTGGAGAGCCAGGCCCGTCGCGGTCGGGGACTGGACAAATCGGGAAGGCGGATCCGCGCTAACGAATATCTGCGACTCGTTGGCCTGCAGGGTGTGGAAGACAAGTACCCCCATGAACTATCCGGCGGCATGCGTCAACGCGTGGCCATAGCCCGTGCCTTGGCCCATGAACCCAAGGTGCTGCTGATGGATGAGCCGTTCGCCGCCCTGGATGCCCAAACACGCGAACAACTCCAGGACTTGCTGCTAGATATCTGGAGTCGCACCCGAACCACGATTGTCTTCATTACGCACGGCATCGAAGAAGCCGTGTACCTGGGGCAGCGGGTAGCGGTGATGTCCTCCAAACCCGGACGAATCAAGGAGATCATCAACATTGAACTCGACGGGCGCCACAGTGTTGATGACATCCGCTCGGCTCCCCAATTCAGCGATTACCGCCATCGCATCTGGACGCTGCTTCACGAGTCCGCTCCCAGTGCCGGCAAATCGCCGGTGAGCCACAAGTCGCTCGTTTCTCCAGGAGTACCAGCATGAGCACCTTAGCCGTACCGGACCAGCGCCTGCAGGGCTCCACCGGGGAGTCAAATCGGCCTTCTCCTTTCCTGCGTTTGGCCGGAAGACTGCGGTCAACGCTGTACCGTTCGGGTGCGATCATCGGTTTTCTCCTGGTGTGGGAGCTTGTCCCGCAATTCGTCCTGGAACCATCATCCCGGGTCTTTCTTCCTCCCTTGCATGAAGTACTGCAGGCACTGGGGAAGATGATTGCCTCAGGGGATCTGGGCACGCACATCCTGGCAAGCCTGGGCCGGGCGGCCGTAGGATTCACGCTCGCTGTCCTCATCGGCGTGCCCGTCGGATTGGTCGTCGCGTGGTTCTCGAAAGTCGGCGATTTCCTCAACCCGTTGCTGGAGGTATTCCGAAATACCGCGGCCTTGGCGTTGCTTCCGGTCTTCACGCTCCTTCTCGGTATTGGCGAAGTATCCAAGGTATCGATTGTCGTCTACGCGGCGTTCTTCCCGGTGCTTCTCAACACGATCCTTGGAGCACGCAGCGTAGATCCCTTGCTGATCAGGGCGGCAAAAACCTTGGGGCTCACCAGCTACGAGATCTTCGCGAAAGTTGTCTTGCCCTCGTCCGTACCCATCATCTTTACCGGCGTCCGGATGGCAGGAACGTCGTCCGTGCTGGTGCTCATCGCCGCCGAAATGATCGGCGCCAAGGCTGGACTGGGCTTCCTGATCACCAATTCGCAAGCCAGTTTCCTGATCCCGAAAATGTACGCAGCCATACTCACTGTCGCCATCCTAGGGTTCACGGTCAACGCAGCACTTGTAGCGCTGGAGCGCCACTTCTCGCGCTGGGCTCGCGCCTAGACAATCTTCCTACCGAAGGGACTACAACCATGACACGAACTTTGACTCTCAACGCGTTCTTGATGACTACCGGGCATCATGAATCCTCGTGGCGCCTGCCGCTGAGCGACCCTCTTGCCGGAACGGACATCGGCCACTACATCCGTTTGGCGCAGCTGGCCGAGAAAGCGAAGCTCGACGCGATCTTCTTCGCAGACGGCCCAGTGCTTCAAGGGCCGGTCGCCCAACGACCTGCAGGAATCCTCGACCCTGTGACAGTGCTTTCTGCCATCGCCCCGTTGACCCGGCACATTGGGCTGATAGCGACCGCATCAACCAGCTACAACGACCCCTATAATCTTGCCCGCCGCTTTGCAAGCCTGGATGCGATCAGCAATGGGCGTGCGGGCTGGAACGTCGTCACCACAGCAGGCGATGCAGCGGCGAGGAATTTCTCCCAATCCGCCCAATTAGACAGCTCGCAACGATACCGTCGCGCCGAGGAATTCCTGGAGGTGGTGAAGAAGCTCTGGGACTCCTGGGAGCCGGATGCAGTCGTTGCTGACAAGGGAAGCGGGATCTGGGCGGATCCGGGCAAGATACACCCCGCGGCCCACATCGGGGAGCACTTCCAGGTTGCTGGAGCGCTCAATGTCCCGCGGTCGCCCCAGGGGCATCCGGTGATCGTCCAGGCGGGAGCTTCGGCCGCCGGCAAGGAATTCGCCGGGCGATGGGCTGAAACCATTTTCACCGCTCACCAATCATTTGAGTCTGCCAGGGACTTCTACCAGGAAATCAAGGACAAGGCAGCAGGTAACGGCCGAGCAGCGCATTCGGTCAAAGTCCTTCCAGGAATTGTTCCCATCCTTGGTTCCACGGAAGCCGAAGCCAATGAATTGGCGGATTCCCTGGATGAGCTCATTCTGCCGGAATACGCCAGGAATACGTTGGCCCAGCAGTTGCATGTGGAGCCGGCAATCCTTGAACTGGACCGAGAACTTCCCGCCGAGCTGGAGAATACCGTGGCCAAGGAGAAATCCACCTCCCGAAGGGATCTCATCTTGGATTTGGGTTACCGAAGGAAGCTCACAGTTCGCCAGATCATCCGGGAGCTAGGTCCTGGCCGGGGACACCAGACGTTCTCGGGTACGCCGGAGCAGCTGGCGGACCGGATCGAGTACTGGTTCAAAGCCGGAGCGGCCGATGGATTTAATATCATGGCTCCGGTCTTGCCGGCAGGTCTCGAAGTATTCACGGAGCAGGTAGTCCCGATTTTGCAGCAGCGCAAGCTTTTCCGTACCGAATACGAGCAGAGTACGCTTCGCGGAAACTACGGGTTGCCAGTACCGGCAAATAATCGCTTGGACTTGGCATTCTAGAGCCTGATAGTCGTGTACCGAAGGACGAGAGCCATTGCTCTCGTCCTTCGGTTGCCGGTGGGATCAGGCCCCGGCGGATACCGGTTGCTGGTTCAGCTGCGTCCTCCGGGAATGCCTTGGGCGATCAGCATGGAGAAACCGCAAGGAAAGTACTGGCCGAGGGGAGCCGCACGAAGTTGATTCGACAGGGCTCCCACCACGGGCAGCAGCTGGTGAAGTGCAAATCGAAGTAGCGCGATTACTACCCGGCATCGCGCAAGAGCAATAAGAGCTTCATCAGCGCCAAGACCCTGGCCAAAACCAAGGCTGTCACCCGTGGCAAGAAGGGCAACGGCGTTTGGGCGCTTTCCAGAAACAAAGCAAAATCATTAGCTGCAGCTACTAAGGACGGCAAGGCGCCAGTTGGACCCGAAATCAGTGGAGGAGGCAAGAAGGGTACATGTGGCACTTCCACCCGAACAAGCGGACCCCTGACGTTCATCTCTTCTGCGGAAGCTCGACCTGGGAAAGAACTTGCACGAAGCATTGGTGCCGCCAGCTACTGTTGGCGGTACCAATAGTGCTTGAATTGGGGAACTATGACTGACTACCAAGAACTCTTGCAGGCTGCTCGTGCACACTACGGGGTTGGCGCTGCTCCACGCGTGTCGGAAGCTGCAGCACTTCTCACCTCGTTGGGTGGCAAGACCTTCGACTACTCCAGGTTCGCCGGCAACCTCATCGATGAATATGTAGACTCGGCACGTGTAGTTGCAGCCTACGATATTTCCGACCCGGAGCTCCTTGCTTCCCGGTCCTTGCCGGTTGAACGCGAAATGATGGAATGGCCTCCCGAAGAAGATGAAGACAGCTACGACGTTGTGTTCACTAAGGATGAAGAGCTGTGGAACGTCATTCAGGACGAGCTCGGTGGGATGAGGCGAGCAATTGTCTTGCTTGAGCATGCTGAAGGGGATGCAGGCGCTGTAGGCAACTTCCGTGTAGCTGGATTCGCACAGTGGCTAAGGGAGACGCTCTGGGCTGCTACCGGTGTCGTTCCGCGAGATCCAGGCTGGCCGGATGAGAGCGCCATTCTGTATGAGAAGGCTTTTGCGATGCAGGGACGGCCAGGTTGCGAACCAGACCCAATCGATTGACGAGTATTGTCGGGTCAATCCGAGACACTTTCCAAGCTGCTTGCATCACCAGCCACGCTTTCGGCAAGGGGTGCATGGCGTTGCATGGAGTACGGAATGCGTCATACAAATTCCAGTAGAAGTCGAAAACGCTTGGATCCGCGAAGCTACACGGATCCAAGCGTTTTTTATGAGATTTCGGGCTGGGTTACGACTTAGCTCATTGTGCCTCGGCCTCGGACTCGGCGGCTGCGGCTTCAGCGGCCTTCTCCTGGTGGATCACTTCGGCCAAGAGCTTTTCCATTTCCTTGGCGACACCTGCGGCGGAAGCTGGGTTCTGTCCGGTGACCAGGCGTTCGGAGACTTGTACATTCTCTTCGAAGTTATCGGCGGCGATATGCGTGGCGCCTTGCTCGGTGAGCTTGTCGGCCAGGAAGAACGGAATGATCTTATCCTTGCCTACGGCCACTTCTTCATCGTTGGTGAATGCTGCAACGGTTTTGCCACTTAAGAGTTTCAAACCATGATGCAGCTCGACATCGAGCAGACCGGCCGGGCCGTGGCAGACTGCACCGACAACGCCGCCCTTGTTGTAGATAGCGCCGACCAGCTTTTGCAGGCCCTCATTATTGGGGAAGTCCCACATGGTGCCGTGGCCTCCCACGAGGTACACGGCGTCGTACTGTTCGGGGTCGACGACTTCAACCCTTGCGGTGTTGTACAAGCCGGCACGGGTCGTTTCGTCCTGGGTGAACTGGACCTGGACCGGGTCGTCCTGGTCCACTGTGTCGCGCGGGGGCCGTCCGCCTTTAATGGAAGCGAAGTCGACGAAGTGCCCGGAATCCCGGAACACCTTCCATGGATGTGCGGCCTCGGCGACGTTGTATCCGGTAGGTTCCTTGTCATTACCGATTTCGGAAACGCTGGTCAGGACCATGAGGATTTTCTTCAAGGTGTGCTCCTTTCGCATTCGTCCTTCCACCCTTGTACAACAGGCAGGCTGTCGCAAGGGCGATGCGCAAGTTGCCAGTTTGCTTTCCGGAATCGTGCTCCGGAGGGAGAACAAGTGGGACGTGGCTCCTGTTTCTAGCCCCGGAGCGAGTTTGGCGTGCGTTGCCAACTAAGCATGCGCTTAAAGCCAACGCCCTTGGGGCGGACTTTGCGAGAATGAATGCACCGGCCGGGATATGCCGTGCATCACTTCTTGAACCTTGGAGAGCCATCCCGGATTGGTATCTTTCGAAAGGATTGCACTCGTGAACACCGCCCCTAGCCTTCTCTTGGTCAACGGCACCATCCATACGCTGGATCCGCATGAACGCATAGTCAATGCGATGGCCGTCCGCGCAGGAAAGATTGTCGCGCTCGGAGAGGATGCGCTGGCGCTGCGTGGGCCGGAAATGGAAATTATCGATCTGGACGGGGCCACGATCATGCCCGGGCTGATGGACGTGCACAATCATCACATGCTTGCCGGGCAGATGGACCTGTTCGAGCTCAACGTTCCGCCAACTCTCAACCTGGACGAGTTCCTGGAGGCAGTCGCGGTCTGGTCGGATAAGCTGGCTGCGGACCAGTGGGTCATCGGTGGCAGCTGGGGTTCGGGCCTGTTGAGCGAGATCAATACGCCCCAGGCACTGGCGCGGCTGGATCAGGCCACCGGCGGCCGGCCGGCCTTGCTCAAGGATGATGCTAAGCACAACCGATGGGTGAACAGCCATGCCTTGGAGCTTGCGGGCATCACCGGCGCGACCCCTCACCCCGAAGGCGGGGAAATCATGCGGGATGCCGAAGGCCGAGCCACCGGCGTGCTGCTGGAAGCCGGCGGGGTCATTGTCGAACAGGTCCGCGAATCACTGAGCCCCACGCCGACTTGGCAGTTGGCCGAAGCGGCATCGCGGGGCATGGAAATACTGCATTCTTACGGCATCACCGGTTTCCAGGATGCTGCCGCCTCCTTGCAACTCATGCAGGCCCTGAAAGAACTCGATGAATCCGGGAATCTGCACGCCTGGGTGGTTTCCAGCATGCAGGCCAATGACTTCATTTTCGGGACCCATCCGCTGGGCGAGGGGATCATTGCCGAGCGCGAGCAAACCAGGTCAACTCATCACCGCCCGGATTTCATCAAGATCTTCCTTGATGGCGTTCCGCCGGCAGGGACCGGAGCCTTCATCGAACCGTATCTGGAGGGTGCGGGATTCCCTGAATGCCATTGCGGCAACACCACAATGCCTCCAGAAGAACTCGAGGGCTGGCTGATGAGCACGGCGCGGCGGGGCATTTCCGCGAAGATCCACTGCACCGGCGATGCTTCGGTGCGCCTGGTCCTGGACACAGTCCAAAAGGTGCGCGATGCAGGTCTGGGCGACCCGAAATACCATATCGCCCACGGCCAGTTCATTCACCCGGATGACCTGCCGCGCTTTGCAGAACTGGGAGTCACCGCGGATATCTCGCCGTCACTGTGGTTCCCCGGGGTGATTACCGAAGCCATGAAACTCGTCCTTCCCGCCGACCGGGCATCCAAGATGCACCCGAACAAGACCTTGCTGGCCACCGGGGCGCTAGTTGCCGGCGGCTCGGACTGGCCGGTGAGCGTTTCCCCGAACGCATGGGAAGGAATCTACGGTCTGGTCACCCGCAAGGATCCTACCGGAGCTTTCCCCGGAACGCTCTGGGAGGAAGAAGCCGTGACCTTGGCGGATGCCTTGCGCATCTACACGATCAATTGCGCCAAAGCGATGGGACTGGATGACCTGACCGGGTCGCTGGAAATCGGTAAGTCCGCTGACTTCATCATGCTCTCGGCAGACCCGTTTGAGGTGCAACTCGAAGAGCTGCCGCAGATCACTGCACAGCAGACCTGGTTCAGCGGGCAAAAGGTCTACGACCGACTCGGATCCTCGAGCGTGCCGGTGCGCTAATCGCCTGCCCAGCACGTTGTTCTCAGCCGGCCAGGGTATCGGCCGGAGCATCATTATTTACCCGCGGCAACTCGCCGCTGTCTCGAAGGAAAGCCATGGACTCGATACTGGCTGGCGCGCGCACAAAAACAGGCGGCGACCGCGGAACCTACATCTACATCGGTGCCTACAGCGCGGTGCTGTACATGGTGCTGCTGACCGCACCGGTGATCGCCTCCAAGCTGGTGGCGCAATTCGGCCTGACGGCTACCCAAGTAGGCGGGCTGCTGTCCATGGAGCTCGGGGCCTTCAGCTTGGCGACTATCCCCGCCTATCTGTGGCTCAAGCGCGTCAACCTCGTGACGGCAACTCGTGTCTTCACGCTGGTTGCCGTGGCCGGAAATGTGGTCTCGGGCTTTGCGGACAACTACGCGCTCTTGGCGGTGTGCCGCATTGTGACGTCCCTGGCTGCTGGCTCGATCACCGTGGTGATCCTGAGCTTGAGCGGCAGGAGCGCGAACCCAGGACGGGCCTATGGGTTATTCGTTGCGGCCCAGCTGGTCATGGGCGCCGTGATTCTGGCGCTCTTCCCGGTGCTCTTCGCGGATTCCGCGGTGTCTGCGATCTACTGGACCATGGCTGGGCTAGCCCTGTGCTGCATGGCGGTTGCGCACCGCATCGATGGCAACGTGCTGTTGGGAAGCACCGCTGACCCGGCTGCCGATAGTGCCAACTACGGGCACCGGCCGGCCCCGAGATCCAAGGCGTTTCTGGCCCTGGCGGCGGTAATGCTTTTCTACGTAGCGTTGAGCGGGGTGTGGTCGTTCATGGGGCAATTCGCGGCGTCCGCGCAGATCAATTTGAGTACGACGAGCCTGATTCTCGCTGTTGCGACAGTCCCGGGAATTGCTTCCTCCTTGCTGGCCACATTCCTGGGCGACCATCCGCGCCGCCCGCTGTTCCTCATTCTCGGTTATCTGGCGATGCTGCTGTCCATCGGCTTGCTGTTCGGGTTGAGCGGAGCCGTGCAGTTCGCGGCCGCGGCGATCATCTTTAAATTCTCCTGGACCTTCATCCTGCCCTACTTGCTGGCCACGGTCTCCGACCTGGACTCCAGCGGCCACCTGATGAATTCCACGAACTTGATGATCGGCACCGGGTTCGCGCTTGGACCAGTTCTGGGCGGCATGCTCATCGAGGCTGCCAGCGGCTTTGGCGTGCTTCTCGTCGCCTGCAGTGTCGGAGTGCTGCTGTCCATGACCTGCGTGGTTCTCGTCCAGGGCCGCCATCAGCACGGCTTGCCCCAGCGCGTCGCTCCAATGGGAATTCCTGAATAGCAGTGCACGGTCCACCACCGGCTCATGCCAACCAGTGGAAAACAACGACTTTCCAGGACCTGCGCCGCTGGTAAAGGTGCCGAGGCATGTTCAGGGACCACAACGATTCGCCCAGAGCGCCATGAAGCCCCAGCCGGTGTCCTCGATCCTGTAAGGTTCACGGACACCCGCTGGGGCCCAGGCGCGCTTTTCCGATTGGCGAGGCGCTAGACTGCCAGCTTGCGGCGGATGAATCCGGACGCTTGGTCAACGACGATGATCAGAATCAGCACGATGATGATGTGCGTAAGCATCGTATCGAACTGGAACGACTTGATCGCCTGGTTGATGAGCAAGCCGATGCCGCCAGCACCGACCAGGCCCAGGACCAGTGACGATCGGACGTTGACGTCGAAGCGGTACAAGAGCAAGCCAACGAACTGCGGGATCACCAGCGGCAGTGCGCCATGGGTAAGCTGCTGAACCCGTGATGCGCCGGTGGTGGACAGCGCTTCCTGCGGGCCCTGATCGGTTTCTTCCAGGGACTCGGCCCAGAGCTTTCCCATCACTCCCGTGTTGTGGCAGATCAGCGCCAGCACACCTGCGAAGGGACCCAAGCCCACGGCGGTGACGAAGATGAGCGCAAAGACGATATCCGGTACCGCGCGGAAGAAGGACAAGATGCTGCGTGCTGCTTGGTAGGCCAGCGGATGCGGCGTCGTGGTGCGGCATGCGAGCACAGCGAGCACCAAGGCCGTAGGAATGGAGAAGGTCGTACCCAGCAAGCCGATCCACAAGGTGACCAGCGTTGCCTCCAAGCCAGGAAGTATGACTTTGTCCCAGCTCAGATCCGGCGGGAATGCGTCGCTGATGAATCGTGCCATCCCGCGCCAGCCTTCCACGAGCAGCGCCGGATCAAAATCAGTTCCCGCGATGGCCAGCAGATGAAGGGCGGCAATCACTGCAACTGCGGTAATCCAAAGGGTACGCCGGGCGGCCTTGTGCGGGACCCTGGGCAGTGCTGGGGCGGATTTTCCAGCGATCATTTGCGAAGTGCTTTCCACTGCCTGCTCCTTGATGCGAGTCCGGGTATGGAGGCTCATGCTGCAATCCTCTCGGGAGAGTAGAGAACGTCCAAGAAGTCGTCGCCGAGATTCTGGACCGGACCGT
Organism: Glutamicibacter sp. NPDC090743; assembly: GCF_044769125.1. Classification (NCBI taxonomy): domain Bacteria; kingdom Bacillati; phylum Actinomycetota; class Actinomycetes; order Micrococcales; family Micrococcaceae; genus Glutamicibacter; species Glutamicibacter sp. NPDC090743. Next base: position 117,003 of record NZ_JBIVXE010000003.1, on the reverse strand, counting down.
TGAAGGCGATACGTCCATGCAGCAACCCGATCGCCCGGTCTGCGTAGCGTTGTGCAAGCTCTGGCTGGTGCAGAACCGCGGCGACTGCAAGGTTTTCGTCGTGCGCCAAGGTAGCGAGCAATTCCATGATGTTCTCGGCCGCATGCGGGTCCAGAGCAGAAACCGGCTCATCGGCAAGCAGCACCGACGCGCGCTGGCACAGGGCCCTGGCGACGGCTACGCGCTGCTGCTGTCCGCCAGAAAGGCGCCCGACCTTGTCCAGGGCGCGGTCGGCCATGCCAACCCGGTCCAGGCAGGCCATTGCTTCTTCCCGCAGTTCGCGGGAGAAGAAAGCGGGGGAGAATGAGGCCAAGCCGGTGACACGGGCCAGGGCGCCTGCGCAGACATTGTCCAGTGCTGTGCGGCGGGGCACCAGATGGATCTTCTGGAACACCATGGCTGCCCGGGATCGCGCACGGGCTAGATCGCGGCCATGGAGATCGGCCAGGTGGATGCCATCCAATTCGATGCTTCCCGAATCCGGCGTGGCCAATCCCGCGACGCACTTGAGGGTGGTGGATTTTCCGGAGCCGTTGGCACCCAGAAAGGCCACGAGCTCGCCGCGGTTGACGGTGAAATCGACGTCATCAAGCACGCGGCGCTGGTTGAAGGACTTGGCCAGGGACTTCACCGAGAGGGCCGGACGGGGCAATTGCGTGGTGTCCATGGTTAGATATCGTCCTCGGTGAGGCCCATTTCGGAAGCCAGGTCGAACAGCGGGCCGTAGGTTTCCTTGGTGACTTCCAGCAATGGGCCCGGAGGGGTCACATCCAGGAAAGCTCCTACCTGGGCGATATCTTCCTCCGGCAGGTTCAGCAGCGCGTGCTTAACGGCTTTCTTCAGTTCCGGGTCGGCATCGGCGCTGATGGTGATCGGGTCATTCGGGATGGGTTCCGAGGTCCAGATCTGGCGGTAGTCTTCCGGGTTGAAGGTACCTTCTTCTTCGGCAACCGCCTGGGTCTGCGAGTTGAGCTGGGCGGCGTCGACAGTTCCGTTGGCCAAGGCCAGCAGTGATTCAGGATGCCCTCCTGCGTAGTTCAAGTTGACTTCGGACTCGGCAATGCCGGCAGTCTTCAGCGCGTAGCGCGGCAGGACATCTCCGGAGGTTGAGCCCACGCCGCCAAGTGCGAAGTCCTTTCCGCGCAGGTCTTCGAGGGTCTTGATTTCTGAATCCTTCGCAACCCAGATGCCACCGGTGTAGGTGCTGAGCTCGCCTTGGGCGGTCCCGAAGGACACGAGCGGTTCAGCGCCGGCCTGCTGGCTGGCGAACACGTATCCCACGGGACCGAACTGGCCAAGATCCAGTTTTCCATTGCGCATTGCCAGTACCTCTGCGGCGTAGTCCTCGACAACTTGGACCTCGACTTCGCATCCGAGCTCGCGCTCCAATGCGTCGGCGAGCACGCCGTACGCCGGTTCGAGCTTGGCTGGTGCTTCGTAGGGCTCGATGCCGAAATTGATGGGCCCATCGGCGCAGAACGCGGGGGCAGCGGAGTCGGCCTGCTCATCCGCCTGGGCGGACCCGCAAGCGGTGAGGGCCAGCAGGCCCAGCGAGACGGCAGAGAATTTAAATGCCTGAGAGATCTTCATGGTTTGCTCCAATGCGTGGTGTAGCTAAGCTAGGCGGTGATCGACGAAGCCATGGCCGGCTTGGCGAGGTTTTTGATGTTCTTGTCGGCCAGGCCGAAGGACAGGGTCATTCCGACTCCGGCGGTCACGGAGACGACGGTAATGGCGTCGGCGGCATTGCGGATGAGCAAGGGGCCGATAGCGCTGGAGGCATAGATTCCTTGCCAGCGTTCAATGACTTTCAGCTCGGTGCCACTCATGTAGCCCCCGATGGCCGAGAGCAATGTTTGCGAGGTCGCTTCCTTGAGGAAGGGAGCTTGGGTTGCGGCGTAGCTGTGCGAATCTCCCATGAGCAGGGTGCCGTCGGGCCTTTGGGTGAACATGACATTCGCCTGGATATCCAGCAGCTCCGGGTGCTCGGCGAGAACTTCAGCCTGCAGGGCCTTGGCTGCTGGCACTTCGGTGAAGGCCTCGTAGCGCAGCATGGAGGTGGCGGTGAGGACGGCCGGCTTCAACTCCAGGTCTTCGGAAGCTTCTGCGCGGAGCATCTGCAGCGCGCACCGGGTGATCTGGTGCTCCTGCGCGATCTGCGGGAAGAGGTAGTCCACGTCGTGGCCGACGCAAACGAAAACCTGGTCGGCTTCGAAGGCGCCGCGATTAGTTTGCACGCTGGCCCGGCGATGCCGGCCGGCACCGAATCCCAAGGCGCTGGTGCTGAACTGGACGCTGCCAGCAACATGGGCGTTGACCCACTGGGCCAGCTTGGCCACCGTGGTGCGCGGATCGACGCGCAGGTCATCACGCAGGAACGCGCCGCCGAGGAATCCTTCGGTGCTTTCGCGTCCGAACTGTTCTGCGATGTCCTGCGCGTTGAGCATCTCGACCTGCCCGGTTTCGCGGCGTGCGGACAGTTCGCGCAGGACCTGCAATTCCGTTTCTGTCGAGGCCACCACGACAGCTCCCGATTCAACGGCCCAGAAGCCAGCGCGTTCAGCGTAGTCAAGCCACAAGGGACGTCCTGACTGCGCCAGGTCGTAGAGTTCGCCGGACTGCGCGGTGATGCAGCAGTGGCCGAAGTTGCGGACCGATGCGCCGATGGCCTCATGGTCACGTTCCATGACGATTACCGAGAGGCCGGCGTCCAGGGCTCGAGCGGCATGGGCCAGGCCGACAATGCCGGCGCCGATCACCAGCACATCTGCGTGGTTGGCGACTGGCCGGGTCTGTGGGAAATTTTTTTCGTTGCTCACGACAGTGATCATCCATGCCCGGGATGAGCGGATTCAACCCGAAATGGCACTTGTTTGAACAAGTTTGCCTAGAGTTCAGAATGGGGTCCGTCTATTCACTTTCAGTTCACTGGAATGTCTTGTGAATCGCTGATTTCACAATAAAACCACTTGTATGATCAAGAGGTGATGGAGAACAAGAAGCAACCCAAGTACCAAGCCCTCACCACCTGGTTGCGGCAGGAAATAGCGGCTGGCACATGGCACGAAGGAGATGTCCTGCCCAGCGAGGCAGAACTCTGTGCCCGCGCCAATGCCTCGCGTGGCACGGTCCGGCATGCGCTCGCCCAGTTGCGTTCGGAGGGCCTCATTGCGGGGGGACAAGGCAAGCCGCCAATCGTGGCGCAACAGGTGCAATCCCAATCGTTTACCACCTTCATGTCCTTTACTGATTGGGCGCGCTCCATCGGATTGGAGGCTGGACAGGAAACGCGGGAATTGGCGCAGCGCCCGGCCGATGCCCTCGTGGCCGAGCAGCTCGAACTCGAAGAAGGTGCCAAGGTGGTGCAGATCCTGCGCCTGCGCTTGCTCGATGGGAGCCCGGCGATGCTGGAGCGGACTAGCTTTACCCAAGAAGTCGGTCGGCTGCTCTTCGAATTCGATGCGGATGACGGTTCGATTTTCGAGTACCTGCGGGAGCAAGGCGTAGACCTCTACCGAGGCAAGCACACCATCGACGCGGTGGCGGCCGATGAACTGGACGCGCAGCTGCTGGGTGTCCGGCTCGGCGCCCCGCTCCTGCGCGAACGGCGCGTGACTTCCGCCAAATCGGGGCAGAAACTTGAGTACTCCGATGATCGGTATTTGCCGGATCTGGCCAACTTCACCATTGAAAACACCAGCGAGCATCGCGCCTCATTGAGCCGTGTGCGAAGCATTGCTGTCTGAACAGGAAAACACGATGAAACGAGAAGACATGTTTGAACTCATTGCCTGCGATATGGCTGGAACGACCATTGACGAACATGCCGATGTGTACCGGGCTCTGGAGAATGCGGTGTGCGAATTCGGTGTTGAGGTCAAGGAGGAGGATCTGCAGCATTGGATGGGCGCCGAGAAGAAGGAAGCGATCAAAGCGCTGATTGAACTTGGCGGAGCTGTTGCCAGCGATGAGCAGGTGCAAGTGCAGTTTGATCGTTTCCGCCATTTGCTGCTGGGGTACTACCGGGAGAATCCGCCCGTCGCTTTGCCAGGTGTCGTGGAAGCGCTGGAACGCTTGGCTGCCAGCGGCAAGAAGATCGCGTTGACAACGGGGTTCTCGCGCGATGTTGCCGATATTATCCTCGATGGCTTGGGCTGGAAGGTCGGTCCTGGCGAACTTCTCGACGCAGTAGTTGCCGGTGATGAAGCCGCAGCGGGACGCCCTGCGCCGTACATGATTCATCGAGCCATGGAGTTGACGGGAATTCGCGATGTAGCCAAGGTTGTTGCCGCAGGCGACACCGCCAACGACCTGCTGGCCGCGCATCACGCGGGAGTGCATGGGATCGGTGTGCTGACCGGGAAGCTGGGCCGCGAAGAGCTGGACCGGTTCCCTCATGCCGCCATCCTCGAATCCGTGGCGGAGCTGCCGGATTATCTCAAGGCGATCGAGCCCGCGGCCGTGTAGTTCGACCCGAGTAATTTTGCAATGCGGAAGATATGTTTCGTTTCGGGTTGGGATGCGGGATATGCTGAGCTCTAGTTGGAACATCCCATTGAGATGAAAGAGAGTCGTCATGAGCAAGACTGTTCTTCAGCGCCACCTGTTCGGACCGGGTCCATGCAACCCGTATCCCGAGGCAACGGCAGCGCTCGGCCTTCCGCTGCTGGGCCATCTGGATCCGGAGTTCATTGCACGCATGGATCGCGTTGCTGATGGCTTGCGTACTCTCTGGGGAACCGGAAACTCCCGTACCTTGCCTTTGAGCGCCACGGGCTCAGCTGGCATGGAAGCCGCTTTCGTCAACACCATCAACCCAGGCGACGTAGCGGTCATCGCGATCAACGGCTTATTCGGCGAGCGCATGTGCGAAGTTGCCGCGCGCGCTGGCGCTGAAGTAGTCCGCGTCGAGCATGAATACGGCACGCCGATCGATGCCGAACGCGTTGCCGCGGCGCACCCGAACCCAACCGTCATTGCCGGCGTGCATGCTGAAACCAGTACCGGAGTTGTTTCCGATATAGCCGCGCTGGGCGCAATCAAGGGCGATGCACTGCTGATCACCGATGCAGTGACCTCCATTGGCGGCATGCCGGTGCTGGCTGATGAATGGGGGATTGACGTTGGCTATGCCGGCACGCAGAAATGCCTCGGCGTGGCTCCGGGATTGGCACCATTTACCATTTCAGACCGTGCTTTCGAGCGCCGCGTCCAGAAGCCCCAATCCTGGTATCTGGATCTGGGCTTGCTCGGCGGCTACGCCACAGGTTCCACCGGGGGCCAACGCACCTACCACCACACCGCACCGGTCTCGATGGTCGCATCGCTGGAAGCCGGCATCAACCGCATCCTGGCTGAGGGCCTGGACGCGGTCACCGCCCGCCATCAGGAAGCGGGAGGCTTGCTGCAAGATGGCTTGCAGGAAATGGGCCTGGAGCTATTCGCCCAGGAGGGGTACCGCCTGCCGCAGCTGACGACGGTCTACGTTCCTGAAGGCGTTGATTCGGCGAAGGTCCGTGGATACCTGCTCGACCGCTTCAATATTGAAATCGGCGGCGGTGTCGGCAAGTACGCGAGCACCGTATGGCGCGTCGGCATGATGGGCCCCAACGCTAATCCGGGTTCGGTGGCGCTGCTGCTGGCTGCGCTGAAGGAAGCGATCGACAAGGCCTAAGCCCGTGAGGGCCGTGGCCTACTGAGCGCAAAGCAAGGCGGGGCCAACCAGGAGATGGAATGGTCCCGCTTTTTGCTGTGGCCCTTGGGTTAGCCCAGCTGGTCTTGTGAATGCGCAAAGTGCAGCTGCACCGAATCGTCACCGGTCGAAAGCCTGGCGTAGCCGCCAATCGGCAAGGTGAACATCGGGGAAGTGTGGCCGAAATCGAGGTTGGCCACAACCGGGATGCGCTGCAGGATCGGGTGCTTTGCGATGACTTGCTCCAGCAGGCTACGGGTGATGCCGGATTGCCGCTGGAAACGCCCAATGGCCAGCCCGGTCAGGCCAGCGGCGCTAGGGGACTGCAGGAAAGAGGCGAGCTTCCGGGCGATTTCGTGGATGTCTTCGGAGGAGTCTTCCTCGATGAAGAGCATCGCCCCGTGCAAGGATGGCATGAATTCGCCGCCCTGCAACAAATGCAGCGTGCCCAGATTCCCTCCAATCACCGTGCCCGTGGCCGCTCCTTGATTCAGGATCCACGGTCCGCCGGATGCCTGGACGGACCTGTTGTCTTGATCCATGAACCAAAAATCGTCGGTGAATTCGCCGGCGTGCTCGATGGTCCACGCGTGCTCGTGGGTTGCGGTCCGGAACCACTGTCCGGTTGGTTCAAAATGATCACGCATGCCGAAGCTGGACCAATGCGCGCCGACATAGGTAACGAGGCCGGTCTTAGCATGCACGGCGTTTGCCAGCGCCGTGAAATCCGAGTAGCCGCAGAAGACCTTGGGATTGGCGGCAATGAGATCCCAATCGAGGTAGGGGAGCAGCTCGTTTGCATTGAAGCCGCCAATGACCGAGATGATTCCGGCGACAGATGGATCGGCAAATGCGGCGTGCAGATCGGCCACGCGCGACGGGATCGGCGAGCTGTCGAAGTCATCGTTCTCGTCTACGTGATCTCCGAATTCCTGCTTGAGCCCCATGGCCTCGAAGCGTTCAGTGATCCACTTCGTATTGTCGAATTCCATCACGAAGGCGCGGGAGCACGATGGCGCGATGGCCCTGATGGTGTCTCCGGATTGCAATCGGGCTGGGACGATGGTCGGCTTCTCATGGCTTGTCATGCAATCAGTCTAGGGTCTGGCTTGGCAGGGGATAATAACCCGCACGCAGTCGCAGGCGACTAGTTGGCGAAATTTTCGCAACAAATGAAGATATTCCGCTCCAGCTACTGGGAGAATACTGCGAAATTCGATAACGTGGGCGGGACAGCGCAATTTCTCTAAAGAAAGAAGCAAATAAGGTGAAGTCCCTCTTCGACTTGGAATTCAAACAATTCATCACGCCATCGATCATCAAGATCGTTTACATCCTGATCATGGTCCTGTTGGCGATCGGCTACCTCGGAATCGTGATTTCCGGGTTCATGGCTGATGCAATGCTCGGCTTCCTCATGCTCCTGATCGTGGGTCCTTTGGTGTCCCTGGTCTATTTGGTCCTGGTCCGTGCAGGACTCGAATCCTTGCTGGCACAGATCCGCACGGCAGAGAACACCACTGAACTCGTTCGTCTGGCCGGTGGCATCCCGCCGGCAGAAGGCGGCTACCGCCCGCACCCGGGTAATCCTCCTGCTCCCCAGCAGCCGCAGGATCCAACCGCCAATGGCGGCGGCACTCCGCCAGCCAACCCTTACCAGAAGTAAGTCCAACGGCCAATGGCCCGCACCCGTGGTGCGGGCCATTGGCCGTTGTTGAGCGAACAGCGTGCAGAACTACCAGTCGCTGGACGCTTTGAGCGACAGCACTGGGCAGGAAGCCTGGAGCAGAATCCGTTGCGCGTTGCTTCCCATGAGGAACTTGCCCATTGCCGTCCGCTTGCGCAGGCCGATCACGATCAGCTCGGCTCGTTGGGCCTGGGCTACATGCAGGATCTGGTCTGCCGCATCGGCACCCTGGGTGTGGCGCTCAATCCAGAAATCGATGCCGGCATCAGAAAGGCGGGCTTCCAGCTCGTGGTACTGCTTCGCGTCAATAAGCCTGTCGTCAACGAGCTGATCACCCTTCGAAGAGTTCACTACGATCAATCGCACCTCGCTGCGCCTGGCTTCGAGAATGGCTCGTTCCAAGGCGGCTTCGCCTTCTGGCGAGGGAATATAGCCCACTACGATCGTCATGATTCATTCCTTTCAGCAGCCTTGCTGTTCTCATTTCCGTGGCCAGGCTTCGCCTGTTCCGGCTCGGGGCCGCCAGCTGCATCGTCGCCCAGCAGGGCCTCGGCGGCGGCAGACGCTGTCCCGCGTTTGCGCCGAATAGCGGAGATCAGCACTGGCAGCAGGAGCAGGACGGCGATGAGCACGTAGATGCCCACGGCCAGCGGCTCGCTCCAGAGACCTGAGACTTCACCAGCAGAAAGCTGGAAGGTCTTGCGCAGCTGTTCCTCGGCCATGGGGCCGATGATGACACCAAGGATCAGCGGAAGCACTGGCAGGCCGAAGCGGCGCAAGGCAAAGCCCAGCAAACCGATCAGCAGCAGCAGCCAGAGATCAGCTACCTGCATGTTTACCGAGAAGGCGCCCAGCGTTGCGAAGAACAAGATGCCTGCGTACAGGTAGGGGCGCGGGATCTTCAGCAGCTTCGCCCACAGCGGCGCTAATGGCAGGTTGATCAGCAGCAGCAACGTGTTGCCAATGAACAAGCTGGCAATCAGGGCCCACACCAGGTCTGGTTCATTCTCGAAGAGCAGCGGACCGGGCTGGATGCCTTTCATGGTCAAGAACGCCAGCATCACCGCAGCGGTGGCATTGGTGGGCAAGCCCAAGGCGAGCATCGGAGTCAGGGTGCCAGCGGCAGAGGCATTGTTCGCGGCCTCCGGGCCGGCAACGCCCTCAATGGCGCCGTGGCCGAACTCCTCAGGATGCTTGGACAGCTTCTTTTCGGTGACGTAGGACAGGAAGGTCGGAACTTCGGCACCGCCGGCAGGCAGCGCGCCGAAGGGGAACCCAAAGGCGGTACCGCGAAGCCAGGGCTTCCACGAACGCTTCCAATCTTCCTTGCCCATCCACGGGGCACCCACCGGAATGGTGCGGGCCGGGCTGGTGCGCAAGTGCGCGGCAATCCACAGCGCCTCGCCAATGGCGAAGATCGCCACGGCGACCACCACGATGTCCATGCCGTCCACCAGGGGAGCGAAGCCGAAAGTCAGGCGCTGCTGCCCGGAGACCGGGTCCATGCCGACCAGGCCAATGGCCAAGCCCAAGCCCAAGGAAGCGAACCCGCGGATCTTGGAAGAGCCCAAGACTGCGGTGACAGTTACCAAAGCGAGGACCATGATGGCGAAGTAGCTCGGTGCGCCAAGGCCCACCGCGAACTTCACGACGATCGGGGCGACGGTCACCAGCAGCGCGGTACCGATGGTTCCTGCAACGAAGGATCCAATGGCCGCGGTGGCCAAGGCCTGTGCCGCACGGCCGGCCTTGGCCATCTTGTGGCCTTCGATGGCCGTGATGACTGTTGCCGATTCACCCGGGGTATTGAGCAGGATCGAGGTGGTTGACCCGCCATACATCCCGCCGTAGTAGATGCCGGCGAACATGATCAGTGCGCTGGAAGTTTCCATGCCGAAGGTCAATGGCAGCAGCAGTGCCACAGCCATGGCCGGGCCGATGCCCGGGAGCACTCCTACCGCGGTTCCCAGGATGACACCGGCGAAAGCGAAGAGCAGGTTAATCGGGGTCAGCGCCGAGGCGAAGCCGCCCATCAATAAATCCAGAGTTTCCAATTAGAGCACCCCCGAGAGGATTCCGGCCGGAAGCTTGATGCCCAGACCCAGATAGAAGCCGTAGAACGAACCAAGCGCCAAGGCAAGCGAAATAACCAAGGTCAATACCCAGCGCCGTGCACCCAGGCAGGTGGCCGCGCCGAAGAACATGATGGTTCCCGAGATGACCCAGCCAGCCCAATTAACGATCAGCAGGTTCAGCACGAAGATGCCGATCAGCGGGAGCAGGACCTTCCAATCCGAAGGTTGGCTCAGGTCCACGTCTTCGCCTTCTTCGCCCGCTGCAAGGTTGCCACGCATGACGGTGATGGCCAAGGCAATGGACGAAAGAATGAGAATGCCCGAGACGACGTAAGGCAGGGCCTTGGGACCTACAACGTCTGCCTGGGAGTACGTCACATGAAGCTGCGACGCGTCAACAAACACGATGATTCCGACGATAAGAAGAAACGCGGCGAACAGGAGTTCGACGCGTTTCTTCTTTGCGGTGCCTACTTCGCTCACGCCAGGCCCAGGGTCTTCAGGACGCTGGCAACGCGCTCGTCCTGGTCGGTGAGGAAGGCGGAGAATTCGTCACCGGTCATGAAGGCGTCGCTCCAGCCGTTGGTCGCCAGGGCTTCCTTCCACTCGGCCGAATCATGCATTTCGGTGACCAGGTTGACCCACTTGGCCTTGTCCTCTTCGGAAATCTCAGGTGGAGCCACCAGGCCGCGCCAGTTGGAGAACGCCAGATCGATATCCGATTCCTTCAGGGTCGGGGCATCTACGCCTTCCAGGCGCTCTTCGCCGCTGGTGGCCAGTACGCGAACAGAGCCCTCTTCGATCTGCTGCATGTACTCGCCGGCACCGGAGGCAGCGAAGGCCAGCTTGTTGCCCAGGATGGCCGGCAGCAAGTCGCCGCCGCCATCGTACGATACGAAGTTCACGTCCTTGGGATCAATGCCCACGGCTTCGGCCAGCTGCATTGGCAGCAGATGGTCCGGGCCGCCAGGGGAGGAGCCGCCGCCGACCGAGAGCTTGCTTGGGTCGTCCTTCCAGGCCTTGACCAAGTCGTCAATGCTCTTGTACGGAGAATCCTTGGAAACCATGATCGCTCCGGGCTCTTCGATGAGCTTGGCAATCGGGGTGGTATCGGTCAGCTTGGAGTCCGTTTCGTTGGTGTAGCTTGCACCCACCACGCCCAGGCCCATGAGCATGGCCAGATCGCCATTGCCCTTCTCATTGACAATGCGGGCCAAGCCGACGGTGCCGCCGGCACCGGCAAGGTTGAAGACTTCCGGGTTGCTGGCCAGCGATGCGTCATCCATGACCTTGGCGGCAACACGGGCAGTGGTGTCGTAGCCGCCGCCTGGGGTGTTCGGCACCATGATGCGGAGGTTCGCGATGGGGCCCTTGGACTCTGCGGCGTCAGTGCTGGAAGACTCTGATGTCACGCCGCAGCCAGTGGCGGTCAGGGCCAGTGCAGCGGCAGCTGCCAGCGCGCTCAGCGCACGGAACGACTTGAAGGGTTTCATGGGGATTCAGCCTCTTTGCTTTCATTGGGGTTGCGAGTGATACCAACTTACGTGCCATCGTGAGCCGGGTCACTCTTGCGTACTCAAAGAAAATACTGTTCATTGTGTAACCGGAAATTGTGATCTGAACCATTCGAATCTTCGGTAAGGTAGCACAGTGCCCGGATGCAGGTGCCAGCAAGGACCTGCCGGGTGCAACGTGGATTTCTGGAATATTGGGGGCGAGGCAATGGGTGCCGTGCGTTTCTGGCTCGCTAATCTGTACACGCGCCGCAAGCTGACCCTTGCAGGGCAGTACCTGATACTGCAATTGCTCATTATCGCGGTGGTGCTGGCCGGGGTCATCACGGTATCGCTGACCCAGGCCACCAATAACTTCGAAAAAATCGAGGGGCGCCGCAGCCTCTCGGCCGCCGAATCGCTGGCTGCGAACCCCCTGCTGCGCGTGCTCCTGCCCGAGGCGGAGCCGGAAATGGGTTCGGCGTTGCCTGCCATGGGCGAATCGGTGCGCAGCACCTCGGGTCTCCAATTCGTGACCATTGCCGATCCCCGGGGAACGGTCGTCACCTCCAGCTACCCGGATGAAGTCGGAACCTCGATACTGCACCCTGAATCCGCCGTCACCGAAGGCCGCGGATGGACCGGGGAAATCTGGCGCAATGGCAACCACGTCTTGATTGCGCAGGTTCCGGTGCTGGACGACGAAGGGAAGATGGTCGGCATCGTCAGCGCCGGCCAAAGCTATCCCAGCACCGGCGAGATGATCCAGGAGATCGCTCCCAACGCCTTGTTCACCCTGGTCATTTCGCTGCTGCTGGGCACCGCCGGCTCAGTCTTGCTGGCCCGCCGGGTCAAGCACCAGACCCGTGGGCTTGAACCGCGGGAAATTGCAGAGCTTTTCGAGCATCGCGAAGCCCTGCTGCACGGAGTCAAAGAGGGAATCATCTCGGTGTCGCCGGATAGCCGGGTGATGCTGGCCAATGATGTCGCCATCGAGCTGCTCCAGCTGCCCAGCCACTGCGTGGGCAGGACCCTGGACGAATTGGATGTTGTTCCGCAGGTCCGCCATGCACTGACCACCAGCCAAGAGCTGCCCGACCGGCAATTCCTTGTCGGCGAGCGGGTATTGGTCTTCAACCGGATGCCGGTCAAGACCGCCAGGCGGGATTTGGGATCGGTCACCACCTTCCGCGACAAGACCGAACTGACCCTGCTGGAACAAGAACTTGGGGACAGCAAGGCCACCGCCGACATGCTCAGGGCGCAGACCCATGAATTCGCCAACCAGCTGCACGCAATTTCCGGGTTGATCCAGCTCGGGGAATACGACGAGGTCGTGGGCTTCATCGATGGCGTGAGCTTCAGCCGGAGCAAGATCTTCGAGGACGTCTCCGCGTGCATCGCCGAACCCACGATTGCCGCGTTGCTGATTGCCAAGTCCAGCGTGGCCGCCGAGCGAGGGGTGCACCTGAAGATGGCGCCTAGCTCAACCTTGGGCAGGTGCGAGGACCAGCTGGCGCGAGATCTGACCACCGTGATCGGCAATCTCGTCGATAACGCGATGGACGCGGCCGCTGCGGCTGCCAATCCGGAAATCCAGGTCGGGATCGAGGAAACCAGCGAGCTGGTGCGAATCACCGTGAGGGACAATGGAGAAGGCATCGCGGAAGATGCCATGGACGAGATCTTCACCCAAGGTTTCTCCACCAAGGACAGCGCGGTTTCCGGCGGCAGGGGCTTCGGCCTTGCCATCAGCCGCCTGGTTTGCCGCCGCCGCGGTGGAGAGCTGGCCGCGGCCAATGCCCAAGGCGCCCGGTTTACCGCCACACTCAGGAAGTAGGAAGCAAGAAGTGATCAAAGTACTGGTGATCGACGATGACTTCATGGTCGCCAAGGTGCACGCTGGATTCGTCAACAGCGAACCGGGGTTCACCGTGGTCGGCGTGGCGCACTCCGCCGGTGACGCGATCAAGGCCGCCGGCGCGCTCTCGCCGGATCTCATCTTGCTCGATATCCATTTGCCGGACATGAACGGCCTGGACCTCTTGCAGCGCCTGCGCGAAGTCCAGCCGGAGCTCGATGTCCTGGTGATCAGCGCGGCGCGGGAAATGGATACCGTGCGCCGCGCGCTTCGTGGCGGCATCGTCCACTATCTGATGAAGCCCTTCTCGCGGGATGACCTGCGCGAACGGCTGGAGCACTACGCGAAGGCCTACCAGCCACTGGGCGAAGCAGCGGACCAGGAATTGCAGCAGGCCGATGTGAACATGCTCTTCGGGCTCGGCGGACAAAAGCGCCGGCCTCTTCCCAAAGGCTGCAGCGCCGAAACCATGGAACTGGTTGAGAGCATCGTCAAGGAAGCAGCCGAACCCATCTCGGCCACCGAAACCGCGCAGAAGCTGGGCACGTCCCGGGTGAGCGCTCGCCGGTATCTGGAATACCTGGCAGAGGAAAACCTGGCTCAGGTGAACCTGCGCTACGGGGGAGTCGGCAGGCCCGAACGCCGCTACTCATGGAGGAGCTAGCCCCGGAACCTGGGTTTTGCAGATCAGGAAGCACTGTGGCTGCGTCCAAAAGCACGCAGCCACAGTGCGCGGTTCCGCTCAGCGCTACTTTGACGTGGCCTTTTCAGTCGCGGCCAAGTCTTCCACGCTTTCGGACGGAACGGGAGCCATGTAGCGTTCCAAGCTGTCGTCCAATTCGCTGAGCCACGGCGTATGGTGCGTGGCTGCCATGGTACCGGTCATGACCGAAGGATAAACCTTGTCCCGGTAGGTCATGATGTTTTTCTTCTTGTCGTTCTTCCATGCCATGAAGGTACGGGTGACCTCATCCAGGTCGAACATGGGGTAATCGGTCTGCTCGATGAGATCGCGAATGTAGTCGGCCTGGAACTTCACTTCGTCTTCAGCAGTTTCAATGGCATTGACACGCCTCAGCCACGCATCGATGCTCATCCGCTGGTCGCCCGCTGCGGGGATCGAGGCCTTCCCGGTAATCAGATCACGGACGTACCATGCTTGGGCATCGAACATGTTGAAGGTAAACCACTGGTCCTGGGCGCCCAGGTAGTACAGCTTGTTGTTGTTCTCGGATGCGACACCACGGTACAAGGTATCCGGATAGACGTTGTTCGGCGAGTCCAGAGCCAACCCGGAGGGCAAGAACGGGTAATGGTGGAGGTAGCCGGTGCACAGGATTACCGCATCGAACTTGCGTGACACGCCATTGCTGAAATGGGCCGTGGACCCTTCGAAGCGATCGATGAGCGGAAGCTCCTCAGTGCCCTCGGGCCAATCGAAGCCCATCGGTGCGGTGCGGTAGCTGTAGGTGACCGAGCGCGCACCCATCTTGAAGGACTGGACGCCGATGTCCTCGGCAGAGTAACTGGCGCCGATGAGCAGGATGTCCTTGCCGGCGAAGCGCTCGGCTCCACGGAAATCGTGGGCATGCATGAGCTCGCCGGGGAAAGTGCCTATTCCTGCGAATTCAGGAACGTTAGGGAAACTGAAGTGGCCGGTTCCGACCACGACATGGGTGAAGTCGCTGGACGCAGTCTTGCCGGTTTTCAGATCTTCGGTGGTGACGGTGAAGAGCTCGGTGCTTTCGTTGTAATCTACCCAGCGGACCACGGTGGCAAAGCGCACGTACTTCTTTGTATCGGATTTCTCTGCGCGGCCATTGATGTAATCCCAGAGCACGGCTCGTGGCGGATAAGACGAAATCGGCCCGCCGAAATGCTCATCGAAGGTGTACTCGGCGAATTCCAGGGCTTCCTTCGGGCCATTGGACCAGAGATTGCGGTACATGCTCGAGTGCACTGGTTCGCCATATTTGTCGATCCCGGAGCGCCAGTTGTAGTTCCACTGGCCTCCCCAATCATCCTGCTTTTCGAAGCAGACGATTTCTGGGATATCTTGCCCTGTTTTCTTGGCAGAATCGAAAGCCCGCAGCTGGGCGATGCCGCTGGGTCCTGCTCCAATGATTGCGACGCGTTGAGTCAAGCGTTCCTCTCCGGCCTGTAAGCCTTGAAAATCTCGCGCAGGCCGCAGTACCGGAATCCAGGATATTTGGCCGCGCGTTACAACAAATGTGCTCTAAACCAGTTCTCTAGCCGTGCGGACGGGAGGTGCAGATTTCTATATGAAAACCTTCCATAGGCACAGGCTATAAATCCCCATTCTACCAGCCGTCAATTATATGGATCTTGAATGCAGAGGTCAGTGGGTATTTTCGGAATGAGTCAGCCGGAAGAATAGCGTGCAATCGAATGCCAAAGAGGGTGGTCAGGAGTTGGTACAGAGCAGAAGGGAACGCTGTGGTGCAGCCCCGATGGAACCCGGATCAGCTGCACAGCGGAATGCGGGTGCTGGAACTTTTGCGAGAGTCTGAAAATACAGGGGCGCAACGTTGAAAACCGCGCGTAATCATGTCGTTGAAAGGGGAGCTGTGGCAGCGCTGAAGGGTCCAGTAGCTTCGTCGCGGTGCCGGGACCTGTCCGGAGGAATTAGCTCCAGGGATCAAACGAAGGACGCTACAGTATTCTGTCGGTGCTCGCTGGCCGGATAGGAGCCGAGGATCTTGATTTCCCAGGTGAAGAAGTCCAGCTCCTCCAGGGCTCGGCGTACCGGAAGATCGTCGGGGTGTCCTTCGATATCAACCATGAAAGTTGTGGCCGCGAAGCCGGAACCCACCATGTAGCTTTCCAAGCGGGTGAGGTTCACGCCGTTGGTAGCGAAACCGCCCAGGGCCTTGTACAGCGCACTAGGAACGTTGCGAGCCTGGAAGACCAATGTGGTGATCACGGATTCTGGCATGGTGGAGCGACTCGGGAGATCCTGCCGGCGTGCAAGTACAACGAAACGAGTTGTATTGGTCTGGTCATCCTCCACCCCTGTAGCCAGCGCTTCCAAGCCATAGAGTTCTGCTGCCAGAGGTGGCGCCAAGGACAGCTTGGTGGGATCATTCCAATCGCGCACCTCGCGCGCGGAACCTGCGGTATCCCCAGCAATGATCGGAGTGAGCTGATGCTCGCGAATGATCTTGCGGCACTGGCCCAGCGCATGGATGTGGCTGTGCACTTCAGTAGCGCCCGAAATGGTGCTGCCTGGCAGCCCCAGCAGATCGAATCGGATTCGCAGGTAGTGCTCGGCCACGATCTGCAGCTGCGATTCGGGCAGCAGGACGTGGATATCGGCAACGCGTCCGGCCAGCGAATTCTCGATGGGGATCATGGCCAACTCAGCTTCGCCGTTTTCCACCAGGGCGAAAGCATCCTCGAAGCTGGCGCAGGGCACGGCTTCCATATCGGGAAAAAGTTCTGTGCAAGCCATATTGGAATTGGAACCGGCTTCGCCCTGATAGGAAATCTTGTTGCGCATTGAATCAACATAACCCAGTGCCCCTTTCCTGATGAAAAACTTGTGTCAAGGTTGCGGGGACGGGGCTTCTGGACGTCGAGGGCGCGACACCTGACGATGCTTGCGCCCCTTGCCGAACGGAGCTTGGAGTGCTGATGAATTACGGCAAGGTATGCGGATCGGCGACGAATTTTCACGCGAACATAGTTCCGTTCCTCTGCTCCTGGGCCAATTGCGGTCGTTATGCTGTAGACCACAGTGCAAAGGAGCATCAACCATGGCGAGCATATTGGTTCGGCAAGATGACGGGGCATGGTTTGAACCCCAAAAAATTGGGTATGCCTTGGAATCAGAATTACAGGAGATCCTTGCGAACCACCCGGAACTGATTCCAGGCGTGAGTTCCGAAGCGAAAGCCTGTCGCGAATTCCAGTCCGAGGTCGGCCCCGCAGATATTGTCGTGGTGGATGCCGGAGGGGAAGTCACCCTCGTCGAATGCAAGTTGGCGTCTAATCCGCAGATCAGGCGTGAAATCGTTGGCCAGATGTTCGACTATGCCTCGCGTCTATGGAAGATGGACGTCGACGAATTTGCGCAGCGCTGGAGTGACCGTTCTTCCACGCCGCTTTGGGATGAAAATACTGAGACGGCGACGACACTGAAAGAGTCCCTTGCGCTGAACCTGACGCAGGGAAATTTTCGAATCGTGCTAGCGGTCGATGCAATCAATGCCCAGTTGAGACTCATGGTTGAATACTTGAATATGATGGCCGGCCCAGGGACATCGATCGTTGCAGTCGAATATGCCCGGAGGCGGCATGGGGAGCTTGAACTCCTGTTGCCTCACGTATTCGGCGAAGAATTGGCCAATGCGAAATCAACACCGGAGAATCGCCAGACCACCCGGTGGGAAGCAAGCAGCATCCGCTCCTGGCTTCTTGAGAGTGACAGGCAAAGCCTGGAAGCGTTCGACGAACTGATTAATTCTGCGCTCAAGTCGGAATTGCCATTCCTAGGGTCGAGGTCAAAATACCCCGCGGGCACGATTCCCATTTTCGATTCAATGGGAACTCGGCTTGGCACCGTATCGATATTCTATTTCAGTGTGCAAGGGCTGTCCCTGGAATTCAATTTCAAGCCTGTTTCCCAGTTGCCACTCGAAGAAGCGCCTGAATCTGAGGCCAGAGAATTCTTCTTGAATGAGCTGATTGGAATCCCAGGACTGGAAGAGGTCGGAAGGAGCCTGCGGCGCAGCAGCTTTGCCAGTCGAAAGCCTAACGTTCCGCTCTCGCAGATTCCCCCGGATTCGGTGCAACGCGTCGTCAATGCGCTAAGGATTTTTACAAGCTTTGGATCGCAGCAATCCTATTGAGCTGGAGCTTTTCCTCCGGAGGAAAAGCTTGCTCACCGCCGGTAGTGCTCCGCCAGCTTCTCCAGACCCTCGTCAATGCCTACCGCAGGTTTCCAGTCCAGGACTTCATGGGTTTCGCGCTGGTCGAACCAATGCGCGGTAGACAGCTGCTCGGCCAGGAAACGGGTCATCGGCGGCTCATCATGAACCAAGTTGCGCGAACCGGCTGCCAACCACAACTTCTCGATCACCGAACCGGCCGCACGGGCCAGCCAGCCCGGAACGTTGAGCTTCGGAGCCGGGGCGCCGCCCGCCTTGCAGATGCCGGCGATCAGCTCGCCCACCGGCCGAGGTTCGCCATTGGTGACCACCAGGGCTCGCCCGTGGGCGTGGTCCATGCGTTCCAGACCGCGGACAATCGCCGCAGCGGCATTGTCGATATAGGTGGTGTCGATCAGTGCTGCGCCCTGGTCCAGCAGGGGCAGCCGTCCGGCCTTGGCCCGCTGGATGACGCGTTCCACCAGCTGGGTATCGCCGGGTCCCCACACAACGTGCGGGCGGATGGCGGTGACGCGAAGTGCTGGCGAATCGGCGCCCAGGGCATTGAGCTCGGCCGCTGCCTTGGAGCGTGCATAGAATCCATGCGCCTTGGCCGGATCGGCCTCACCCGCACCGGCGCCCGCCAGCGAATCGCCGAAGTGCGCCACGGAAGGGGAAGAGACGAACACGAAATCCTTGATTCCTGCGCGCTTGGACGCTTCGAGCAGATTGCTGGTTCCCGCGATATTGGTGGCGGCGAAGTCTTCCCATGCACCGGTGAAGGAGACCTTGGCTGCCAGGTGGATGACCGCGTCCATGGACTCCACGGCCGCGGCGACAGCCTGCGGATCCGTGAGCGAGCCGCGGACTTCATCGATGGCTGATGCCGAGCTGCCGCGCTGGAAGGTGCGCACATGGTGGCCCTTGTCGCGCAATAGCTGGGCTACAGCGCCACCCAGCATGCCACTGGCTCCGGTGACCAGAACGCGACGGGCAGCGTCTTCATTTTTCGATGGGCTCACGGATTGCGGATCCTTCCACCTGCGAGGGTCGCGGCAGCCCAGTGGGCGAGCGCGGCCCGGTCAATCTTGGAGTTGTGCCGGATATCGGTGGGCAGGCTTGGGACTACCAGGACCGCTGCCACCTCGGTGCCGGTAGCCGCGACCGCGGCGCGAACCTGGCGGGCCAGATCGCTGGCGGCCGGACCGGATTTGCGGGCCGCGGGCACCGTTTCCATGACGACCACCGCGGCCTGGGTTCCGTCAGGTCCCACGCCGACCAGCGCGGCACGGCCAGCGCCAGCAACCGACTCGACAGCGTGCTCGGCGGCTACCGGGGTAATAGCGCCCTTGGCGGTGCGCAGCACGTGGCCAAGGCGTCCTTCGACCCACAGGCGTCCGGCCTCATCCAGATGCCCGACATCGCCGGTGCGATGCCAGCCGGGGATGGAGACGCTGAGCTGTTCGGTGATCCACAGCCGGTCGTAGCGGTCCTTGACGTGCGGGGCGCGGACCAGGATTTCGCCGGTGGCATTCGGGGTGTATTCCGGCTTGTCTCCGGCCACGCCCAGGGCGTCAATCGGCGCGATGGCAACGGTGGCTCCGGCGACTGCGGTGCCCACGCACACGCCATTGCCCGCTCCGGCAGCGCGGATGCCGGCCAAGTCGATATCGGTGACTGGCAAGGCCTCGGTCATGCCGTACGGGGTGTGGACCCGGGCATTGGGAACCAGATCCTGCACCTTGGCCAGCAGATGCTCGGGAATCGGGGCGCCGGCGGACAGCATCAGCGAGACGCCTTCCAAGGTTTCCCGCTGAGCCTGGTTCAGCGCATCCTGGGTTTCCAGGACATTAGCCAGCGCGGCGGGGGAGGCAAAGACGGTGGTTGCATCCACCGCGAGGGCGGCGTCTGCCAACGCAGCGGCAGTCAAGGTCCGCGGTGCGGTGACGTCCATGTCCGGGGTGACCGAGGTGGCACCCAAAGCAGGGCCCAGCAGCGCGAACGGCGCGAAGCCTGCCACCAGCGCAGAGCCGGCCTTGAGGTTGTAGGTTTCACGCAGGGTATCGCGCATGGCGGCCAGTTCGCGATGCGTGTACACCACTCCCTTGGCCGGACCGGTGGAGCCGGAGGTGAACAGGACCGCCGCATCGGCATCCGGATCGGATGGCTCGAAAACCCGGGACCCGGAAGCGGCCTGGCTGCCGGCTTCATAGAGCTCGGGCAGGGTATGGGCTACCCCCAGCAGCTTGCGCTTCGCAGCAGGCAGGTCTCCAGCGGCAATCCTGGTTCCCGGCCAGCCGAACAGCCGCGCACCGGTGAGCGCACGGTCGATGCCAATCAGGTAGCTCGGGCCAGCGCCCTTGATGGCTCGTCCCATGCCCTTGGTGCCAAGGCCGGCATCGGCCACCACAATGACCGCCCCCAGGCGCAGGCAGGCGTAGATCAGGGTGGTCAGTTCAATTCCCGGTGGAACCAGCAGGTTCACCCGGTCGCCAGCCTGCACTCCGATCTGGCGCAATCCTGCGGCCAGGGCATTCACGCGCTGGCCCAGTTCGGCCCAGGACAGCGATCGCGCAGGATTGATGTCCACCACCGCGGCCGATTGGTCCTCGGTGCGCGAATCGAGTTCGGCAAGCATCGGACGGTATTCGCCCAGGGATTGGGCACGCGAGGTGTTCTTGGAACTCTTCTCGCCGGCAAGCCACTGGAAGATCGGGGTGGCAATATCGTTGTCTTCGCCCACCAAATGGCTGGAGCCTTCAAAGCGGTGTACCTGGGCGTGGGGCAGTCGCGACATCAAATCGCGCAGGTAGCGGTCGGAGAAGACCGGGTCCTTGGGTCCCCAGAGCATCAGGGCCGGGACCTTCAAGGAGCGCACTGCTTCCGAGATCTCGTCCAAGGCCGGACGGCTTGGGTGATCCTGGGAGAACGGGATATCGGCGACAAAGTTGGCTACGCCCTCACGCTTTTCAGCGTTGGTGTACGGGGCCATGAAGGCCTTGCGGATATCCGGGGCCAAGGCCGGCTGCGCCAGCGCGTGGGTTACCTGCAAGAAGGCAGGGGAAGTCTTGGTGCCCCAACCGTGCACCGCGGGATGGGACGCGAGTTTCAACGCGGCGGGAAGCTCGAAGCCTGCAGGGTGGATTGCGGTGTTGGTCAACACCACGTTCTCCAGCTGGTCCGGGTGGGAAACGGCCCAGCCCAGGGAGATGATGCCGCCCCAGTCATGGCCCACGGTGGTAATTTTGCCGGCCAGCCCCAGTGCGCCAGTCAGATCGCCGAGATCGTTGACGCGGTCGGCCAGGCGGCGGAACTTGCCGCTGCGCTCGGAGAAGCCCATGTCCAGCTGGTCCACTGCCACCACTCGCCACGGCAGCCCGTGCTCGGACACATGGTTCAGCAGGCTGCGCCAGAGGTAGGACCAGGTGGGGTTGCCGTGCACGCAGAGCAAGGTGCCGGCCGGCTCAATTCCGCGTTGCTTCAGTTCTTCGTTGTTATCCAGGACGTGCCACCGGTGCCTAGTGCCCGGGGAGTCCACCTGCGACGTGGACGGTACTTCCAGATACTTCGAATAAATGGCATCTACACCGGGGAAAAGCTCGGTCACCAGGCAATCTCCATCATCGCGGTGTTCAGGCCGGAACCCACACCCATGCACAGCACCCGGTCGCCCTTCTTCAGCGAGTCGGCTTCTTGGGACAGGGTCATGGGCAGGGAAGCCGGTCCGACGTTGCCCCACTTGGAGAAAGTGATTGGCACGCGGTCCTTGACCAGGCCGACGGCCTTGATAATGGCATTGGTGTAGGACTTGGAAACCTGATGGGTCACGTAGCGGTCCATGGACTTCCAGTTCCATCCGGATTGATGGGCTTCATCCCAGGCATCCACGACCAGTTCGAGGCCGTTATCCAGCAAGCCCTTCGTGTCCGTGTACATGCCCGAGGGTCCGCCGACACACAGCTCGTGGTGCTCGGTGCCGGCACGCGATACGCCGCCGACGATGCGGTGCGCTTCCGGGTGCGCATCCGCTGGGCCAATGACCGCAGCGGCGGCGCCGGAACCCAAGGTCAGCGTGGCGAATTCACGCATGTAGTCATCGCGCGTGGAAGTTTCAGCGTTCAGCCGCTGGAAAGTGGTTTCCTGCGTTGGCTTGGCGTCTTCGCCGGCAACAATCAGGGCGTACTTGATCTGGCCGGAGTCGATCATGTTCGCTGCCAGGCTCATGCCGTTGACGAAGCCGAGGCAGGCGTTGGCCACGTCGAAATTCATGGCGGAGGATGGCAAGCCCAAGCCGTTGTGCACCTTGGAAGCGACCGATGGCTCCAAGTTGCGGCGGGTGACCGAAGTGTTGATCAGCAGGCCGATTTCGCTGGCATCGACACCGGCCTGGGCCAGCGCCTTCTTGCCGGCAAGAATTGCAGCGTCGTCGAATTCAACGCCATCAGACCACCAGCGGCGTTCCTTGACCCCGGAAACTCGTTCCAGAAGCTTCTTGGACAGGCGAAGGCGTTTCAGGCTAGGAGCAAGTCGCTCGTCGAATTCTGCAGAGCTCACCACCTCGGGTGCGAGGACGCTGTTCACTGATAAAAGCGCAACGTTGTGGTGCTTAAAGGTGGCATTGCCGTTCAAAATGGTGCCTTCGTTTCTGCTGGACTATCTATGTGCTGCGTGCTGCATTGAAACGTCGTGGCCGATGGGTGTGCGCCATCGGTTGCGTATGTGTTCTCCCTAGGTTATTCCCTGCATGACGCCAAGACCTATTTGAGCGCGTGTTTTCAGCCGAAAGCTGGAATCAGTGCCTATGCAGACTATATCGATCCTACAGACTAGTCCTATGAGAATCATGGCAAGTGGGGGCGATCGTTCTGTGGGCCTGCTTCCATCTGCGCAGCCACAGGAAGCGCGCAGAAGCGCTCATCTGCGCGAAGTCTGAAACTCCGGACAATTAAAGCGATCCCCGTCACATTGCTGGGCCAGAGTCGCGTTGTATGGATAGCGCATCAAATCACGCTGATGCCCTCGCCCTCATCGACAAGGCGGTATCCAATGACAACTTCAAGCGTTGAAGCACAAAGCACTCTTCCGGTCGTTCTGCGATTCGTGATCTATAGCCTTATCGGTATCTTGTTCTTCTTCCTCCCCATCACCATCAACGGCAAGAGCACCATCCCGTTGGATCACTTGGTGACGTGGATTCAAACTGCCGCGGCACCGGTCGTTCCGTACATTATCTTGCTGATGCTCATCTGCGGGACAGTTATTCCCTTCGTCACCGGAGGATGGAAGGCATCCAAGGTACGTGGCATATTCGCATTCCTGAACATCTTCGGGCTGGCTGTCGGCTGTTCGCTGCTCTTCAACTTTGCCCCGGCGTGGCTCAGCGATCCGGACATGGGTCCTTTTCTGCTGGACAAATTGGTCATTCCCGTTGGCTTGATCGTTCCAGTAGGTGCCATCTTCTTGGCCTTGCTAGTTGGCTACGGGCTGATGGAGTTCCTTGGTGTCTTCTGCCAACCGGTCATGCGTCCAATTTGGCGCACCCCGGGACGTTCGGCCGTGGATGCCGTGGCTTCGTTCGTGGGAAGCTACTCGCTGGGTCTGCTGATCACCGACCGCATGTACCGTGGCGGCCGCTACACGGGTCGCGAAGCTGCCATCATCGCTACCGGTTTTTCCACGGTGTCAGCCAGCTTCATGGTTATTGTTGCCAAGGCGCTGGACCTGATGGACCACTGGAGCCTGTACTTCTGGCTGTCGCTGGTAGTCACCTTTGCGGTGACCGCCATTTCGGTGCGCATTCCGCCTTTGAGCCGGATTCCAGACACGACGTACCTGGGCATGGAACATGACAAGGAAAAACTGGTCACGGGCAATCGTGCACGCGTTGCCTGGAGCGAAGCCATGGGAGCCTCGCGGCGAGCGCCATCGCTGCTCAAGAATGTCGGCGCCAACGTATGGGATGGGCTGAAAATGGCCATGGCAATTTTGCCGTCCATTCTCTCTGTCGGATTGCTCGGACTGGTGGTTGCCCGCTTCACTCCAGTTTTCGACTGGCTAGGCTACCTGTTTGTCCCATTTGCCTGGATCGTCGGGCTGGATGACCCGTTGCTGGCTGGCAAGGCTTCGGCTACCGGCATTGCTGAAATGTTCCTTCCAGCAACCCTCATTGCGGGACACGAATCCATCGAGCTGCGCATGGTGATCGCCATCGTTTGCGTCTCTGCAATCATCTTCTTTTCAGCATTGGTGCCATGCGTCCTGGCGACGCAGATTCCGCTGAACATCCCGCAGATGGTAGCTATCTGGTTCGTGCGCGTTGTCCTGACCATCCTCATCGCGACACCAATCGTGCGCATGCTGCTATAGGCCGGCTGCGCTGGCGCACGGCAGCTTGCGAAACCAATGGGTTGA
Source organism: Glutamicibacter sp. NPDC090743 (assembly GCF_044769125.1). Taxonomy (NCBI): domain Bacteria; kingdom Bacillati; phylum Actinomycetota; class Actinomycetes; order Micrococcales; family Micrococcaceae; genus Glutamicibacter; species Glutamicibacter sp. NPDC090743. The sequence continues at coordinate 92,856 of NZ_JBIVXE010000003.1, read as the reverse complement.
ACCGACTGATGCTTTCCGATTCGACGCGACCACGCCATGTCGCGGCACTGTTGCAGCTTTGCGATTCCTGAATGCCGTTGCAAGGCGGAGACGATCCGTCGTTGAATGGTCGAACCGATACGACGGAAAGCAGGTTCCAATGAATCACTTACACGAATCAGGTGCTCCGATGCAGGGTGATCCGAGTATTCCCGACCAGCCAGAACCGCCAGCGCAACCGCCGACACCAGATGCTCCGCCAAGCCCGGCGCAGCCGGACGTACCACCAAGCCCTTCGCATCCGGATGGGCCGATCCCGCCCCCGGGCCCGCAGGATCCCACTGAGCCGGTGCCGGGGCACCCAACTGACCCCACGACTCCGCCACCGCCTGCATTCGCCTAGGCGCAACGACCGAGGCTGGCGACATCCAATGCCTGCAGGAACCTGGTTCCTGCAGGCATTGGCCATAACTGCAAGAAGTTGGGTCAAACGCCTATCGAGATCAAGGAGATCTGCCTCCGCTCGGCGATGCCCGTTAGCGCGCTTGCAGCAGGCCGGGACAGCGACGAAGCCAACCGGGTGAGCTATTTACCGAAGTCGGGATCGCAGGTAGAAGCGGAACGGTTATCGTGACCGCATCAATGTCCTCGTTCGCTATTGCGGTCGACGACGCAAGGACGCAAATCAACCGTGGGAACGCTACCGGGGCCACTCAGGTAGCTCTACTGTCGCCGCGCATCGTTACAGTGGATCCAAGCAGTATTACTCTGCATTGGCGACCACCCTGTGAAAGGCGCAAATGGCACATTCAGTACAGGTGAAAGATCGAATTCGTGGAGTCCTGACCGGGATGGCTGCCGGAGATGCCCTGGGCGCGGGCTACGAATTCAACGCACCGTTGCCCGAATCCGCCAAAATCTCGATGATTGGTGGCGGGTTGGGCGATTTTGCGCCCGGGGAGTGGACCGACGACACCTCAATGGCCATAGTCGTTGCCCAGGGCCTGCTGGATTCCAACGGCAAGCTTGATGGTGCCGCGAGCAACTACATGGTTCGGGAATGGGCCAAATGGGCCACGAACGCACCGGACGTCGGCAACCAGACGCGGGCAGTCCTTGCCCACGCCCAGCATGTTGCGTCTGCTGACGGAAGAGCCGAGCCGACCGCTGATGATGCGCTAGCTGGTTCTGAACAGATTCACCGGAGAACTGGCCGCTCCGGCGGGAACGGCAGTCTCATGCGCACAGCGCCCGTGGCGCTGGCTTATCTGTCTGAACCGCCTGCTGCCGCATTCGAAGCTGCGGCAGCTATCAGCAAGCTGACCCATTTTGATGATGAAGCCGCTGAGGCCTGCGGGCTTTGGACAGTAGCCATTCACCACGCTGTGCGCACCGGCGCACTAGATATTCGCAGTGGTCTTGCGATGCTTGAACCAGAACGCGCACAAGCATGGGAGCAGCGCATCCACCAGGCCGAAAACCATCGACCTCGGGACTTCACAAATAACGGTTGGGTCGTTGAAGCGTTCCAAGGTGCATGGAGCGCGATCGCCACCGCCGAACCGGAAGACGGGAACGCTCGCTTGGTTCCGGTGCTGGAAGCGGCTGTTCGCGGAGGCGTGGATACCGACACCGTGGCAGCCATCGCCGGATCGCTCATTGGCGCAGCTTCCGGGTTCTCGAGTGTTCCGGCGCAGTGGGTGGATATGGTCCACGGTTGGCCCGGAATGAGGATGCAACAGCTTGTCGATATTTCGAGTGAGCTCGCGGGCTAAGTTCTCCTGCGGGATCTTGCTTCTAGTCCCGGGCTGGTCGTCGAGCTTCCAGCTTCTGTGGCAGCACGATGCTGACTTCGTGGCGCACCCCACGCGCACCGAGGCCAGTCAGATCAATCGCTAGAAACCAGGGTCCGGAATGGGGCACCTTGATTCGGTATGGAGCACGGCGTGCCAGTCCACCGTATGCTTCGAATTCTTCTCCGTCCTGGAATGCCGCGAAATTTTCCGGATCCATCAACCGCAGATGAGCCGGTCCACTGAGAGTCACTACCAAGATGCTTCCCCGCTCAATGAAATCCCAATAATGTTCAGCAAAATTAGGCTCCGCCAATGCCAGCCTCCTCGATCCCAGGTGATCCGCCGAGCAGCGGACCCAGACCCATTAACTCAAATTCAGGCCAGTGTCGCCAACACACCCAAGGCAAGAGCACTGTACCGGTTCGGGCATTTGCAACGGCAAAGCTGCAGGAGTCTGGAGAACGAGGCCTTCTGGTCTTTGGGGTGCGTCGCGTTGCCACCTCAACCGATGCCAGATCCGCGATCGCAAGAGGGCTAGTGGCAATTACCATTCGAGCTGCCGGCAGGTGGCATGTGCCGATCGCTGCATTGGACGAGCCGGAAGCCATCGGCTATTGGGTCCCGGATACCGGGGCAAGGAAGCAATATGACGACTCGAACGATTCGATCTCAACCGGATTGACGTGCTAGGCGGCAATTAATCCGCTGCTCGCGATAGCGTACCTAAGTGGGATGAAGCAACGCACAACTTGGGTCATGGCGGCCCAGAGCAATGAGGCAAAGTTCATGGATTTACTGACGGGCATTGGCCTGGAACAACTGCGAATGTGGATTTGGATTCTGGTGATTGGTTTTGCCGTGGCGGCGGGGCTATGGCGGAGGCACCAGCTAGTGGCGGTCGCCCTGGCCTCGGTGCTCTTATTCGCCGCTGCCAGCGCCGGTGCCGGGATCTATATCCTGAAGCGGCCAGGTGATCCGCGATGGACCATGGGCGAGCCTCCGGTGAATGCCCCTGATCTTTCCGGAATACCAGTTGTGGGCAAGCAACTAGCTCCCGTGGAATCTGCATTGGAATCGATTGCCGGGGGAGTGAATTCCTTCTGGGAATTCAATCAGGCCCTGCCGGTGGCCCTCGACTTCTTTGAACGCAGCGGCTGGGCCCTGCTCGCGGCCATTCCGCTGATCATCGCCATGATGATCAAGACTTTCAGGGCTGCCAGCCGCCGCAGGCAGGTACTGAAGAACCTCAGTGGTGCCGTGGCGCAACTCCAATCCGAGCTTGCCGCGATCAAGGGGAATTTGTCTGAGCAGGGCACTGCGGCCGAGGCTCCAGAACAGGGCAGCCAACGGGAGAACGCAGGCACTCGTAGATCGCGCCGGGGCGAATGAACATTAATTAGCCAGACGCGAAACGGCGCCGGATCTGTCCTGCACTGCTGGACAAGACCGGCACCGTTCTCTGCCACCCGCGTGAGCTGGGGTAACTAGGCCAACGTCGCGGTATCGATTACGAAGCGGTAGCGGACATCGGATGCCAGCACGCGCTCGTAAGCCTCATTGATCTGCGTGGCACCGATGACCTCGATCTCTGCGCCAATGCCATGCTGGGCACAGAAATCCAGCATCTCCTGGGTTTCCTCGATGCCGCCGATCTGCGAACCTGCGAAGGAACGGCGTCCCCCGATCAGTGCGAAGGCATTGACAGGCAACGGTTCTGCCGGAGCACCAACGTTGACCATGGTGCCGTTCACGCGCAGCAGTCCGAGGTAGGCACTGACGTCGATGGAAGCGCTGACGGTGTTGATGATCAGGTCGAACTTCTTCTGCAGATCCTTGAAGGTGTTCTCATCGCTGGTGGCCCGGTAGTCGGTTGCGCCCAGCTTCAGTCCATCATCCTTCTTCTTCAGCGACTGCGACAGAACGGTGACCTCAGCGCCCATGGCACTGGCGATCTTGACCGCCATGTGGCCCAGGCCGCCGAGTCCCACGACGGCAATCTTCTTGCTCGGCCCTGCACCCCAGTGCCTCAGCGGGGAGAAGGTGGTGATGCCGGCGCAAAGCAGGGGCGCGGCAACATCCAGATCGATGCCTTCAGGAATGTTCAGGGCGAAGTTCTCGGTAACCACGACATGCGTGGCGTAGCCACCTTGGGTCATGCTGCCATCACGGTCACGAGCACCGTAGGTACCAACACTCTGCTCGCAGAATTGCTGGTCTCCGGCAAGGCAGTTCTCGCATTCCATGCAGGAATTGACCATGCAGCCCACGCCAACGCGGTCGCCCACCTTGTGCTTGGTTACCTCTGGCCCGACTTCGGCAACGATGCCGGCAATTTCGTGGCCCGGCACTAGCGGGTAGGTCTGGTTTCCCCACTCACCACGCACCGTGTGGATGTCGGAGTGGCAGATGCCGGAGAACTTGATATCAATCAAGACATCGTGCGGACCTACTGCACGACGTTCAATCTGCGTCGGAATGAGTCCATCAGTCGCAGAGTGCGCTGCGTATGCATTGACCATAGTTGCCATCAGGTTTTTCCTTTGTCTTGCGGGTTGCGACTGGAAATGTTCTGGACTGCGGCGATTGCCGCGGTCCGTCAGGGCAAAGCCCATGGAGAACAACAATCGACAGGCTATGAATAATCCCGGCTGGAGAAAATTTCCTTCTGCAGGTTTCCCTGCCTAAATGAGGGTCAACGAGCACCGTGCTGATTGCGCCCGGGGATCGCCAGGGCAGCAGCGCCGCATGATCTTCGCTGGTTGCCCAGGTTGCAAGGCCGCTCTCAAACGATGAATGGCAGCGACGCAAGTGGCTGGCACGCGCCTATCGCCCAAGAACTGCGTCTTTTGCCAATTCCCGGTAGGCTAGTACCTGGGTCTGCATGTTCTATGCGGGCCCCAAAAGAAAATAACTCCCAGGGCTGACTGACCGTTGGTCCCGACCGCCAGTTTCGCGGTCCTCGGTAGTGACTTTCGCTAGGGCAAATATGCGCCTCAGCGCGGGTCTCGATCGAAGACCAGATCTGGGTAGGGCCACACGGTTCGCTCATCCACCACGTGGGAGCGATCGAAAGGAGCACCCCCTTAATGGAGGGTCCAGAAATCCAATTCGCCGAAGCACAGATCGACAACGGTCGCTACGGCACCCGCACCATTCGCTTCGAAACCGGCCGCATTGCCAAGCAGGCTGCAGGTTCGGCAATGGTCTACATCGATGACGAGACCGCACTGCTCTCGGCAACTACCGCTGGCAAGCACCCACGCGAAGGCTTCGACTTCTTCCCACTGACCGTGGACGTTGAAGAGCGCATGTACGCAGCCGGCCGCATCCCAGGCAGCTTCTTCCGCCGCGAAGGCCGCCCGTCGACCGAAGCCATCCTGGCTTGCCGCCTGATGGACCGCCCACTGCGCCCAGCCTTCGTCAAGGGCCTGCGCAACGAGGTCCAGGTTGTCGTCACCGTGCTGTCCATCGAGCCAGATGAGCTGTACGACGTCGTAGCGATCAACGCTTCGTCGATGTCCACCCAGCTTTCGGGCCTGCCATTCTCCGGCCCAATCGGCGGCGTTCGCGTTGCACTGGTTGATGACGGAAACGGCGCACAGTGGGTTGCCTTCCCACGCCACTCCGAGTTGAAGAACGCTGTCTTCAACATGGTTGTTGCCGGCCGTATCGCTGGCGACGACGTTGCCATCATGATGGTGGAAGCTGAAGCTACCGACAACGCTTGGGAACTGATCAAGGAACGCGGCGTCCAGGCTCCAACCGAAGAGGTTGTCGCTGAGGGCCTTGAGGCTGCGAAGCCATTCATCAAGGTCCTGTGCGAGGCCCAGGCCGACCTGGCTGCTCGCGCTGCCAAGGAAACCGTTGAATTCCCGGTCTTCCGCGATTACGAAGAAGATGCCTTCGCCGCTGTCGAGGCTGCTGCTTCGACCCGCTTGACGGAGATCTACACCATCGCTGACAAGCAGGAGCGCGACAACGCTGCCAGCGCATACAAGGAAGAGATCGTTGCATCGCTGGCTGGCGAAGGCAACGCTTTCGCAGGCCGCGAGGGTGAAATCTCCAAGGCATTCGGCGCTGTTACCAAGCACATCGTGCGCCAGCGCATCCTGACCGACCAGATCCGCATCGACGGCCGCGGCCTTGCTGACATCCGCCAGCTCTCCGCCGAGGTCGAGGTTCTGCCTCGCGTTCACGGTTCGGCAATCTTCGAGCGTGGCGAAACCCAGATCATGGGCGTCACCACCTTGAACATGCTGAAGATGGAACAGCAGATCGACTCGCTGTCGCCAGTGAAGACCAAGCGCTACATGCACAACTACAACTTCCCTCCATACTCGACCGGTGAAACCGGCCGTGTTGGTTCGCCTAAGCGCCGCGAAATCGGCCATGGCGCACTGGCTGAGCGCGCACTGGTTCCAGTGCTGCCTAGCCGCGAGGAATTCCCATACGCAATCCGCCAGGTCTCCGAGGCTTTGGGCTCCAACGGCTCGACCTCCATGGGCTCGGTTTGCGCATCGACCCTGTCGCTGCTGAACGCTGGCGTGCCACTGAAGGCTGCCGTTGCAGGCATCGCCATGGGCCTGGTTTCGGACACCGTAGACGGCGAAACCCGTTACGCTGCCCTGACCGATATCCTCGGTGCCGAAGATGCCATGGGCGACATGGACTTCAAGGTTGCAGGTACCTCCGAGTTCGTTACCGCGATCCAGCTGGACACCAAGCTGGATGGTATTCCGGCATCGGTTCTGGCTGCCGCGCTGACCCAGGCTCGCGAAGCACGCCTGCACATCCTGAACGTTCTGAACCAGGCTATCGACACTCCGGATGAACTGAACGTCAACGCTCCACGAATCATCTCCGTGAAGATTCCAGTGGACAAGATCGGCGAGGTCATCGGCCCTAAGGGCAAGATGATCAACCAGATCCAGGAAGACACCGGCGCTGACATCTCGATCGAAGATGACGGCACCGTGCTGATCGGCGCAACCAACGGCGAGTCCGCTGAAGCTGCCCGCTCGGCCATCAACGCTATTGCCAACCCTCAGGTTCCTGAGGTCGGCGAGCGTTACCTGGGTACCGTCGTGAAGCTGACCACCTTCGGTGCGTTCGTTTCGCTGACCCCGGGCAAGGACGGCCTGCTGCACATCTCCGAGCTGCGCAAGATCAACGATGGCAAGCGTGTCGAGGACGTCGAAGACGTCGTCGGCGTTGGCCAGAAGCTGCAGGTGGAGATCACCAAGATTGATGACCGCGGCAAGCTGTCGCTGGCTCCAGTCGTCGAGGAAGAAGCTGAAGAAGCAGTTGCTGCTGAGTAGTCTTTAGATTCTTGCTGAAAACCCCGATTCGCTTGGCGAATCGGGGTTTTTGCTTATTCTTGCCCGGGAGCTGGTTCCTGCCAAAGTCTTTGGCGGTCCTGGATGGAGGCAAGGCCTGATGACACAGCCCATTGGACTCTCGCAGATCTTCTTCATATTCCAAAGCGCGTGCCGCTTGGCGGAGAGAACCTATCGCGGGGGCTCACGCTTCCGATTCAAGAATCATCGGGAGTGCCTCGCGAGAAATTGTGCGCAAGGCATTTCCACTGCGCCACGCTGCCCTGGCTAGCTAAGGTGCTTGTCGTAGAACTCGCGCAGCTGGACGCTCTTCTGCTTGGCGATGTCATCCCATTCGTCGATCGACGCCGAATCATCCGCGTAATCGGAAGGGATCTTGAAGATCTGCAGCGGCACGTTGAAGCGCTGGCAAATGCTTGCGTAGGCGTAGCCCTCCATATCGACCAACGAGGCGCCCAAGGAGTTGATGTGGATACGCTGCTCGTCATTCGAGACGAACACATCGCCGGTAGCCATGGTGACCTGGAAATCAGGAAGCAGGATTGGACCGGTAGGGTCCACATCTGCCGAGGGCAGCGGGAAATCATGCTGGATCAGTTTGGTGATCTGGTAAATGGTGTCCAAGCTCGGACGGTCTTCGCCGGCATGGCCAACAACGCCAGCGGTGCCAAGCACGACGACGTTTTTGATGTTGCCTTCAGCAAGCGCGCCAGCCAAGGCTACCGACGCATTGACCTTGCCAACACCGGAAATCAGGTGCTCGACATCTGCAAAGGCTACGGCTTCGTCTGCATGCGCAAAGACGAGCAAGGACTTCTGGTCCGACATGAACTTCCCCTCTAAAGAAATCAGTTCGGGGATTGGTGCCCCGAACGTCCTAAGAAGTCTATCGGTTACCTCCCGCGATATGCTCTCGATTCGCCAGACGGTGAGCAGATAGACTTTGCATATGAGTGATATTGAACTTGCTGAAGTTGAAAGCTTTGCACTGGACCACACCAAGGTCAAGGCGCCGTATGTGCGCAAGATCGGGGTTGAGCACGGTCCCAAGGGAGACGCCATCTCCAACTACGACATCCGATTAGTACAGCCAAACCACGGTGAGATTCCCACGGCAGGTTTGCACACCATCGAGCACACCATGGCTGGCCTGCTGCGTACCCGCATCGATGGCCTGATCGATTTCTCGCCATTTGGCTGCCGCACCGGCTTCCACATGATCTTGTGGGGCGAGCCAACCCCAGAGGTCGTCGCCGCAGCCATCAAGAGTTCGCTGGAAGATATCGCGCAGAAGGTTACCTGGGAAGACGTACCCGGAACCGAAGCCGTCAGCTGTGGCAACTACCGCGACCATTCCCTGCACTCGGCTCGCGAGTGGGCCAAGGTCGTCCTGGAGCAGGGCATCAGCCTTGATGCATTCGATCGTTCCAAGCTTGCCTAGGCTATAGCTTGAGATCTGAAAATCCCGCGTGTTCCATTTGGAACGTGCGGGATTTTCTTTCTTAGCCGTCCCTTCGCCAAGTGGAAACGCTGGCCGTCAAAACGCAGATTCGCAGCGTCCCGTCGGCAGCAAGGACGCTATGCGCAAAATTCGCTTCTTGGCCGCGGCACTAGACGCCAGGACACTAGCTATCAGCGGATGCGTGAATTTTGATGCAGAGAGCACTGTTTATCTTGCCGGCGCATCTAGCGACCCGGAGCTGCAGACCCCAGCGCGCGCTGACGCAGAGCAGCGCGGATATCTTGACGCAACGTAGTCCGCTGACCTAGCTGGAGCGTATTTGCGCAGGCCCGATCCGATCGCCTATTTTCCTAGAATGTGATGGCTCCGTCACCACTGGGCTATTGCTTTCAAACCGCGGTTCTATGGGAGAATGAAAGACAGTGTACTTAGCTTGAAATGGCTATTCTCGACGACTTAAGGACGTATATTCGTGGCCATGATTCCATTGCCGTTGCATTCGGTGGAGACCGCGCAGTTTTCTCCGATTGACCCGGCGGACCCGACGTTGGTCCACCGAGGCGAAGGCGGCTCTGAAGTCCGGCGCAGCATCCTGCCCGGTGGCGTACGAGTCCTGACAGAAGCGATGCCCGGACAGCGGTCCACCACAGTGGGCTTCTGGGTACCGGTCGGTTCCCGCGACGAGGAATCAGGGCACTTCGGCTCCACGCACTTCCTGGAGCACCTGCTGTTCAAGGGCACTGCCAAGCGCACTGCCTTGGAAATCGCCCAGTCCTTCGATGCCGTGGGCGGCGAATCAAACGCAGCCACCGCCAAGGAATCGACCTGCTATTACGCCCGCGTCCTGGACACGGAGCTGCCAATGGCCCTTGAGGTCATCGCCGACATGGTCACCTCGGCAGTTATCGACCCGCAGGAACTGGAGCAGGAACGCGGGGTGATCATCGAGGAGCTGGCCATGGATGCAGATGACGCGATGGATGTCGCCCACGAGCGGTTCGTTGCCAATGTCTTGGGCGATCACCCATTGGGGCGTCCCATTGGAGGAACTCCTGAAGAGATCATGGAGATCTCCCGCGAGGCAGTCATGGAGCACTATCGTGCGCACTACCGCCCAAGCGAGTTGATTGTTACTGCCGCCGGATCCCTGGAGCACGACAAGCTGTGCGAGCTGCTTCTCAAGGCGCTGACCGAAGCAGGCTGGGAACTGGACCCGATGGCTGTGCCAGAACCACGCCGCATGGGTGAACCAGCGCAGATCACTTCGAAGGCCGGGCTGGAAGTAATCAACCGTCCGGGCGAGCAAGCCAACATCATCATGGGATGCTCCGGCATCACCGGCCATGATGACCGCCGTCAGGTTCTCGCAGTGCTGAACGCTGTTCTCGGCGGCGGCATGAGCTCAAGGTTGTTCCAGGAAATTCGCGAGAAGCGTGGACTGGTGTACTCGACCTACTCCTTCTCCGCCGCCTACACCGATGCCGGCTACTTCGGCATGTACGCGGGCTGCGCCCCGGCTAAAGCCGCTCAGGTTATCGGGCTGCTGGGGGCCGAGCTTGATCGGTTGGCCAAGGACGGCATCACCGAAACTGAATTGGCGCAGGCCAAGGGCCAGCTATCTGGTGGAACGGTGCTGGCTCTGGAGGATCCAGGAAGCCGCATGTCCCGTTTGGGCCGGGCAGAAATGATTACCGGAGAATTCCAGGACATCGACGAAGCACTGTCTCGCGTCAATGCCGTCACGGCCCAGGAAGTTCAGGATCTGGCCCAGGAACTGGCCTCCAAGGATCGAGTGATCACCGTGGTGGGACCGTTTGAAAGTGAAGCCGACTTGGGCCTCTAGAGCTGGGTGCCGTGCCCCTGGAATCGAATCTGAGGATTTCGATTCCAGGGGCATGACCGTTTTCTCTGGGTCATGCCGCGGCATCTACTAGCGCGGCAAGCTCGGGCGCATGAGAGAAATTGAACCCATGCGCACCATGATGCATGACAGTGAGCTTGGCTTGCGGTGTTCTTGCGACCAGGCGAAGACCGAACTCCGGTGGAGACAGCGGATCCCGGGTGCCGCACACGACATCAATCGGGCACTGGACCGTACGAAGCAATTCAACGGTGGAGTAGTCCAGCATCTGGGCGCAGCTTTTGGCCCACCATGGGATGCCGCAGCGCAGGTAATCGACGAGCAATATTGCCTTCACCGAGTTCAACTCGTGCGGGAAATCTTCAAAGAGCCGGCGGGCCTGCCTGAACAGCGTCGCTTCACGGTCGTTGACCGCAGGAGCTGCAATGACCAGGTGCTTGACCAGATCCGGCCACGCGCGAGCTAGCTCAATGGAAACCTGCGCGCCCATGGAATGCCCGAGGACGATAGCGTTCTCAACCTTCAGCTCGCGCAACGCCAATGCTACTTCGTGCGCGAAACGCGGTACGGTCACCGGGCGGCCATCATCCAGATTCTTGCCGTGGCCTGGAAGTTCGGGAACGATCACTCGATACTTCTTAGCCAAGATGTTGGCCAGCGGAGTGAAATAGCGGCTGGATGCTCCGAGCCCGTGAATCAGCACCACGTCAGGGCCATGGCCCGCGACACGAACCGAAAGCCTGGTCCTGAGGGATTCGGGCAATTGCCCAAAGTAATCGTGGCGCACGCCAGCCTTTCATCGTGCGAAAAGTGCGCACACACTATCGGTAGGGAAAATCGGCACGCTCACCTGAAATGGCGAGACAGGCAAAAAGGAATTAACCGCCCGCCCCGGTCGAATGCTGGGTAATAGCGGAACGAAGGTCTTCCGGGAAGAGCTCCTGCACGCCTTCCTCGTTTTTGGAACCGTCATCTGGACGGCGCAGTTCCTGCCCGTCAATGCGGAACGGGAAGGCATCCGCCTGGGCAGCGGTGTCCGCCGAGTCCTGGCTATCGGGTGCGCAAGTAGCCCAGCCGTAGGTCGTGGAGTCCTCGATACGGAAAACCTCAACCTGGCAAGTCGGCGAATCGATGACCGTTCCCTGCTCTTGGACGACATCAGTAATAGTTGCTCGCTCGTCATCGGACAGGGTGATTGGTTCATCGCCTGAACCGCAGGAAGTGATTGCAAAGGTCGCGACAAGCGTTGCGCCGATGCCGAAACCAAAGCGCTTAATTTTCTGACCCATGGCCCTGCTTACTACTTGGAGACTCCTGACACATATTTTTCCCCTATTTGCTAGGCAAAACAAGTTGGGCTGGCCGTAGGGAACAAGCAGAATCAAATATCTGGGAAATCGCCTCAGGGTATTCGCTGCAAAACTCGCGTGAGATCACGTAATCGTTGGCAAGGCAGGTGCCTGCAGGGCGATAGGCTTAAGCCCATGAGTGCACAGATCAAGGTGGCCGTGCTCGGCGCGGCCGGACGAATGGGCTCGGAAGCGGTCAAGGCCGTAACTGAGGCTGCAGACATGGAATTGGTAGCAAGCTTGGGAAGAGGCGACGATTTGTCGCAGATCCTTGAAGCCGGCGCAACGCACATTGTTGACCTTTCTGTGCCGGCATCCACCGAGGCCAATGTGCGTTTTGCCGTCGAGAACGGGCTTCATGCAGTGGTTGGCACCACTGGCTGGGATGATGATCGCCGCGCGAATTTGGAAGGGCTGCTGGGCAAGCATCCGCAGGCAGGTGTGCTGATTGCGCCCAACTTCGCCCTGGGCTCGGTGCTCGCCAGCGCTTTCGCGGCTACGGCCGCCAAGTACTTCGAATCCGTAGAGATCATTGAGCTGCACCACCCGAACAAGGTGGACGCGCCTAGCGGCACCGCGGTGCGTACCGCTGAACTGATTGCGAAGTCGCGTGAAGCCGCTGGAGTCCCCGCGAGCCCGGACGCTACCGAGACCCAGCTCGATGGCGCCCGTGGCGCAGTCGTCGATGGAATCAACGTTCATTCGGTACGCCTGCGCGGCCTCGTAGCCCACCAGGAAGTGCTCTTTGGCGGCCCGGGGGAGCAGTTCACCTTGCGCCATGATTCCTTCGACCGTGCCTCGTTCATGCCAGGCGTCCTCCTGGGCCTGCGTACTGTTGGCTCCCGCCCGGGCCTGACCTATGGCCTTGATGGCTTCCTGGAGCTGGGCCAGTGAAAACGAAACTTTGGGTAGGCGGCATTCTGCTGCTGTTCGCGCTGTACATTGGAATGACCTTCACCCAGGCGATCCGTCTGCTGAAAACCGGGGAACTGGTCGCGCAGGTCATGGGCATTGCAATCCTGGTTATTCCTGCACTGTGCGTCTGGATCCTCATTCGCGAGGTGCTCTTCGGGCTGCGCACTGAGAAAATGGGCAAGTCCTTGGCCGCCTCAGGTGAGCTGCCAGAGGATCTTCCCCGCATGCCGTCGGGACGTTTCCTCCGTTCGGCCGCCGACGCTGATTTCCCTATCCATCAGCAGGATGTGGAAGAGAACCCGGAATCATGGAAATCCTGGTACCGTCTGGCACTGGCGTATGAAGCCTGCGGTGACAAGCCGCGCGCCCGCAAATCCATGCGTACTGCGATCGAATTCTGGCGAGCAGACCAGAAGGTCAGCCAGTAATTGCATAAAGCAGCATCATGTTGATGGCCCGGACTCACGAGAGTCCGGGCCATCGCTCTAGAATTTGCTCTTCGTCTCGGGGGTGCTGTCAGCTCCGCTAAACACCCGGACGCCATATTCCAAAGGGCCAGAGGCCTTGCTGAAGCCAAGCCAAATTCCGAAAACGGCCGTCGTTGCACAGAGAACCCACCAAATCACCATTGGGTCCAAGTGCTCTTTCAGCGCCGGCAGCAAGATAATGTGCCCTGCATACAGGGTCAGCGGGGCCCGGCCGGCGCCAGCCAGAATCCGGCCGAGCGCACCCAGCCGACCAATAATCAGCTGGAGCAGGCCGATGATAGCGACAGCGCAGGCGGCGTTGTGCAGCGTGGAGAGCGAAGAATTGCTGTGACCGGTCGGCAGCCAAAGATAGGCTGGATTGTCCAGGAACGGATCCAGGTTGGCGCCCGGCAAACGCCCGGTGGTGATCATTGTGGGAACGAGGGATAATTCCAGGCCCAGTTCACGGGCTATGAGCCCGGCATTGTGCATGCTCACCGAATGGCCCGCCCATTGGGTTGCCGCCGCGATAATCGAACCGCCCAATGCAAGCAGGCTCGCAGTCCTCGTGCTGTGCAGGTTGCATCTTGCGATGGCTATTCCAAGAAGGCCGAAACCGAACCAGACCATCAATGGGTAGTATCCGGTGACCGTTAGATCCTTGAGGAGCAGTTGCGGGGTGAGAATGTCGCCGAAGCTCGGATTATGGTCCAGCGAGTCCGCAATCCAGTTGCTGGCCAGCGGTCGCCAAAGAACCGGCATAAGCAGCAGCCAAAGGGCCGAGACTACCCAAATGGTTGTTCTCGACAGCTTCAGCGCCAGTGGAAGCAATAGAAACAGTAGCCCATAGTGGACAAGAATGACCGCGATGGCTTCATTTACTGACCCAATTGCCATTCCGAGCACGGCAATAATTAATGCTCTCAGCACAAGGACTGAGTAAACCTTAGGGTGGGAACAGCCCTTTCGAGCCAAGGATTTCGAGAGCAGGACCAAGGATAAACCCGCCAGCACCATGAACAGGACAGATGCTCGGCCGGAGGCGAAAGTCCCGGTAAATGTTGGGGAGTAGGCGGGTGCGCCGCTGGTTTCATAGAGCGCGAAAACGTGCGCGGCGAACATCCCGAGGATGGCGGCAAGCCGTGCCGCGTCCACGCCCAGCAACCGCTGGGAACTACCCAAATCGTTCATGGAATCATCGCACCACGAATTGCGCGGGGGATGCCATTGCAACATGCGCGAGTGTAGATTTAATGCCATGGCTACAAGTGCAATTGATAATCAGGCATACCCGTTCGGTACCGTGCTGACCGCTATGGTCACGCCCTTCGATGAAGCGGGTGAAGTCGATTACGCGATGGCTGCCAAACTGGCAACGAAGCTGGTTGATGATGGCTGCGACGGACTGGTCGTCACCGGCACCACCGGCGAGACCTCGACCCTGACCGATGAAGAGAACATCGAGATGTTCCGTACCGTCGCCGACGCGGTGGGGGACCGTGCCGCAGTGCTGGCCGGTTCCACTACCAACGACACCCGTCACTCCATCAAGCTCTCGCTGGCTGCCAAGGAAGCGGGCGTAGACGGTGTGCTGTTGACCACCCCCTACTACAACAAGCCAAGCCAGGCCGGCGTCATCGCCCACGTCAAGGCCATCGCCGAAGCCGTTGAGCTGCCCATCATGCTCTACGACATCCCGGGACGCACCGGCATCGCGCTGGCGCCCGAGACCATCATTGAACTGTCCAGGATTCCTCAGGTCATTGCCCTGAAGGACGCCAAGGCGGATTACCAGTCCACCACCACCGTGCTGGCCACAACCGATCTGCACGTGTACTCCGGCGACGATGGGCTGACTTTGCCGCTGATGGCGGCAGGTGCTGTCGGCGTGGTTTCGGTCACCGCTCACGTTGCGGCCGCTAAGTACCGTACGCTTGTTAATGCAATGCATGCAGGAGATCTGGCGACTGCACGCACCACACACTTTGAGCTGGACGCGATCCAGCGCGGCATCATGGGCCACATTCAGGGCGCCGTGGCCGCAAAATATGGACTTCACTGGCAGGGTGTCCTGCCGAACACCGTCGTCCGACTGCCGCTGTTGGCACCGTCGGACGCAGAGCTCGATGCCATCCGCGCGGACCTACGTGAAGGTGGATGGGATCTGTAACGAAAGGGACTAACCACATATGACTGAGAGTTCAGTAGGCAAGGCTGACGCTGCGCGTATGCAGACTCCGGCGAAGCTGAAGAAGGGAACAATGCGAATTGTTCCCCTCGGCGGCTTGGGCGAGGTCGGCCGAAACATGACCGTTTTCGAACTCAACGGGAAACTGTTGATCATCGACTGCGGCGTGCTCTTCCCCGAGGAGCACCAGCCTGGCGTGGATCTGATCCTGCCAGACTTCTCCTACATCAAGGACCGCTTGGACGACGTGGTGGGCCTCGTGCTGACCCACGGCCACGAGGACCACATCGGTGCTGTTCCGTACCTGTTGCGCCTGCGCGAAGACATCCCTCTGTACGGGTCGAAGCTGACCCTGGCCTTCGTCGAAGCAAAGCTGGCAGAACACCGCATCAAGGCCAACACCAATATCGTGGTGGAGGGCGAGATCGCGCAGGTTGGCAACTTCGAATGCGAGTTCGTAGCTGTGAACCACTCGATCCCGGATGCCTTGGCAGTATTCCTGCGCACCGAAGCCGGTACGGTGCTGCACACCGGCGACTTCAAGATGGACCAGCTGCCACTTGACGGCCGCATCACCGACCTGCGCCACTTCGCGCGCCTGGGCGAGGAAGGCGTGGACTTGTTCCTGCCGGACTCCACCAACGCCGAAGTTCCGGGCTTCACCGTTGCCGAACGCGAAATCGGCCCGGTACTCGAGGCCAAGTTCGCGCGCGCCCGCCGCCGCATCATCGTCGCTTCGTTCTCCTCGCACGTCCACCGCGTGCAGCAGGTTCTGGACGCCGCAGCGGTGCACGGCCGCAAGGTGGCCTTCATCGGCCGCTCGATGGTGCGCAATATGGGCATCGCCGAACGCTTGGGCTACCTCGAAGTGCCACAGGGTGTCCTGGTCGACCTGAAGCAGATCGATTCGCTGCCAGACCACAAGGTCGTGCTGATGTCCACCGGTTCGCAGGGCGAGCCGATGGCTGCACTGTCCCGCATGGCCAACGGCGAGCACAAGGTCCAGATCAACCCGGGCGACACCGTCATCCTGGCCTCCAGCCTGATCCCGGGCAATGAGAACTCGGTCTTCCGCGTGATCAACGGCCTGATGCGCTTGGGTGCCGAGGTCATCCACAAGGGCATGGCCAAGGTCCACGTTTCCGGTCACGCATCGGCTGGCGAATTGCTCTACTGCTACAACATCCTGCGCCCGAAGAACGTGCTTCCGGTGCACGGCGAAACCCGCCACCTGATTGCCAACGGCCGCCTGGCCGCGCAGGCCGGTGTCCCGGAGGACAACGTGCTGCTGGCAGACGACGGCTCGGTCATCGATATGAAGGACGGCGTAGCAAAGCTCGTTGGCCAGGTCGAATGCGGCTACGTCTACGTTGACGGTTCCAAGGTCGGCACCATAACCGATGATGACCTGAAGGACCGCGTCACCCTGGGTGAAGAAGGCTTCATCTCGGTCATCACCGTCATCAACCGCCAGAACGGCACGATCATCTCCGGCCCGGACATCCACGCACGTGGTGTAGCCGAAGAGGACTCGGTCTTCAACGAGATCAAGCCGAAGATCGCAGCTGCGATTATGGAAGCGGTGGGCAACAACCCGAACCACTCCACGCACCAGCTGCAGCAGATCACGCGCCGCGTGATCGGCTCGTGGGTATCGCGCAAGCTGCGTCGCCGCCCAATGATCGTTCCTGTAGTGCTCGAAGCCTAGGCTTCCAAAAATATTGCCTCGAACCAATTAAGGTTCGAGGCAATATTTTTATGGGAAATCAAGCGCAAGGCATGCACCACAGCTCAAGCGTCAGCCAAAGAAGCCCAGGTATGCAGGACTTGGCGAGTCATCGAGCTCGATTGCCGGGGCGGGACTTTGCGGCAGGATTTGTCCTGTTTGCGCGTCTACTACGACGACCGAATCCCACTGGTCCATATCGATCTGCTCCAGCACCTCGCCGGTGCGGGCTTCCATGGACACTGAGCTGTCCCAATCACCGGATGGGGCGACGTCTTGCTGGCCAGCGAGTGCCGGTGATGAGAGTGCCAGGGCGCCAACGATTAAGGTTGCTGTCGCGATGCCAATTGAGCATATGCGCAAGGTCTTCTCCAAATGCAGTAAAGATGATTTTCACTGACTCTACCGATGTTCCCGAAGGAAACCGGGAACCACCACGCAGCCTGAAACTGGCTATTTCCCGGACATCTGGTGCTGTCACAGCACTTTTAAGGCAGAATTGGGCTCAACGCCAGCTCAAGGAGACGGAATATGCCCGGGCATCACCCAATGGGTTGGATCGAAGCCGCTGTGGAGGAATGTGCATGATTGAGTTCGATAATGTTTCCAAGCACTATCCGGATGGCACCGTTGCCGTCAAGGATTTCAGCCTGCAAATTCCGGCCCACCGCACCACTGTCTTCGTCGGTTCCTCAGGCTGCGGCAAGACAACATTGCTGCGGATGATCAACCGCATGGTTGATCCGAGCAGCGGTACGCTCCGTATCGACGGCGAGGACATCGCCAGCAAGCCGGCGGTGGGCCTGCGCCGCAGCATCGGCTACGTGATGCAGAACTCCGGCCTGCTGCCTCATTTCACTGTCGCACAGAACATTGCGACCGTGCCGCGGCTCATGGGTGAAACGAGCAAGGCATCACGAGCGCGTGCCTTGGAACTGATGGGCACGGTTGGGCTTGCCGGCTCCATGGCCGACAGGTATCCGCATCAGCTCTCTGGAGGCCAGCAGCAACGCGTTGGCGTGGCACGCGGGCTGGCCGCCGATCCGAACATCCTGCTCATGGACGAGCCCTTCGGCGCCGTGGACCCTATCGTTCGCGCCGAGCTGCAAGAAGAATTGATTCGTCTCCAAAGAGAACTCGATAAGACCATTGTTTTTGTCACCCACGATATTGATGAAGCCTTCCTCCTGGGGGACCAGGTGGTAATTCTGGCGGCGGGCGCACAGAAGCTCCAGGTCGGCAGCCCGAGTGAGATCATTGAAAATCCGGCCAATGATTTTGTCGCCTCCTTCATTGGCGCGCAGCGTGGGGCACGGGCGCTGAGCTTGAAGCAGACCGAGCACGGAACCGTCCTGGTTGATGCGCAAGGCCGGACTCAAGGCAAGCTCGTCGAGGATGGGTCAGTCCAGTGAACTGGGTCCTGGAAAATCTCGGACTCATTGGTTCGCTATCGCTGGAGCACCTGCGCCAGTCCCTGATAGCAATCATTCTCGGATTCATTCTGTCGATTCCGCTGGGTTGGGTGGCCTGGCGCTACAAACTGGTGCGCGGACCGGTCGTGAGCATCACCGGATTGCTCTACACGATCCCTTCGCTGGCTCTGCTGATGATCCTGCCCGTACTCACCGGGATGAGCGCGATCAGCGAAGCCAATCTCATTCTCGCCTTGGCGATCTACGCGATAGCGATCATGGTGCGCAGCGTGGTCGATGGGCTGAACTCGGTGGACCCGGCAACCAGGTCGGCCGCAACTGCCATGGGCTACGGATCGGCACGCCGCTTCTTCGCTGTCGACCTTCCCTTGGCCGGTCCCGTAGTTCTGGCTGGTCTGCGAGTGACAGCGGTCAGCACCATCTCGCTGGCAACCGTCGGCATCCTGGTCGGGGTAACCAACTTGGGCTACCTGTTCACCAACGGTCTGCAGCGTCGCATCATTGAAGAAGTCCTGGCGGGGATCATCGCGGTGGCAGCGATCGCGTTGCTCGTTGACCTGTTGTTGCTCCTGGCCGGCCGTTGGCTGATGCCTTGGGATGCAACGAGCACCAGGCAAAAACGAACTGCAGCGCAGCCATCCACGCAGAAGGTGTCCTCATGAATCTGATTTCCGATGCGCTGGCGTGGATCTTCGCTCCCGAGCAGTGGCAGGGCGATGGGGGACTGGCTAGCTTGCTGGGGCAGCACTTGCTGTTCACCGTGGCTGCTGTGCTGATTGCTAGCGCGATTGCCATCCCTGCCGGATGGGCCATTGGGCACACGGGGAAAGGAAGGGAATTGGCCGTCGGGCTGGCCGGCGTTGCGCGTGCGGTGCCATCCTTCGGCCTGCTGATTCTGCTGGTGCTGCTTCTGGGGGTACTGCATAAGCCAGAAGCGGCCATGCTGACCTTCGTCGTGCTGGCAATTCCATCATTGCTGGCCGGAGCCTATACCGGCTTCGAAGCAATTGACCGCAAGACCATCGATGCTGCCCGGGCCATGGGGATGACCGAATGGCAGATCCTCGTCAAAGTCGAGATCCCGCTGGGACTTGCGCTGCTCGTAGGCGGGATCCGCTCCGCAGTGCTTCAAGTGGTCGCCACCGTTACTGTTGCCGCCTACGTGAATCTCGGCGGCCTGGGATTGCCCATCATCACCGGTCTGAACCTGCGGCGCTTCGACATGGTCCTGGGCGGCGCCTTGATGGTTGCCGCGCTGGCCTTGGTGCTGGATTTGGCATTTGCCATCGCCCAGAAAACGGCTGTACCCCACGGGCTGGGCGTGCCCTCGAAGAAGAAGAAAACTTACCAAGATACCGATGACTCAATCACCCGCGAAAGGGAAATGTCATGAGAACCAAGAAGATATTGTCCACGAGTGCTCTCGTGCTGGCCGGAAGCCTCGCACTCGCTGGATGCTCCGGTGCGGATCCGTTAGCCACCGAAAGCGATGCCACCCGGGAGGGTGGGGAAGCGATCGTTGTCGGTTCGCAGGCCTACTATTCCAATGAAATCGTTGCTGAGATCTATGCCCAGGCGCTTGAGGGAGCCGGCATGGAAGTGGAACGGAAATTCAGCATCGGGCAGCGCGATGCCTACATGCCCCAGCTGGAAGACGGCAGTATTGATGTCTTCCCTGAATACACCGGCAACCTGCTGCAGTTCTACAAGGAAGACACCGAAGCACGCTCCGCCGATGAGGTGTACAGCGAGCTGAAGGAATCCTTGCCGGATTCGCTGGCCGTGCTCGAAGCCGCGCCAGCTTCGGATCAGGACTCCTACACGGTGACCAAGGAATTCGCTGAAGCCAATAAGCTTGCGAGCATCGAGGATTTGGCCGGCATTTCCGAACCCTTGACCGTGGGCGGCCCGCCTGAATTGGCGCAACGCCCCTATGGACCCAAGGGCTTGGAGAGCGCATATGGCGTCAAGGCCGAATTCTCGGCAACTGGCGACACGACCGTTGAAGACCTGGCCGCTGGCACGGTGAATGTCGCCAACGTCTTTACCGCGGATCCGCGGATCCAGACGGAGGACTTGGTAGTCCTTGAAGACCCGAAGTCGCTATTCCTGGCATCGAATGTGGTGCCATTGGTGGCCGCTGATCAATCCGGGGAATTGGCAGAAGTCCTGAATCCGGTCAGCGAAAAACTGACAGCGCAGGTTCTGGTGGACCTCAACGTGCAGAGCACCGTGGACAAGAAGTCTGCCGCCGACATCGCTTCGGCATGGCTGACGTCCGAGGGGCTGTAGCCCGGCAACCCAGCACGAGAATATAGCTTCACAGCAGCCGCACCGCCCACGCAATGACGGGCAGTGCGGCTGCTTTTCCTTGTCCGGAAACGGCAACGGCTTGGCTGAGTGGGTATTCCGTGGCTTGCTCGTTTTGACAATTGATAATGATTCTCATTAGTGTTTAGCTCTGTTGGCAGAGGAGCTCGCCGGATCTCGGCGGCCGAGGCCTGCCCGCCATGAATGGAGCACTGATAGATGAAAAAACTCAATCCCTGGAAGTTGGCCGTGCCGGTTGCCATCCTGGCCCTGGCCACCGGATGCGGCGCGCCAGCCGGATCTGCCAGCGGTGCACCGCAGGGCACCGGCGCCAAGAGCATTTCCCTGGACAGTTGCGGAAGGCAGGTCGTCTTCGACAAGGCGCCGGACAGCGTTCTTGCAGTCGGGTCGGAAGCCCCGGCCCTGCTGGCCGCCGCTGGAGCGGGAGACAAGCTCACGCACTACGCAGGCAGCTGGCAGGTGCCTTTCGACGAAGAAACCATGGCGGCAGTGCGCAACGCGGAGCGGATTACCGAGGACTCGCATGATGTCTCCTACGAAATGATCCTGGACTCGGGAGCAGACGTGGTGATCGGCACCGATATCGCTGCTGGAATCGATCTCGACTCGTTGGCTGAACGCCTGGAAAGCGCCGGAGTGAAGATGCTGACCGTCAGCGGATATTGCGCCGGATTCGAGGACCGATCCACCGGCGGGCTCAGCGGCTTCGACCAGATCTACAAGGATGTCCAGTCCTACGGCCAGCTCTTCGGCACCGAGCAGGCGGCCGAAGACTCCGTGCAGCAGATGCGAGCACGCGTCGAGCAAGCCGCGCGCAGCGTCAAGCAGGAAAGCCAGCAGCGCGGGATGCCGCTGTACGTGCCCACCGCAGGCACCTTGGGATCCTACGGCCATGAATCGCTGGTTGCCGAGCAGATGGAACTGCTTGGCCTTCAGAACGTCTTCAACGACGTGCCCAAGCGCTACTTCGAGCCCTCCACCGAAGAACTCGTGAACAGCGGCGCCGACAAGGTCTTCGCCATGTACCTGCCGACAGGCTCCTCGAACTTGGAAACCGACCAGCAGGTCATCGAGGCGCTGCGCGACCGCCCCGAATTGGCCGGATTGCCCGCCATCGAGCAGGACAGCGCCATCGTGCCGCTGAACTACTACTATTCCTCGCCCGGTCCGCTGGCAGTGGACGGGGTCGAGCTGATCGCCGACCGGCTGGCCCGTTGATGAGCCAGCCAGCGGCGCTGCGCCGGCAAGCGGCCTCATCGCGCCGCGTGGCCCGCCCGGGGCACGGACGCGGCCCCAACCGCGGCCTGGTCCGGGGCGCCACCCCCGTGGAATTCGTCAAGCTCAGTCCGGCATCGAATACCACCGTGCTGGTGACCAGCCGGCACCCGGCGGCGCACTACCGCAGCATCGCTGACCGGCTGCTGCGCGCCGAACATGTGCACGCCGAGCAAGTCGGGTTCATCCTGCCTCCCAGCTCGCCCCGGGCCCAGGCCCGGCTGCGCATGGCCGGTGGCGAATTCTGCGCCAATGCCGCGTTGTCGCTGGCCGCGCTGCAGGCCGCGCGCCGCGCCCGCAGCGGCCCGCTTGAGCTGCTGATCGAAGCCTCCGGCGCCGCGCAGCTGCTAGGCTGCCGGGTCGAGCCGGACGGTGCCGTCTACCGCTGCCAGCTGAAAATGCCCTGGCCGCTGCGCATCGACCCGTACCCGTTCCCGGGCGTCGCCGGCGCCGGGCTGGTGCGCTACGCCGATGCGGTGCATCTGGTCGCCGAATGCGACGGCTCGGATCCCCAGCTGCGCGGGCGTGCGCAGCAGCTGGCCCTGGATCTGGGCGCCAGCGAAGCGGTGTCCGTCGTGGGCATCATGCTCTACGATCCGGACCGCGGGCAGCTGGCCCCGCTGGTCAGCGTCCCGGCACTGGGCAGCCTCATCTGGGAGGGCAGCTGCGGCTCGGGAAGCGCCGCGCTGGGCGCCTTCCTGGCAGCGAAAGCCGGCGCTCCGGTCAATGCCAGCGTGAAACAGCCCGGAGGCACCGTGCAGGTGCACGCCGATGGCAGCCGCGCCAAGGCCACCGCGCTGCAGATCAGCACCGAAGTAAGCATCGTGGCCGAAGGGACTGCATATATCCATGACTGAAACACCACTGGCCCCTCAGGCCGCCGCCGGCCTGGCCGGCGTGCTGCACGGCTACCTCGGACGGTTCGCCGAAGCCGCCCGAGACTATGACGGATCGACGCGGCACGCGGCGGCGCTCGAAGAGCTGCTGGCCGGCTATGCGCAGCTGGTCACCGACCCGGCCAATGAACCGGGCTATGTCCAGATGGCCGCCACCGACCAGGGCACGGCGCTGGTGGCGGCGCTGCGCACCGAATCGGCGCGCTGCGTCGCAGTCATCGAGAAGTACCGGGCGCTGCGCCTGCTCGAAGGCCGCAGCGGAGCCGAGGGCTACTTCGCCAACATCGAATCGTGCATCGCCGGGGAATTCGGCGCCGTCGCCCCGGACTCCAGCTCCAAGGTGCTGCTGGTCGGTTCGGGTTCCTTCCCGATGACCCTGCTGAACCTGGCCTCGCGCACCGGGGCCAGCGCCGTGGGGATCGACATCGATCCCGAAGCGCTGGAGCTGGGCCGCCGGGTCGTGGCGCAGTTGGGGCAGGGCCTGGACATCGGCCTGCAGGGCGATCAAATCCACCAGCTGGACTTCCTGCCGCAGGCCACGCACATCGTCTTCAGCTCCACGGTGGCCGTGAAATACGAGCTGCTGCACCAGCTGCACGCGCGCACCCGGCAGGACGTGGTGGTCGCGATGCGCTTCGGCGACGGGCTGAAGTCGCTGTTCAACTACCCGATGCAACCAGTGGACCCCCGGCGGTGGCAGCTGGACGGAACGATCCGCCAGCCCGGGCAGGTCTTCGACATCGCGCTGTACACCAAGGCGCGCACGAGAACGGAAAGCAATTAGCCCATGGATGAACTGGGAAATATCCTCATTGCCGGAACCGGACCGGTTGCGGTGCAAAGCGCCGTGCTGCTCGGGGCGCTGCCCGGGGAACTGGGCATTGCCGGGCGCGCCTCGCAGCGCTGCGCCGCCTTCTTCGACGCGCTGGAGGCCAACGCCGGCACCGCCCGCGTCCAGGTGCAAAACCCCTCCCATGCCGCACTGGCCGGGCAGGTGCGCATCGAGCACCGCTACCGCAGCTACCAGCAGGTGCGCGGCGGCTGGGACACCCTGGTACTGGCGGCCACCGCCGACGCCTACCTGCCGGTGCTGCGCGAACTGCCACCGGGGGTGCTCGCATCGCTGGCGCGGATCGTGCTGCTCTCGCCCACGCTGGGCTCGGCGGCACTGGTGCGCGAATTCGCCCGCCGCAGCGGCGTCGACCCGGAAATCATCAGCTTCTCCAGCTATCTGGGGGACACCCGGCAGGTGGAGGGGACCGGCGGAGCGCTGGTGCTGACCGCCGGCGCCAAGGCCCGCATCTACGCCAGCTCCACTGGCGGGGCCACGCCCGCGCTGCAGCGGCTGCGTGCGGTGCATGCCGCGGCCGGCACCGAAGTGCAGCTGGCGGGATCGCCGGTTGAAGCCGAGGCGCGGAACATGTCGCTGTACGTGCATCCGGCCCTGTTCTTCAACGAGCTGGCGCTGCGCGCGGTCTTCGCCCCCGCCCCGCCCGTCCAGTACGTCTACAAGCTCTATCCCGAAGGCCCGGTCACCCCGGCGCTGATCCACTCCATGGCCGAGGCCTGGCGGGAACTGTCGGCCATCACCGCCGCACTGGGCGGCCAGCCGGTCAACCTGCTGGCCTTCATGCTCGATGACGGGTATCCGGTGCACCCCCAGAGCATCGACCCGGGGAAAGCGGCCAGCTTCGAGCAGCTGCCGGCCATCGAGCAGGAGTACCTGCTCTACGTGCGCTACGCCTCGCTGCTCATCGACCCCTTCTCGCAGCCCGACGCGCAGGGCCGCTACTTCGACTTCTCGGCCATCGCCTTCCGCCCGGTCTTCCGCGATGACCAGGGCCAGTGGGATGTGCCGCGGATGCCCAAGGAAGACTACTACCGCACCAGGATCATCGCCGGTCTGGCCCGGGAACTGGCCGTGGCCTGCCCGATGATCGACACGCTGCTCGCCGCCTACGAAGACGCCCTGGTGCAAGCGGCCTCGGCCCGGGAGGGCCAGGGCTGCTCGCCGGCCTTCGCGGTGCAGGATTTCGCCGAGGACCTGGCCATGATCAGCGCCGGAATCGGGAGTGCGGCATGAGCCAGCCAGAAGTCGAAACAGCGCAGCAGCTGCCCAGCGAACGGCGCATCATCGCCGAGATCTGGCCGGCGCTGCTGGCCTCGGCGCTGGGCCTTTTGCCCTTCACGGTGCTGAGCACCTTCCTGGTGCCCATCGCCGACTGGGCCGGGGCCGGCTATGCCGAAACCGGCACCCTGCGCGGGCTGGCCGGCGTCGGCGCGGTGCTCGCCGGGGTTGCGCTGGCCCCGCTGATCGGGCGCATCGCCCCGGGCACCGTGGCCGCCGCGGCGCTGGGGCTGATGGGCGCCGCCGCCATCGCGGGGACCTTCTCGGGCCTGGCGGCACTGGCAGTTTTCTGCCTGGCCACCGGGGTGTCCAACGCGCTGCTCTACCCGGCGCTGTCCACCGCGGCCGCGGACCGCTTCGGCACCACCCCGGCCGCGGGCCGGGCAGCCACCTTGGTGATGACGGCCCAGACCCTGGCCTCCACGATCGGCGCGCCGCTGCTGGTGCTGCCGGCGATGTTCTGGGGCTGGCAGGGAAACCTGGTCGCCATCGCCGCCATCAGCATCGCCCTGATCCCGGCGGTGCTGCGCTACGGCCGCCGCGGCGCCGGGCACTGCGCGGCAGACCCGGCTCCGGCTCCAGCCCGGCTGGGCTACCTGGCTGCCTTCCGCACCCTGGCCGGCGTGCCCGGAGCCCGGGCGCTGCTGCTGGTCTCCTTCGGCCGCGCCGGCGCCTTCATGGGGCACCTGGCCTTCCTTGCCCCGCTGTACGCGGAGAAGTTCGCGCTGACCGCCAGCTGGTTCGCGTTCATCTGGTCGGTCAGCGGCGGGGCCTTCTTCCTGGGGCACCTGCTGGCCGGGCGGATGCTCAACGCCGGGGATTCGCAGCGGCGCACCCGTGCGGTGATGGTTTTCAGCCTGGGCATTTCGCTGGTGGCGCTGTTCGGCGTCTACCTCTCACCGGTGCTGCCGCTGGCGGTGGCCGGCACGGCGCTGCTTTCGGCTAGCCACGCGGTGGTCGCGGCCGCCGTGATGAGCCTGCTGGTGAGCCGTTGCACGCAGGTGCGCGGCACCGCGCTGAGCCTGAACGCGGCCGGCATGTCCCTGGGCCTGTTCCTGGGCACAGCAGCCTCCGGAGCGGCGCTGGCCGCCGCCGGCTACCTGGCCGCCGCTGCCGTGCTTGGCGCATTGACCCTGATTGCGCTGGGTGCCGCACTGGGCCTGCGCACCGATTCCATTGGCGAAACCCCCGAAAGGCAGCCATGACCCCGTTGGAACCTATCGTGCGAGAACCCCGGGAACCGCTGGCCTGCGCCGGCGATGACCTGGACCATGACCGGCGGGCCCGGCACACCTGGCTGTGGATCGCCGGGCTGCTGGCCGTACTCGTGGCCACCTTGCCGGTGGCCGTAGGGCTCGGCCCGGTGTCCATCGAGCCGGGCACCGTGCTGCAGATCCTCAAGGCGCACCTTTCCGGGATGCCCGTACCTGGTGCATTCAGCGCCTCGGACCAGTCCATCGTCCTGCTGCTGCGCGTGCCGCGGGTGCTGCTGGGTGCCGCCGTCGGGGCCGGGCTGGCCCTGGCCGGGGTGGCGCTGCAGGCGCTGACCCGCAACATCCTGGCCGAGCCCTACCTGCTGGGCGTGACCTCCGGGGCCTCCACGCTCTCGGCGGCCGCGATCCTCTTCGGCGCCACGGCCGGCATCGGCACGGCCTCGCTGGCCACCAGCGCCTTTGCCGGGGCACTGGCCGCCGGGATCTTCGTCTACCTGCTGGCGCGGGTCGGTTCGGAGATGACGTCCACCCGGCTGGTGCTGGCCGGGGTGTCCGTGGGCTATGTGCTGCACGCGCTCACCTCGCTGCTGATCTTCGCTTCGGATGATCCCAATGCGGGCCGTTCGGTGCTTTTCTGGACGCTGGGTTCACTGGCGCAGGCGACCGGGCAATCGGCAATGATCACCTGGATCGTGGTGCTCGGGACCGCCACGCTGCTGGCCTATTGGTCGCGGCCGCTGGACGCGCTGGCCATCGGCGATGGCACCGCGCAAGCGCTGGGAATATCTCCGGCGAAGCTGCGTGCGGCCGTCATGGTGGTGACCGCGGTGTGCGTGGGCGCGCTGGTAGCGTCCTCCGGCGGCATCGGATTCGTCGGGCTGGTGATTCCGCACGTAGCCCGGCTGTGCGTCGGTGCCACGCACCGCACCCTGATTCCGGTAGCCGCCCTGCTCGGCGCGATCTTCCTGGTCTGGGCCGATGTGCTGGCCCGGACGGCCATGGCACCGCAGGAATTGCCGCTGGGAATCGTCACCGCATTGCTCGGCGCCCCGCTGCTGTTCGCGCTGGTTCGCAAGCTCAATGCGGCCCAATAGGAACCAAGGACCTGGAAGAAGGCAAGAACCATGATTACTGCTACAGATATTTCGGTGGGCTATGGCGGAAAGCTGGTCATTGAATCGGCGGGGCTGCAGGCAGGCCCCGGGGAAGTGGTGGGGCTGATCGGCCCCAACGGCAGCGGCAAGTCCACCCTGCTGCGCACGCTCTATGCGGCGCTGCGGCCCACGGCAGGGCTGGTGCTCGTGGACGAGCGCCCGGTCAGCGGACTGCGCGGCAACGAACTGGCCCGCAGGATTGCCGTCGTGGCCCAGGAAACGCCGAGCGAACTGCCGGTCAGTGTCGCCGAAATGGTGCTCCTGGGCAGGGTTGCGCACCGCAAGGCGCTGGCCGCCTTTGCCCGCGAGGACCACCAGGCGGTTGCTTCGGCACTGTCCCGGGTCGGCGCCCGGCATTTGGCCGACCGCCGCTACTCGACCCTGTCCGGCGGCGAGAAGCAGCGCGTGCTGGTTGCCCGGACACTGGCCCAGCAGGCCGAGCACCTGCTTCTGGACGAACCCACCAACCACCTGGATATCCGCTACCAGCATGAGCTGCTGCGCATGGTCGGGGAACTGGGAACCACCACGGTGGTGGTGCTGCACGATTTGAATCTGGCCGCCCGCTACTGCAGCAAGCTGGTCATGCTGGCCAACGGCGGGGTCATCGCTGCGGGCACGCCCCAGGAGGTGCTGGACCCTGGGCTTCTGCTGCAGGTCTACGGGGTCCACGCGGAGCAGGTGCTGGTCAACGGCATCGTGCAACTGGTCTTCAGCCTGGCCGATGAGCCCAAGGTGCAACATAGTGGCACTCCAGTGCCCGGATGATAGCCTGCCCGGTAGGCAAGCATTGGCCAAGCGCCTGCCTGCCGGGCCCCAGCATTGACCGTGAAAGGTATCCCTGCCATGACGAATTCCGCCGCATTCGAGGCTGATAAGCACTACGATCTGATCATCCTCGGCACCGGTTCGGGCAACTCCATCCCCGGTCCAGAATTCGATGGAAAATCCATTGCCATCATCGAGAAGGGCGCTTTCGGCGGTACCTGCCTGAACGTCGGCTGCATCCCGACCAAGATGTATGTCTACGCCGCAGACGTGGCTTTGGAAACCAGGCAAGCGGCACGGCTGGGAATCGAGGCGCAGGTCAATTCGGTGGACTGGCCAGGCATCGTCAGCCGGGTCTTCGGCAAGCGCATCGATCCCATTGCCCAGGGCGGCGAGGACTACCGCCGTGGCGCGCAGACGCCG
Source organism: Glutamicibacter sp. NPDC090743 (assembly GCF_044769125.1). Lineage (NCBI taxonomy): Bacteria > Bacillati > Actinomycetota > Actinomycetes > Micrococcales > Micrococcaceae > Glutamicibacter > Glutamicibacter sp. NPDC090743. The sequence continues at coordinate 64,155 of NZ_JBIVXE010000003.1, read as the reverse complement.
AATATCGATGTCTACGACCAGCACGCGCGGTTTGTCGGCGAGCGCACGCTGCGTACCGGGCAGGGAACAGAAGCCAGGACCATCAGCGCGGACCAGATTGTCCTGGCCGCCGGGTCGCGCCCGTTTATTCCGCAGGAAATCATCGATTCCGGCGTAGCCTTCCACACCAACGAGGACATCATGCGCTTGGCCCGCCAGCCCAAGTCCATCGTGATCATCGGTGGCGGCTACATTGCCATGGAGTTCGCCCACGTCTTCGAGGCACTGGGCACCAAGGTCACCATCCTGGCCCGTTCCGAGCTCATGCGCCAGCTGGATGCCGATCTGCGCGGTCCATTCAACCAGATGGCCGCAGAACGCTATGACGTGCGCCAGGGCAGGAGCATGGTCAGCGCCGTGCAAGAGCCCGACGGGGTGAAGCTGACCCTGGATGACGGTTCCACCGCCAGTGCGGAGGTGCTGCTTGTGGCCACGGGGCGCATCCCCAACGGCGACCAGCTGGATCTGGACCGTGCCGGCATCGACTCCGAGGACGGCCGGGTCAGCGTGGATGAGTACGGCCGTTCGACATCTGCCGAGGGCATCTGGGCGCTGGGCGATATTTCCTCGCCCTTCCTGCTCAAGCATGTGGCCAACGCGGAAATGCGCGCGGTACGCCATAACTTGCTGAACCCACAGGACATGAAGCAGATGCCCCATGAGCACGTGCCAGCGGCGGTCTTCACCCACCCGCAGATCGCCTACGTCGGCATGACCGAGGACGAAGCCCGCGAGGCAGGCCATGACATTACCGCCAAGGTGCAGAAGTACGGGGATGTGGCCTACGGCTGGGCCATGGAAGACAGCACCGGTATCGCCAAGCTCATCGCTGACCGGGAAACCGGCAAGCTGCTGGGCGCGCACTACATGGGACCGCAGGCGTCAACGCTGATCCAGCAGATGATTACGGTGATGGCCTTCGGGCTGGATGTGCGCGAGGTGGCCGCCAAGCAGTACTGGATCCACCCTGCACTTCCCGAGGTGACCGAGAACGCCCTGCTCGGCCTGGACTTCTCCTAGCGGCGGCCCGGCCTCCCGGCAGCGAACCGAGGCCACCTGGCAGCTGAACCCGCTGGCAGTAGCAAATATTGCCTAGTCGTCCTAGGCTGTAGCCATGAATGGGAAAACTTCAAGGACCGTGGCCTCGATGACCCGAAGCATGTTCGCGATCGCTGCAGGGGTGGGCATGGCGCTCGGTGCGCTGGCGGTGCTCTGGATGTTCTGGCCGATCCGCGGGGACGGCTATGGCAGCGGCCTGGGTGATCTCGGCCTGCCCTTGGCCTACGGCGCGCTCGCAGGAGTGGTGGTGGGCCTGATCTGCTGCAGCGGTGCGTATGCGGCCATTGAAATCCAGGCCATGGGGAACCATCCGGTCTCAGCAGCCAGGCAATCGGCCGCTGCTGGGATCGGCGCGGGCATCGCTGCACTGCTTCCGGCGTCGGCAGTGGCCGCGCTGGGCTGGGGCGAAATCGATCCGGCCCCGTTCCTGGGCACAGCCCTGGGGCTGCTGGCGGTGTGCTTCGCCACAGGATTCGCCATCCGGGCTGGGCTCAACCGCTGCGCGGCCCGCGGCTGAGTCCATTCGGGCTGCGCAGCCAGGCGCTGGCTGGATCTTGGCTGGACGCCGCTGGCAGTGCAGGGCCGTGCTGTGGCACCTTGGGAAGCGGGCGCTTGGCCCAAGCGCCCGGCACGAAAGCAGACCAGGAGTGGAAATGAAGTTCAAGAGCCATCTCGCCGCAGGCGCGGCGGCAGGAATGCTGGCCGGGGCGGTGGGGCTGGCCGGAATCCCGGGGGCCCACGCCAGCGGCACGACCTACACCCAAGAGGTCTCCAGCGCCGCTACCTGCGCCATGATGGAAACCGCCACGGTGGATGCCTTCAAGGCGTCCGGGTACGAAGTCGGCAGCCACGCCTGCCTGGAAGGCAATGGCCGCTACACCTTGGTGATCGAGTACTCGCAATAGTTCCCGGGCGCCACGTGACGATTATCTAGCTGCTGGCGCACCCCGTGCAGACGTGTAAATTCGGGGCGCATCCAGCCGGGGGCGATACCCTTGGAGTATGGCCCCACGTACCCAGTCTCAGGGGACGAAGAAGACCGCGGCGCGCAAACCCAAGGCGCCTGGCTCCTCGTCCTCCAAGAAAACGCCCGAGAACCCGGATGCGGAACTCGCCCTGCCGCTGCGCGCAATACGCAGCGTGTGGATGGGCATTGCCCGGATCTTCGGCGGCGCATTCCGCCGCATCGGCGGAACCGTCAAGCCTGACTACGAGCTGCGCCGCGACGGCACCGGACTGTTCCTCGCGCTGATCTCGATGATCGTCGCGATCATCGAATGGTGGGGCCTGCGCGATGCGGGCTGGTTCGGTACCGGCGTGCACGCGGTCGCCGGCGGCACCCTGGGCTTCATGGCCGTGCTGCTGCCGGTGATCTTGTTCATCGGCGCCTTCCGGCTCTTCCGCTACCCGGAGGCGGTCACCGCGAACAACCGCATCGGCATCGGCCTGCTGATCATGACGCTCTCCGGCTCGTCCATCGCCTCGCTGGCCAACGGCTCGCCAGCGGTCTCCGACGATTTCCAGGCCCTCTGGAATGCCGGCGGCATGGCCGGTTCCATCCTGGGCACCCCGCTGGGCCTGCTGATCTCGGTCCCGGGCGCCATGGCCGTGTTCATCTTCCTGGTGGTCATGTCCATCCTGATCGTCACCGCCACGCCATTTACGCAGATCCCTTCGCGCGTGCGTTCGGGCTACAACCGCCTGCTCGGCCAGGACCCGGACGCACCCCGTGCCGCCCGCCCCACGGCCGCAGTGGAACTTGATCCAGCCGGCGAGGACCATGACCAGTCCTACCTCTACCCGCAGGACGAGGCTCCGGCCCCCGCTGCCAGGAAGAAGAAGCCCGGCTTCTTCGAACGCCGGGCCGCGGCCGCCCGCAAGGTCACCGAGGTCTACGACGTGGACGGCGGCGAGCACGCTGAACGCCCCGGCGATGTCGCCTACGACAAGGCGGTCATCGGCCAGGATGATCCTGCCGAGCAGTCCACCGGCGCGATGCCTGCCGTCAACCGCAACTCCGGCAAGATCTTCGACGCCGACGAGGCCGCCACCCAGGCCATCGCCCGCCCGGACTTCGAGTCCGCCGCCGCCCCGGCCCAGGAAGACACCGCCACGGTGGCCATCCCGAAGCCCTCCGGTCCTCCGCCCGGGGTCAAGCGCCCGACCAAGGCCGAATCCGAGATGGCCGAGATCATGGCCAATATCGGGCTGAAGGCCGAGCCCGAGGCCACCACCTCCGCGATGGGCCAGGTCTCCTCGCGCGCCGCCGGGCTCGCCGCATCCCCGCAGGCGCCGATCCCCGCGCGCAGCGAGCAGCTGCAGCTGTCCGGGGATGTCACCTACACCCTGCCCGAGGAGCACTACCTTCCTGCCGGCCCGCCGGCCAAGGAAGCCTCCGAGGCCAACCAGGTGGTGGTCGATGCGCTGACCAACACCCTGCAGCAGTTCAAGGTCGACGCGAAGGTCACCGGGTTCTCCCGCGGGCCCACGGTGACCCGCTACGAGATCGAGCTGGCTCCGGGCACCAAGGTGGAGAAGGTCACCGCGCTGTCCAAGAACATCTCCTATGCGGTGGCTTCCTCGGATGTGCGCATCCTCTCGCCGATTCCGGGCAAGTCAGCCATCGGCATCGAGATCCCGAACACCGACAAGGAAGTCGTGGCGCTGGGCGATGTGCTGCGCAGCTCCAATGCCCGCAAGACCGAGCACCCGATGGTGATGGGCGTGGGCAAGGACGTGGAAGGCGGCTTCGTCGTGGCCAACCTGGCCAAGATGCCGCACCTGCTGGTGGCAGGCGCCACCGGTGCGGGCAAGTCCTCGTTCGTGAACTCGATGATCACCTCGATCCTGATGCGCTCCACCCCGGACGAGGTGCGCATGGTCATGGTCGACCCCAAGCGCGTGGAGCTGACCGCCTACGAAGGCGTGCCGCACCTGATCACCCCGATCATCACCAACCCGAAGAAGGCCGCCGAGGCACTGGGCTGGGTGGTCCGCGAAATGGACACCCGCTACGACGATCTGGCCAACTTCGGTTTCAAGCACATCGACGACTTCAACAAGGCGGTCAAGGCCGGCAAGGTGCACCCTCCGGAGGGTTCCAAGCGCGTGCTCAAGCCCTACCCGTACCTGCTGGTGATCGTCGATGAGCTCGCCGACTTGATGATGGTCGCCCCACGCGATGTCGAAGAGTCCATCGTGCGCATCACCCAGCTGGCGCGTGCCGCCGGCATCCACCTGGTGCTGGCCACCCAGCGCCCCTCGGTGGATGTGGTCACCGGCTTGATCAAGGCCAACGTGCCCTCGCGCATGGCCTTCGCGACCTCCTCGGTCACCGACTCCCGTGTGGTCCTGGACCAGCCCGGGGCCGAGAAGCTGCTGGGCCAGGGCGACGCCCTGTTCCTGCCGATGGGCACCTCCAAGCCGATGCGCGTGCAGGGCGCCTGGGTGACCGAATCCGAAATCCACCGCGTGGTCGAGCACGTCAAGAGCCAGCTGAAGCCCGAGTACCGGGAAGACGTGATCCCGGCTGCCGAGAAGAAGAAGCAGATCGATGAGGACATCGGAGACGATCTGGATCTGCTGCTGCAGGCTACCGAGCTCGTGGTCACCAGCCAGTTCGGCTCCACCTCGATGCTGCAGCGCAAGCTGCGCGTGGGCTTCGCCAAGGCCGGACGCCTGATGGACCTGATGGAATCGCGGGGCGTTGTCGGCCCTTCCGAGGGCTCCAAGGCCCGCGATGTGCTGATCCAGCCCGATGACCTGCCCATGGTCCTGGCCGCGATGCGCGGCGATGACCCGGCGACCAGCACCCCGTCGGCCACCGAGGCCGCGCTGGTGGCCGAAGCCAACGTGAACCACGCCGAGCCGGTCACCGACTATGCCGAGGACCTGGTTGCCAAGGATCTGGAAGAACGCCCGCAAGCCGTCGACTACTTCGATGGCTCCGACGAACCTGGCGAAGACGCCTGGGACCTGACAGGAAGAAACTGAAACCCATGAGCGAGCAAGCTGGCCGCAGTGCCCAGCCACCGGTACCGACGCTGAATATCGCCAACGTGCTCACTACCATCCGCATCATCATGGTGCCTTTCTTCGTCTGGGCCCTGATGGCCGATAACCACGAGCAAGGCCTGTGGCGCTGGGTCGCGCTGGGACTTTTCGTGGTGGCCATGTACACCGACAAGCTCGACGGGGACCTGGCGCGCAGCCGCGGGCTGGTCACCAACTTCGGCAAGATCGCGGACCCGATCGCCGACAAGCTGCTCACCGGTTCGGCGCTGGTTTGCTTCTCGATCCTGGCCGAGCTGCCTTGGTGGGTCACCATCGTGATCCTGGTGCGCGAATGGGGCATCACCTTGCTGCGCGTGGTGGTCATCCGCTACGGCGTGATTGCCGCGAATATGGGCGGCAAGATCAAGACCGTGTTGCAGGCCATCGTGATCGGCCTGTACCTGCTGCCCTACACCCACACCATTGACTGGCTGGGCACCGTGGCGTGGTACCTGATGCTGCTGACCCTGGCCGTCACCGTGGTCACCGGACTGGAATACCTGGTCAAGGCCGGCCAGCTGGCAGCCGCGGCCAAGAAGCAGAAGTAGGGCCGGCACCATGAAGCCCCAGGCACCCGAGGTGATCGCCAAGGCCATTGAAGGCGATGTGCAGCTGGCTACGGCCGAATCGTTGACCGCTGGCATGATTGCCGCGCGCCTGGCCGAGGTGCCCGGCGCCTCGGCGGTGCTGCGCGGGGGAGTTGTCAGCTATTCCTCGGCGGTGAAGTCATCGCTGCTGGGCGTCGATGAGTCGCTGCTTGCCTCCAAGGGATCGGTGGATCCCGAGGTTGCCCGGCAGATGGCCGTGGGGGCGCAGCGTGCCTGCGGTGCAGACGCGGCGATTTCTGCAACCGGGGTCGCTGGACCGGACCCGCACGATGGCAAGGCGGTGGGAACCGTGTATATTGGGTGGGCCATGGGCGCTGACTCGGGATCCGAAGTCCACCACTTCGTGGGAGACCGGGCACAGATCCGCGAGCAGAGCACCCTGGCGGCACTTCACCAGTTCGCTGCCATCTTGGATAAAGCTTCTTCACAGTAAGACGCGAAATACTCTTCTTCCCGAGATGTTACGCAAAAATCACGGCAAATGTGGCGTAGGTCGCATTTAAGTGATTAGGGTGAATGTACGGGAACAAAATCGTATGACCTGTCGTTGTACGAATTGCAGGGCCGCAAGGATGGCCCCCGTATTTGATTAGATCTTCGAGATGGACCTAGGAGCAGAGGCTAAATTCATGGTCAAGCAACCCGTAACTGTCAATGGTGTCGTCCGTTGGCGCGATATGGGAGAAGCCCATATGGTCCAGCCCGAGAAGGAGGAGCACAAAATGGTAGTACTCCGTCATGAAATCGGCGATGTTCTGCGCGACGTCCGTCAGCGCCAGGGACGTACCCTTCGCGAGGTTTCGCATAGCGCACGTGTTTCCCTTGGCTACCTGTCCGAGGTTGAGCGTGGCCAGAAGGAAGCCTCTTCGGAGCTGCTCTCCTCGATCTGCGTGGCGCTGGAAATCCCATTGTCCCTGATGCTCCGTGAAGTATCCGAGCGCGTTGCCCTGGCAGAGGGCATTGCTATCCCGGATACCGTCCCTACGGATATGGCCAACGAGTTTGCCGCCAAGAGCGGCAACAAGCCATTGGCCTCGGTCTAGAACCAAATTTTTTAGGGCTACCGCTACTCAGTAATCGAGACTGCCGGCAGCCGTGCAAGGAGCCTGCGCGAAATGCGTGGGCTCCTTGCCTATGCGTGGGAGAATAATTAGGTGAAAATCAGCGATTTCTGGCGCAACATGGAAAACGAGTTCGGCGCGCGGTACTCCCACGTGCTGGCCGATTCCATGGCCCTTACCGAACTTGGCAGCCTTACCGCCGCGCAGGCGCTGGACAAGGGCATCAAGCCCAAGCGGATTTGGGAAGCCCTGTGCAAGGCGCAAGACATTCCGGCCGAACGCTGGCTTGGCGTGGATATCGAGCCGAAGGAATCGTAGCGACTCCGTTCGAAAGTCCCGGCACTGGATCTTCGAACATGCCGTGTTGAATTTCGAACATCTGTTCGGATAGGGTTATCCTAGAAGCAACGCAGGAAACTGCACCAAGAACTTAAGCACTGAGACTGTCCACACTTGAGGGCTATCGGAGTCCAAAGTGTCGGTGGGCAAGCATACTGTCTATTGCAGGACAAAATTCATGAGCAAGTACGTAGCAAGCTTGCAAGAGCAAAGGTGAACCATGGCAGCAAAAAATGATCGGGAAAAGGCGCTAGAGGCTGTCCTGGGCCAAATCGACAAGGCCTACGGCAAGGGCTCGGTCATGCGCCTGGGCGATGAAACCCGTGCACCCATTGAAGTAATTCCTACCGGTTCGGTTGCCTTGGATGTCGCCCTTGGCATTGGCGGCCTGCCACGCGGCCGCGTGGTGGAAATCTACGGCCCTGAGTCCTCGGGTAAAACCACGGTTGCCCTGCATGCAGTCGCCAGCGCGCAGAAAGCCGGCGGCGTTGCGGCATTCATCGATGCTGAGCACGCGCTTGATCCGGAATACGCCAAGAAGCTGGGCGTCGACACCGACGCACTGCTGGTCTCCCAGCCGGATACCGGCGAGCAGGCCCTGGAAATCATGGATATGCTCGTGGGCTCCGGCGCGCTGGATATCATCGTCATCGACTCCGTGGCAGCACTGGTTCCACGCGCCGAAATCGAAGGCGAAATGGGTGACAGCCATGTCGGCCTGCAGGCCCGCTTGATGTCCCAGGCTCTGCGCAAGATCACCGGCCGCCTCTCGGCCTCGAAGACTACCGCAATCTTCATCAACCAGCTGCGTGAAAAGATTGGCGTCTTCTTCGGCAGCCCGGAAACCACCACAGGCGGCAAGGCGCTGAAGTTCTACGCTTCGGTCCGCATCGACATCCGCCGCATTGAGACCCTGAAAGAGGGCACCAACGCGGTCGGCAACCGCACCCGCTGCAAGGTCGTCAAGAACAAGATGGCTCCTCCTTTCAAGCAGGCTGAATTCGACATCCTGTACGGCCACGGCATCTCCCGCGAAGGTTCGCTCATCGATATGGGTGTCGAGCATAACCTGGTCAAGAAGTCCGGTGCCTGGTTCACCTACGACGGGGACCAGCTGGGCCAAGGCAAGGAAAACGCCCGCCGCTTCCTGCGCGACAACCCGGATCTGGCCGACGAACTCGAGCGCCAGATCTTGCAGAAGCTCGGCGTTCTGCCACAGGAAGAAGTTGAAGAAGACGAGACCGAACTGCGAGTCGTCGAGGGCGATAAGTAGTGGCCCCAGGCTTCCAGCGACGTAGCGTCCGACCCGGAAAGAATTCCGGGTCGGACGCTACGTCCGTTTCGAAAGAGTTCCAGGGGGATCCCGAGGACATGCCGGACTGGGCAAAACCCAGCCCGGAAGAAGTGGAAGCACAAGCGGCTGAGGAATCAGCTAGGCGGGAACGCGCCGCCCGGCGCGCCGCAACCCCAGCCATGCCAGCGGGCAGCACCTCCCGCACCATTGCCAGCTTCCCGGAGGAATCCAGGAAACCGGGCAGTGTTGAAGAGCTGCGTGCGGCGATGGAACAGATTGTTGCCGCGCCCGCACCGGCCAAACCCTCGAAGCAGGAACGCCGCGAAGCACGCGAAGCGAGAAAAGCGGCGCGCGAAGCCGGGGAGCCCGAAGAGCTCAGCGATGACCAGTGGCGGGAAAAGGCGCGTGGCATTTTGCTGCGCCAGCTCACAGCCAGCGACAAGACCGCGAAACAGCTCAAGGACAAGCTTCTTGACAACCAATGCCCTGAGGATATCGCTGATGAAGTCATCGACCGGTATGCCGAGATCAATCTCGTTGATGACGAACGCTTTGCGAAGTCGTGGGTAGTTGCCCGCGCGCGCTCGCGCGGATTGGCCCGTGGGGCGATCAAGCGCGAGCTGCGCACCAAGGGCGTGGACGATGAACTGGCCGCTGAAGCGCTTGAGCAAATTGATGATGAGGCCGAGGAGCAGCGGGCCCGTGAACTGGTTCGCGCGAAACTGCGCCCGGAATCCATGGGCGCAGATAGGGATAGGGCATTACGCCGACTAGTAGGGATGCTGGGGCGTAAAGGCTACAACGGCGGCTTGGCCTTCAAGGTCGCGCGCGAAGAATGGGAAGAGCGCTTCGGTAGCCGCTACTGATTGCGCTTCGGACCCTGGGCAGGTGCTTTGCTGCGGCGTCCAAGCCAATCATCAATGCCCTGGTATGCCCACAGGATCAAGGCGGCGATCCCGGCAAGCACGGAGCCAACACCGATATTGAACAGCAAGTCATCGGTCTCGTGGTCCATCGGCGGGAGGAGGCCGATGGCGATCGGGATGGCGAAGAGGAAAAGCGCGGATAATCCGGCCATCCAGATATGGAAGACCTTCATGCCGCGTGACAAGCGCAATGGGCGGGATTTCTCGGGTTCCGGCTGAGGGCGAGGCGAATGGTTTTCCACGGAAATCTCTCTCATAGGCCGAATTGGCTAGTTGATAGTCTAATTCAATCCTAACCCTTCCGAGGGAAGCGGTGAATCCGGCGATTAGCGGGCACGCGCTGCGAACAGCACGCAGGAGCGCGTCCCAAGGTCACCTGTATTTCAGCAGTACCCAATCTTCGGTAATCTTGAAGAGTGACTGAGCAACATACCTTGAGCAACATCGGCAGTGGAGAACTACCCCGTACCTATGAAGTACGTACCTTCGGCTGCCAAATGAACGTGCACGATTCCGAGCGGCTCTCCGGTCTCCTGGAAGATGCGGGCCTAAGCCGCAAATCCGAAGAGCTGGCCGAAGAAGCAGCCGACGTCGTCGTCTTCAATACCTGCGCAGTGCGTGAAAACGCAGACAACAAGCTCTACGGGCATCTGGGCCTGCTGAAGAACCTGAAGGCCGAACGCCCCAATATGCAAATTGCCGTCGGCGGGTGCCTTGCCCAGAAGGACCGGGACACCATCGTCAAGAAAGCCCCATGGGTAGACGTGGTGTTCGGCACGCACAATATCGGTTCGTTGCCTACGCTGCTGGCCCGCTCGCGCCACAACCAGGAGGCGCAACTGGAGATCCTGGAATCACTGGATGTCTTCCCATCCACCTTGCCGACTCGACGCGAATCCGTGTACGCAGGCTGGGTCTCCATTTCCGTGGGTTGCAACAATACCTGCACCTTCTGCATCGTCCCATCCTTGCGCGGCAAGGAGCGCGATCGCCGCCCGGGCGAGATCCTCGCCGAAATCCAGGCCCTGGTCGATGATGGGGCCATCGAAGTGACCCTGCTGGGCCAGAACGTGAATTCCTACGGCGTGGAATTCGGAGACCGCTTGGCCTTCGGCAAGTTGCTGCGCGCTTGCGGCGAAATAGAAGGACTCGAACGCGTGCGCTTCACCAGCCCGCACCCAGCGGCCTTCACCGATGACGTCATCGATGCCATGGCCGAGACCCCGAACGTGATGCCGCAGCTGCATATGCCGCTGCAGTCCGGCTCGGACAGGGTGCTCAAGGAAATGCGCCGCTCCTACCGGTCCAAGAAATTCCTGGGCATCCTGGAAAAGGTTCGCGAACGCATCCCGCATGCCGCAATCACCACCGACATCATCGTTGGCTTCCCGGGCGAAACCGAAGAGGACTTCCAAGCCACCCTCGACGTGGTTGAAGCGTCGCGATTCTCCTCGGCATTCACCTTCCAGTATTCCAAGCGGCCGGGAACACCGGCAGCCGACCTGGAAGACCAGCTGCCCAAGGCGGTGGTCCAGGAACGCTACGAGCGCCTGACCGCGCTCCAGGACCGCATTGCCAAGGAAGAGAATGCGAAGCAGCTGGGCCGTACCGTAGAAGTGATGGCCACCGGGCAGTCCGGACGCAAGTCCGGGGAAACCCGGCGCCTGTCCGGACGCTCGCAGGACCAGCGCCTGGTGCACTTCTCTGTGCCTGACGGAGCCCAAGCCCCGCGCCCAGGCGATCTGGTCACCCTGCCTATTACCGAAGTGGCATCATTCCACCTGATTTCCGATCCCACCGCTGACCAGTACTCCCTGCGCCGTTCGCGTGCCGGGGATGCCTGGGGCCGTGCCCAAGCCGAAAGCTGCGGGGTACCTTCCCCAGCTGCGAACGGTTCCATCGGCCGCACGAGCTTGGGCATGCCAACCTTGAAAGTGCGTAGCTAAGTACATGACCAATTCGAACCTGCCGGTCATCGCCATCGTCGGCCCCACCGGCACCGGCAAGTCAGATTTGGCTATTGCCCTGGCCCGGGAACTGGGCGGGGAAATCGTCAATTCAGATGCCCTGCAGTTCTACCGCGGCATGGATATCGGCACCGCGAAGCTGCCGGTGGATGAACGTGGCGGCATCGAGCATCATTTGCTCGACACCATGGCCATCACCGAGGAAGCGTCCGTCGCGGCCTTCCAAGCCCAAGCCCGCGACCACTTCGCCCGAATCCGGGCCCGCGGCAAGATTCCGGTGATGGTCGGCGGCTCTGGACTGTATGTGCGCGCAGCACTTGACGTCATCGATTTCCCGCCGACAGATCCCGGGGTCAGGAAACGGCTGGAGGCTGAGGTCGAGGCCGAAGGCGACGGACCCCTGCGCCGCCGATTGGCCGAGGTGGACCCGGTGTCCGCTGGGCGCAACCTGGATTTGCGCCGCGCGATCCGGGCCCTTGAAGTCTACGAGATTTCCGGGCGGGCCTTCAGCTCCTTCATGCCGCAACGCGAGTATGCCGCACCGGCAATCCAGATCGGTTTGAACTATGACCGGCATGCATTGCACGAAGCCCTGGAAGCCCGCGTGCACAAGATGGATGCCATGGGATTAGCCGAAGAAGTCGCAGGACTTCTTGAACAAGGATTACGCGAAGGCAAGACCGCTTCGCGTGCCATCGGGTACCAGCAGTACATTGACTACTTGGATGGGCAGATCACCCGAGCCGAAGCCATTGACCAGACGATCATCGCCACGCGCAAGTTCGCGCGACGGCAGATCACCTGGTTCAATGCAGACCAGCGGGTCAACTGGCTGAACCCGATCGAACCGGGACTGCTGCAAAAAACGCTGAAGATCATTGGCTAGCCAACATACGCAGGAAAACTCTAGGAGCATAGATGTACCGCACCGAACTAGGACAGCTGGCTGGACAACATTTTGCCAAGGGCCACGCTACCGGCAACGACTTCGTACTGGTTGCAGACCCTGAAGCAAAGCTCGACATCACCCCCGAACAGGTAGCGGCCCTGTGCCATCGCCGATTCGGCATTGGCGGCGACGGGCTCATCCGTGCCGTGCCAACCTCCAAGGTTCCGGGATACGAAGAGCAGTTCCTGGAGAACCCCAAGGCCTACTGGTTCATGGATTACCGGAACAACGACGGTTCCATCGCCGAAATGTGCGGCAATGGCGTGCGTGCCTTCGCGCACTACCTGATTGCCGAGGGGCTGGTGAGCCTCCAGGTGGGGCAAAGCTTCCAGATCGGCAGCCGTGCAGGGGTCAAGGAAATTACCCGCCTGGTCGATGGCTACGCAGTGAACCTGGGTCCTTGGGGCCTGATCTTCGAGCAGGACGCGGCCGAAAAATCCGTGGACTCCATGGTCAAGCCGCGTGGCTGGGAACAGGCCCTGCCGGCCTTGAGCATCACCATGGGCAATCCGCACACCGTTGTGGCGTTGCCCGATGCCCGAATGCTCGAAGAATTGGACCTGGCCCAGGCACCAGAGGTATCTCCCGTTCCTGCCAACGGCACCAACGTGGAATTCGTGGTTCCATCCGAACCGCTGATTGAAGAAGACGGAGTTGCCCAGGTCCAGATGCGCGTCCATGAACGCGGGGTAGGAGAGACCCTCTCTTGCGGTACCGGTGCCTGCGCGGCTGCAGCTGCCGTACGCTACTGGGCGCGCAGCACCGCGCTGATCAACCAGTGGGCTGTTGCGGTGCCAGGCGGCGTGGTCGGCGTTGAATTCCGCGGCAACGCAAGCGGCGGAGAAGATACGATCCTCAGCGGCCCAGCGGATCTGGTGGCGCGCGGGATCCTCGGTGCGCAGTAGAACTGATCCGGTTCTTCGCAGAACCGCAGATTGGCTCGGCAGCCGATCTGCGGTTTGCCTTCGGTCCTCTAGGCCGGGCGCGCTACCTTCAGCACGCGGAAGGCCTTGGCGGTCGCTTCGCGGGTGATCTTCCACTCCGAGGGAAGCTGCTCAACCAGCCACTTCTGCAACGAGTCACTGCCAAGGTTCTTCTGCACCACCATCCAGGCCTCGCCGCCCGGGGCCAAACGCGGCAACCACAGCATCAGCAGCTCATGCAGGGCATCCTTGCCGATGCGAATGGGCGGGTTGGACCAGATGGTGTCGAATTCCAGGTTCGGATCCACGGATTCAGGAGTGCCGACAACAACGTTGGACAAGCCCAACGCCGTGGCGTTCAAGCGGGCCAGATCGATGGAACGCTCATTGACGTCGACGCCGTAGACCTCGGACTGCGGGGACTGCTCGGCAGCGGCCAAGGTGATGGGCCCCCAGCCGCACCCGATATCCAGGATGCGTCCGCGAGGGGCCGGCACGTACTGCAGCAATACCGCTGTGCCCTTATCCAGCCCGGCAGGGGAGAAAATGCCGGAGGCCGTCTGCACTTTGCGCAGCGAGCCATTGAGCTCGACTTCGATGGTGCGACGTTCGTCTGCCGAGGCCGGGCTGGCGGTGAAGTAGTGATCCGAGGTCATAGGCAAAGTTTATCGCCCAGTACGGTTACCCCAAAGAACAGGGTCGCCAACGTGAGCAAAGCGATATAGGCACGACACGATATCACTGATAGAGTTTTCCCTATGACTTTCATTTTCGTCTAATACGTAATCCTCTTGGTTACCCGCGATTCCACGAGCTGGCCGTGCACTTCTTGCGCGCCCACCTGCATGAATCAGCAGACAGCAAAGTCATTTCCCCTTCTTGGCAGTTCTTCTTTTTGGAACCCCGCATTCGCCTTTGCTCACCGGTAACCATGCATTCACCTGTCTGCTCATAGACCTTTACTCCTTGCAAAGGACCACGAATGTTTGATGAACCAACCGAAACTGAACGCGCCACGTCGCAAAGTGGGGCCCACCCGCACTATTCTGGAAAGCGAAGTACTTCTAAGGAGACCATGACTAACTCCGAGTCACACGAGCACGATTCGGCATCTATGGATGATGCCCAGATCCAGGCCGCCATCGATCGAATCCTCGCAGCCGACGATGCGCAGAGCCCGCAGGTCCAGCACTTCGGCGAAGAAGAGAGTTCCATCTTCGCCGGGCAAGCCTCTGCACTGAACCGTTTTTCCTCCGGCCTCACCCATTTCGACGGGGACCAGGAAGATTTGGACGACCGCCGTGCGCTGCGCCGCGTCGCAGGCCTGTCCACGGAACTGGAAGACGTCACCGAAGTCGAGTACCGCCAGCTGCGCCTGGAACGCGTCGTGCTGGCTGGCATCTGGAGCGACGGCACCGTCACCGACGCCGAGAATTCCCTGCGTGAGCTCGCCGCTTTGGCAGAGACCGCCGGCTCGGAGGTCCTGGACGGGCTGGTGCAGCGTCGCAGCAAGCCGGACCCATCGACTTTCCTCGGCTCGGGCAAGGCTGAAGAGCTGCGCGGAATTGTTGCTTCCACTGGCGCCGATACCGTGGTTGTCGATGCAGAGCTGGCTCCTTCGCAGCGTCGCGCCCTGGAGGATATCGTCAAGGTCAAGGTGATCGACCGCACCAGCCTGATCCTGGATATCTTTGCGCAGCATGCCCAGTCGCGAGAGGGCAAGGCGCAGGTTGAACTGGCCCAGCTCGAATACCTGCTGCCGCGCCTTCGCGGTTGGGGAGAATCGATGTCCCGCCAGGCCGGTGGCCGCGTGGGTGCCGCCGGTGGCGGTATCGGTTCGCGTGGACCGGGTGAAACCAAGATTGAAATGGACCGCCGCCGCATTCGCGACCGCATGGCGAAGCTGCGCCGCGAGATCAAGGCCATGAAGCCTGCGCGCGAAGCCAAGCGTGCCAACCGCAAGCGCAATGAGGTTCCGGCCGTAGCCATTGCCGGCTACACCAACGCTGGCAAGTCATCGCTGCTTAACCGACTGACCAACGCCGGTGTGCTGGTGGAGAACGCGCTGTTCGCTACCCTGGACCCGACCGTTCGCCAGTCGGCGACCGAAGACGGGCTGACCTACACCCTGGCCGATACCGTGGGATTCGTTTCCAACCTTCCGACCCAGCTGGTGGAAGCCTTCCGTTCCACTTTGGAGGAAATCGCCGATTCGGATCTCATCCTGCACGTCGTTGACGGGTCCCATCCGGATCCCGAAGGGCAGATCCAGGCCGTGCGCACCGTGCTCGGCGAAGTCGACGCGTTGAACATCCCAGAGATCATCGTGGTGAATAAGGCTGATGTGGCTGATCCGTTCGTTATCGAACGCATCCGCAACAAGGAATCCAACACTGTGGTTGTCTCTGCGCATACCGGTGAAGGCATCCAGGAGCTGCTGGAAAAGATCAGTTCCTCGATTCCACGCCCCGGAGTCCAGCTTGAGGTACTCATTCCCTATAACCGGGGGGACTTGATCGCCAAGCTGCACCAGAGCGAATCCGAGATCCTGGAAAGCGAACACCTGGAGGAGGGCACCCGGCTGATCGTCAAGGTGCGCGATTCCTTTGCCGCAGAGTTGGAGACCTTCAACCTTCATGGATAAGCAAGAGCAGGCCCTGGGGCTCCTGGAGGCCGCGGTCACTTCCATGGGCGGCGCCATGCGCACCGGCCAGCAGGAAATGGTCAAGCACGTGGTCAGCGCGTTGGAAGACGAAAAGCATTTGCTGGTGCAGGCCGGTACCGGAACGGGCAAGTCCATGGGCTACCTGATTCCGGCACTGGCCCACGCGCAAACCAGCGCCAAGCCAGTGATCGTCTCCACCGCGACATTGGCGCTGCAATCGCAGATTGTCGGCCGTGACGTACCGCGATTACTCGACTCGCTCAAGGGCAAGCTCTCGCGCCCGATGGATGTCGCGCTGCTCAAGGGGCGCTCGAACTACCTGTGCCAGTACAAGCTCGGCGGCGGATACCCGGATGACGAAGGCACTCTTTTTTCCATGGACGAGCCGGCGATACCTGCCGGCACCACTTACTCGCCGCTGGCTAGCGAAGTAATGAAACTGCGTGAATGGGCCGAAGAGACCGACACGGGTGACCGCGATGAACTGGTGCCCGGGGTTAGTGACAAGGCTTGGAAGCAGGTCTCGGTTTCGGCCATGGAGTGCCTCGGCTCGCAGAAGTGCCCGATGGCGGACGAATGCTTCTCGGAAATGGCGCGTGCCCGTGCCGCCGAGTCCGACGTGGTCATTACGAACCATGCGTTGCTGGCGGTTTCGGCCTTCGAGGGGCTTTCGGTTCTCCCGGACTTCGAAGTCGCGATCATCGATGAGGCCCACGAACTGCAAGATCGCGTGACCAGCTCGGTTTCGGGCGCGCTCTCCTCGCGCATGGTGCTTACCGCCGCTGGCGGTGCCAAGCGCCATTGCGGTATCAATGCGGATGAGATGGTCAAGGCCGCAAACCGCCTGGAAAAGTCGTTGACCGGGTTGCCGACAGGCTTGCTGGAACATGGTCTGCGCGAAGACATGGGCATCGCCCTGAACGACATCGTGGAGCAGGCCCGGCTGGCTCTGGCGCTGTCCAAGCCCGAAGCCAATGCACCGGCCGATGGCGGCCGCCAGACTGCCCGCTCCCAGCTGCAGGCCGTGATGGATGATGCGATTCGCATGCTCGAATCCGAAGAACGCCGCGAGGTCCTGTACACCACCCGTCCGCGGGAGTTTGTCGAAGGCCGGGGCTACGTCGAGGCCGATGAGAGCCAGCCTGCAACCTTGAACGTGGCACCGTTGTCGGTGGCCGGCAAGTTGCGCGAGGGCCTCTTCGACGGGCGCACGGTCGTATTGACCAGCGCCACCTTGGCCATTGGCTCGCAGTTCGACTCGGTAGCAGGCTCCTTGGGCCTGATGGGCGCCGGCGCTCCATCATGGACCGGCGTAGATGTTGGCAGCCCTTTCGATTACCCCAAGCAGGGCATCCTCTACGTGGCCAAGCACCTGCCCAAGCCAGGACGCCAACTGGCGGCGGAGACGCTGGATGAGATCGAAGATCTCATCAAGGCCTCCGGTGGCGGCGCCTTGGCGCTGTTCACTTCCAAGCGTTCCGCCGAGGAAGCGGCAAGCATCTTGCGCGAGCGCCTGGACGTGGAAATCTTGTGCCAGGGTGAAGCCAGTATGAAGTCGCTGGTCGAACAGTTCAGCAGCGAACGCGACACCTGCCTGTTTGGAACCATGACCTTGTGGCAGGGCGTGGACGTGCCAGGCGATTCTTGCCGGCTGGTCATCATCGACAAGATTCCTTTCCCGCGCCCGGATGATCCTATCTCCAAGGCCCGTTCCGAGGACGTGGCCAAGCATGGCGGCAATGGCTTCATGCAGGTTGCCGCCACCCATGCGGCGATTCGCCTGGCCCAGGGTGCTGGGCGCTTGATTCGTTCGGTCGGGGATAAGGGCGTTGTGGCGATCCTTGATTCGCGCATGGCCACGGCGCGGTATGGCAGCTTCTTGAAAGCTACCCTGCCGCCGATGTGGCCGACTGTCGATAAGAAGGTCATCACTGGTGTTCTCAAGCGATTGAACCCGGGCGGGAAATAGCCGCAGCCAGAATATGAACTTGAGCTGTCCTTCGGGACAGCTCAAGTTCTTTAACCGGTACCAGCATGATGCTTCCAGATGCACTAAGGTCTGTGACAAGAACTGATGAAGCTCGAATCGGAAGGCACCATGGAGTCCATGCAGGAATTGGCGCACCAAGCCGCGATCGACACCCACCAGCGGTTCGGGCATCGCCTCATGGGGTTGCCCGGAACGTGGATTGGACAGAGCTACAGCAAAGCGCATCGGTTGCGCGACGGAAGCATGCTCAGCAATCTCAATGGTTTCGCGCACCCGCTTGCGGAGTGGAACTATTGGTGGCAGGCGCACTATCTGGATGCCATCATCGATGAGGGCCGATCGAACTGGGACGAAGGCAACGAACACCGGGCGCGCGAAGCGCTTGCCCGGGCCAACGGCCTATTGCGCGGCATTCGAATTCGAAACTTCGGGATCTTGCCCAACTACTTCTTCGACGACATGGCTTGGCTTGCCCTGGCCAGCGGCCGCCTGTCAAAGTTCACGCAGCTGGTGACGGGACACAGGAGCCGTCCTGCCGAGGCGGCAGTTCGGACGCTGGGACGGCAGCTCCATGCCGGCATGGATGGGGTGCTGGACGGCGGCCTGTACTGGTCCAGAAAGCGGGATTTCAAGAACACGCCAGCCAACGCGCCGGCGGCACTGTTCTTTGCCCGTACCGGGGAGAAAGAGACCGCGCGAGAGCTTCTCCAGTGGCTGGAAAAGAGTCTGTTCAGCGTGGAGCGAGGACTGTATCTGGACGGACTTCGGTTGACCACGCAGGGACACGCCGTGGAACCAGCGGTCTACACCTATAACCAGGGCCTGGTGCTCGGGGCATTGCTTGAGCTTGGCGAGCCTGCTGATCTGGCTCACGCTAAAGTACTGATCGATGCCACCACGAAATCGCTGTCAACTGCTGCCGGGGTCCTCTCGTTCAACAGCGGGGGAGACGGCAACCTGTTCGCGGGGATACTCTGCCGATATCTGGCCCTCGCCGGTAATGATGTCCGCTTGGAAGCCCGGAGCCGGGAGCAGGCCAGGAGGCTGGTCATGGCAACGGCGCGCCATCTGGCTGACCAGGAACCACGCCGGCTTTCGGCGGCAATCCAACGCTGGATGATCTTCTCGGCGGCCGCTCAATTCGAGTTGAACGCCGGCCAATAGCGGGTTAAACGAGAATTGCGCTGGTGCCAAGCACCAGCGCAATGACCGTACGTATTCTAGAGCGAGCGCATCACCGAGACGACGCGTCCCATGATCGTTGCGGCATCACCCAAAATTGGTTCGTAGCGCGAGTTCTGCGGAAGCAGCCAGGTATGCCCGTCACGCTGCCGGAAAGTCTTTACCGTGGCTTCTTCATCGAGCAGGGCAGCTACGATGTCGCCGTTGTCCGCCGTCTGCTGGCGGCGGACAACTACCCAGTCGCCATCGCAAATCGCAGCGTCAACCATTGAATCGCCGGAAACCTTGAGCATGAACAGTTCGCCGTGGCCTACGAGCTGACGAGGCAACGAGAAAACATCTTCGACGGACTGTTCGGCAAGGATCGGACCGCCGGCAGCGATACGGCCAACCAGGGGAACCATGGTGGTGTCAGCGGAAGTGCTCAATTCAATGATCTTGGCGTCTTCGCTGGCATCTGGCTCGACCGGCTTCGAAACTTCGGCCTTCTCGGCGTCTTCGGCCAGCTGCAGAGGCAGCAGGATTTCCATTGCGCGCGGACGGCGTGGATCTCGACGGATATAGCCGAGCTTTTCCAGCTGGCTCAGCTGGTGGGTGACGCTCGAAAGGCTCTTGAGCCCCACTGCGTCACCAATCTCACGCATCGATGGTGGATAACCGTTCTTGCCGATTGACCGCTGGATCGTCTCCAGGATCTTCTTTTGGCGAATCGTCAGCGAACGTGCATTCGATCGGGGAGTGCGTTGTGAAGCTGACATGAGATTTTGCCTTCCCTAGCAATCATTCGAAAGTTCGTAAGCCCAAACTGTCGGCGCTAGATGGTGAGATGTTTTCATTGCTCGTCTACTTCGAAATCTTAGTAGATAAGCGAGCTTCTTTCAAAGATTTGTTCGAAAACTTCTGGACAAGTTCCGCAAACCTCTGTTAGAACAGATATACGAGGTTCGAACAAGTTTTCGAATCTACGCTTTCGAATACAAATTCGCATCACTTGAATTTCTTGAGGAGACAAAGTCATGGCAACCGTCGCACTTGACTCAAATCAGACCCAGGCACCACTGAAGATCCGCATCAACCGTCGCGGATGGGCCGTGCTTGTAGGTATGCCCATTTTCGCACTCACCATCGCCGCAGCTTTCTTCATCTCCATGTTTGCCTCTGACGCGCATGCCGCAGCCGATACTCCTGTTGGAGTCGGAACCGTTGATGTCACCGTTATTCCAGGAGATACGCTGTGGAGCCTGGCCAGGGATTACGCCACCGGTTACGACGTGACCTCGGCAGTGGGCCACATCGCCGAACTCAATGCCCTGACCAGCAGCGAAATCCAGGTTGGCGAAACCCTCTCGATTCCGGTCCTTGCCGGCTAGCTTCTCCAGCCTGCTTCGAGTTTGTTACCTGCTGCCGTAGCGGATTCACCGGCAGGCGCGCTGCGCACGTAGACTTGATGCGTGAATGACCGCAGTGAACTTTTGAGTCAGCTGCCCTTGCGTGAGAATCTCCGCGGGCTATCCCCTTATGGCGCACCACAAATCGACGTGCCCATTCAGCTGAATGTCAACGAGAACACCCATCCGTTGCCACCGACAGTCGTCGACGCCATTGCCCAAGAGGTGGCCAAGGCGGCGGCAACGTTGAACCGGTATCCGGACCGCGAGTTCACCGAGCTTCGCGAACTCCTAGCCGATTACCTCGGCCACTCGCTCACCAAGGACAATATCTGGGCCGCTAACGGTTCCAATGAAATCCTGCAGCAAATCCTGCAAGCCTTTGGCGGCCCCGGCCGTGCCGTGATGAGCTTCGGCCCAACCTACTCCATGTACCCGCTGCTTGCCAGTGGTACTGACACGAAATATATCGCCGGTGAACGCGCCGCAGATTTCACGTTGTCCGCCGATTCCGCAGCCGCACAGGTTCGCGAGCACAAGCCGAACATCGTTTTCCTCTGCTCTCCGAATAACCCCACCGGCACGGCCCTTGGCCTGGACGTCATCACCGCGGTATATGAAGCCATGAGCGAGCATAACGGCATGGTGATCGTGGATGAGGCGTACGCCGAGTTCTCCTTGGCCAGCACCACCTCGGCGCTGAGCCTGCTCGAAGGCCGCCAGCGGCTGATTGTCTCGCGCACCATGTCCAAGGCTTTCGGCCTGGCCGGTGCGCGCGTAGGCTACCTGGCCGCTGCGCCAGAAGTCACCGATGCCATCCGCTTGGTGCGACTGCCGTACCACCTGTCGGCAGTGACCCAGGCAACCGCCATCGCGGCCTTGAAGAACATCGAGTTGCTGTTGGCCCAGGTCGAGGACATCAAGTCCCAGCGGGACCGCATCGTCGCGCGCCTGAAGGAACTTGGCCTCAAGCCATCGGTCTCCGACTCCAACTTCGTCTTCTTCGGTGGCGTCGAAGACCCCCACAAGATTTGGGAAGGCCTGTTGGAAGCCGGCATCATCATCCGCGACAATGGAATCCCGGGAACCTTGCGTGTTACGGCAGGAACCGAATCGGAAACCACAGCCTTCTTGGAACGACTTGCCGAACTGCTCGGCTCGCAGAAGTAATCAAAGACAAGCGAAGGAAGACATGTCTGCCGAATTGATTGGCGCACGTCGCGCCCGCATGGAACGCGTGACCAGCGAATCGTCCGTATTCGTTGAACTGGACCTCGATGGCACCGGTGTCTCTGAGATCAGCACCTCGGTGCCGTTCTACGACCACATGCTGACTGCGCTATCCAAGCATTCGCTCATCGATCTCACCGTGCGTGCAACCGGCGATACCCACATCGACGTTCACCACACCGTCGAGGACACCGCGATCACCATTGGCGAAGTACTGCGCGTGGCACTGGGCAACAAGGCCGGCATCCGCCGCTTCGGCATCTCCTACGCTCCACTGGACGAAGCCCTGTCCCGTTCGGTAGTCGATGTGTCGGGCCGGCCATACCTCGTGCACTCCGGCGAGCCTGCGGGCCAGGAATACCACCTGATCGGTGGTCACTTCACCGGTTCGATGACCCGTCACGTCTTCGAAGCCATCACTTTCCACGCACAGATCTGCGCTCACATCGAGGTGCTCTCGGGTCGCGACCCGCACCACATCGTTGAAGCGCAGTTCAAGTCCTTCGCGCGCGCATTGCGCGAAGCGGTAGAGCGCGATGAGCGCATGGGCGACAAGATCCCATCCACGAAGGGTGCACTGTAAGTGGAAAAGAAAACAGTAGTTGTCCTGGATTATGGTTCCGGCAACGTCCGCTCCGCTGTGCGCGCTTTGGAAGCCGCCGGCGCCGAAGTGGAACTGACCGCAGATCCGAAGAAGATCGTGGCCGCCGACGGCCTGGTAGTCCCCGGTGTTGGCGCCTACGCCTCGGTCATGGAGCAGCTGGCCAAAACCGGTTCCCTGCGCTGGATCGGTCGCCGCATTGCCGGGGGCCTGCCGGTTTTGGGTATCTGCGTGGGACACCAAGTCTTCTTTGAAGAAGGCGTGGAACACGGTGTCAAAACCGAAGGCATTGGTGAATGGCCGGGCAAGGTTGAACGCCTGCAGTCAGATGTCATCCCGCACATGGGTTGGAACACGGTACGCCCGCCGGAGGGATCCAAGCTGTTCGCCGGCATCGAGGGTGAACGATTCTACTTCGTGCACTCCTACGCTGTTCAGAAGTGGGAATTCGACGTAACCCAGCCAGCGATGACCCCGCCACAGGTGACCTGGTCCACGCACGGAACACCCTTCGTGGCCGCCGTCGAGAACGGCCCGCTATCGGCAGTGCAGTTCCACCCGGAGAAGTCCGGGGACGCTGGCGCGCAGCTGCTTCGCAACTGGTTGGGGACGCTCTAGGCATGTGGACCCTGATTCTGGGCGTTGTCGGGGCCTTCCTGATTGGCGGAGCAATTTCGCTGAAGAGCCAGAAGGCCCATATCTCATGGATCATCGCGCTGTGGGTACTAGCAGGCCTGAGCCTGATCGCAGCCTGGTCCTTGACCTACTAATCACATTACTTCTTCACTAAGGACATCATGAGCGAGCAACCAATCCTCGAACTTTTGCCTGCAGTAGATATCGCTGGCGGACAGGCAGTGCGCCTGGTCCAGGGCGAAGCCGGTTCCGAGACCGGATACGGCGACCCGCTGGAAGCTGCGCTCTCCTGGCAGAACGCCGGCGCTGAATGGCTGCACCTGGTCGACCTGGACGCAGCCTTTGACCGTGGCAGCAATGTTGAGATTGTCCAGCGCATTGCCAAGGAACTGGATATCAAGGTCGAGCTCTCCGGCGGTATCCGCGATGACGCTTCACTGGACCGTGCCCTGGAATTCGGCGCTACCCGCGTCAACCTCGGAACCGCCGCGCTGGAGAACCCGGAATGGACCAAGCAGGCCATTGCCCGCCACGGCGACAAGATCGCCGTGGGCATGGACGTGCGCGGAACCACCTTGTCCGGCCACGGCTGGACCAAGGACGGAGGCGACCTGTGGGATGTTCTGGCCCGCCTCGAAGATGCCGGATGCGCCCGTTACGTCGTCACCGACGTGACCAAGGACGGCACCCTGCGCGGACCGAATGTTGAACTATTGCGCGAAATCGCTGCCAAGACCAGCAAGCCGATTGTCGCCTCGGGCGGCATCTCCTCGCTCGAAGACCTCCGGGTCTTGCGCGAGCTGGTTCCAGAAGGCATCGAAGGAGCCATCATGGGCAAGGCGCTGTACTCGGGCCAATTCACCTTGCAAGAAGCGCTCGATGTAGCAGGTCGCCGCTAGGCCCCATGCTGCAGCAGGGAAAGACGATTCAGAAGCTCGCGCTTTTGAATCGTCTTTTTTATTCATGAAAGCGGATCCCGGTCTTTCCCTCCTCGGGCCCGCGACTGCGCGCAGGTGCTGGGAAAGAAATCTGAAATCATCGGATAGGGGTGTCCAAGCTCATGACTGCAGTTTTGAAACTTCCCTCCAACAACCCCGAAACCACCGATAGCATGGAGCTATGAGTACCGAGCAACCTGAATCTGCACCCAAACGCCACCTGCCGGGACATATTGTCGCTGCACTGGCGCAGGCAGGCTCTAGCACCGACTCTGCCGGTCAGGACTGGGAAGGCCGGGACCTGAGCGGTGAAGGCAACCCCCTGCATAATTTCGACAAGGACGACGGCAAGGCCGACGCCAACGTCGTTGCCGCACTGGCGGCCTTGCGCGATGGCAGCGCAGGGGAGGGCGAGGTGCATAAATCCTTGTCCGAGGCACGCGTTTTCGTTGCGGTGGTAGCCCAGCTCGGCGAAGAAGCCATGACGGAACACGGCTTCGCATCCGACAAGGAAGCCGATATGGCGCTGGTGAAAATCAAGGCTCCAGATGGCCGCATGGCCCTGCCGATCTTCACGACCGTCGAACGATTGCAAGCTTGGCACAAGGAAGCTCGACCAGTGGCGGTTTACGCCCCGCGGGCGGCCCTCTCGGCAGTCAGCGAGGAATGCCAGCTGCTGGTACTCGATCCCGGAAGCGAATTCACCTTCGTACTTCGACGACCGGGGGTCTGGAACCTGGCGAAGCAGATCGACTGGATTCCGAGTTATCAGAACCAGCAGATCGCCAACCTGGTGCAGGATGCAACCGAAGGCTTTGGCCAGTTGCAGACCGTCAAGGTTGCCCCGGGCAGGGGAGTCGGCTCACGCAGCAAGGACGGGCAAGTGGTCCTTGGCGGAGGTCCCGGACCGGAACTGAACTTGCAGTTTGTTTTTGCTCCCGGAACGAGCGAGAACGACGCTCGCGAGACGACTCGCGCAATCCACGGACGTTTGTCCCAAAACACCGAATTCGCTGAAGCAGTGGATTCCCTCGAACTCAGTTTGCACAGCGCGCCGAACTAAACCGGCGGGCTCCTTTCGACCAGACAAGGAACTTTCCGGGCATGAAAAGCTATTGGCAGATTTTGCGTCAACCGCAGATCTCACTTCTGTTGCTGATTGGCATGATTGCCCGACTTCCGCACTCCGCATTGAGCATGCTGCTGCTCCTGCACCTGGTGAACAACCTCGGCCAATCCTGGGTTTCGGCCGGTCTGGTCACGGCCGTCATGACCTTGGGCATCGCCATTGGCGCCCCGTGGCGCGGTGCCCGCGTAGATGTCTGGGGACTGCGCCGCGCGATGATCCCATCGGTGATCGTCGAAACACTCGTCTGGTGCACGGTGCCGCATGTTCCACTGGTCTGGGTGTACCCGCTGGCCTTCATCGGCGGACTCTTCGCGCTACCGGTCTTCTCAGTGGTGCGTACCGCGCTGGGCATCATGACCACCGGCGAACAACGCCGTACCGCCTTCGCCTTGGATGCCACCGCCACCGAACTGGTGTTCATCGTCGGACCTGCAAGCGCCGGCATTGTCGCCACCCAGATCAGCAGCGTCATTGGATTGAGCGTCATCGGCGTGACCTCGACGGTTGCCGGGTTGGCGCTGATGATCCTGAATCCGCCAACGCGCAGCGATGATCCCAAGGCGATCGCCTCGCGGGCCAACGTGCACGAGGAACGCTTGGGGGCGGAGGCCAGCTTCATTGCGGCCGCGCCGATGGGTGTACCCGAAGTCGAGGGCGAGCTGATCGCAGCCGGCATGAAGTCTGCCCGCGCCCGCATCAAGCAGCGTGGCCGCAACTTCAAGAACCGTTTCAACTGGGTCAGTGCTTCGGTCCTGGCAGTATTCATTGCCGCGGCCGGAGCAGGCATGCTGCTCACCGGCACAGAAGTGGCCATCGTGGCCGAATTGGACGCGTCGGCGCAGAGCCACCAGCTGGGTCTGGTGTTCTTCTTCTGGTGCGGAGCCTCGCTGGTCGGCGGCCTGATCTACGGGTCGATGAAGCGGGTTATTTCTCCACTGGTGCTGCTGCTGAGCATGGCCGTGCTGACGATCCCCATGTACTTCGCGTGGGATACCTGGTCATTGGCGCTGTTCTCCGCACTTCCCGGCTTCCTGTGCGCGCCGACGCTGTCGGCGGCCTCTGAGTGGCTCACCGACTTGGTGGCCGAAAAGCGTCGCGGCGAAGCCATGGGCTGGTATGGCTCTGCGATGACCGCTGGCACCGCGTTGGGATCGCCGATCACCGGCATATTCGTCGACAACCTCGGACCCGCCCCGGCCTTCCTTGGCATCGGCGCCATGGCTGCAGTGGTCGTGGTGATTGCCTTGATTGCGCAGCAGATCCGCCGCCGCGTTCGCCGCGCCCGCCGCCGTCGCCTGGAAACGATCGCCTAGGCTCGTGGAGCTGCCCTGAGCCGCGAGTACATGTACATGTCCCTGCGTGCGGTGCCCACCTGTTCCCAGCTGCGCAGCAAGCCTTCACGCTGGAAGCCGCACGCTTCAGCGGCCCGCCACGACCCCTCGTTCCACGGCTCCACGTAGAGCTCGATCCGGTCGATTCCCGGATGCTCCAATGCCCAGGCGCCGAGCGCTGCCAACGCGTGCTTGGCAATGCCGCGCCTGCGGTGCTCCGGTGCGATCCAGTACCCGATGCTGGCCCTGCCGTGGTCGGCATTGCGCAGCCACAAGCCGATTTGCCCGACGGCACGATCCGTGGCCGTTTCGGCTATGGCAAATGAATACCCGCTGCCCTCGGCCACCCGGCGGTGCTGGCGCTCGATGAATGCCGTATAGCCGGCTTCAGTTCCTTGCGCCGGGACCGTGGTGATTTGCGTAATGTAGGGGTCCGTGGAGGCCTGCCTCACGGCAGGAATGTCGCTGGGCTGGAAGGGGCGGAGCCGGAAAGCGCCGGCGACGATCACTGGCTGTTCGAGCATCTGCATGATTCCAACTTAGCGTGGTGATCCAGACAACAATGGACCCGTTTCCCTGGGGAAACGAGTCCATGATGTTAATCTCTTAAAATTCAGCCAATATTACCTAGTTGACCGGTCCGGTGAACTTCTCGCCCGGGCCCTTGCCTGGTGCATCCGGGATGATCGAAGCTTCGCGGAAGGCCAGCTGCAGGCTGCGCAGGCCGTCACGCAAAGGCGCTGCGTGCTGCGAGCCGATCTCAGGCGCACCGGCGGTGACTAGGCCTGCCAGTGCGGTGATCAGCTTGCGGGCCTCATCGAGATCCTTCAGCTCATTGGCATCTTCGCCCTCTGCAAGTCCGCACTTGACTGCTGCTGCACTCATCAAGTGGACGGCGGCCGTGGTGATGATTTCAACGGCTGCAACTTCTGCGATATCGCGCACCTGCTGGTCGACAGCGTGCTGGTGCGAGTTGGTGTCTTCGTTAGTCATACTGCTAAGCTTGTCACAGACCGACTCGATGCCGGTACTTCTCGCAGTTCTCCAGCTAGCACTGGATGAGGGATTCGTACTAGTATTGAGCCATGCAAGTGGAGGCCAACTCCCACCCGCTGTCGCCGTTTCCAGGCTTCCGGGTATTTCGGCAGGATTGCAGCAATGCATTCCCCAAGCGCTTACGCAGGAGCAATCCCGTGTTCGGCTTTGTCGTTCTTTTGGCCTTCGCCTGCAATCGCAGACGGGGGCCTTCTTTGTTTGCGGTCATGGATTACGAATTTCAGGAGTGACACATCAGCGATCCACGCATTAATGAGCGCATTCGCGTGCCAGAGGTACGTCTCGTCGGCCCTAATGGCGAGCAGGTAGGCATCGTCCGTATCGAGGACGCGCTTCGTCTTGCTCTCGAGTCCGATCTGGACTTGGTCGAGGTGGCACCCAGCGCCAAGCCTCCAGTGTGCAAATTGATGGATTTCGGCAAGTACAAGTACGAAGCCGCTGTCAAGGCTCGCGAAGCTCGTAAGAACCAGACCAACACGGTCTTGAAGGAAGTCCGCTTCCGCCTGAAGATCGACACCCACGACTACGAGACCAAGGTTGGCCACGCACTGCGCTTCCTGGGCGCCGGCGACAAGGTCAAGGCCATGATCCAGTTCCGTGGTCGTGAGCAGCAGCGTCCAGAGATGGGCATTCGCTTGCTTGAAAAGTTTGCAGCAGACGTCGCCGAAGTTGGAATCATTGAATCCAGCCCGCGCATCGATGGCCGAAACATGGTCATGGTTGTTGGTCCGCTGAAGAACAAGGCAGAGGCTCGCCGCGAACAGCAGCAGAAGTCGGGTGGCCGCAGCGCGGCCAAGCGCAAGATCCGCACCGACGCGCCGGCTGAGACCGAGGGCCAGAATGTCGCAGCTTCCATGGATGATGAAGCCCGCGCCAAGTTGGAGCAGGCACGTCAGGCAGCTGAAGGCGACGCCTAGCCAAGCCTGTTGGGCTTTCGAGCCCGTCACCGTTCACGGTGAAGGATCTTCTTCCGGGAAGGTCCAACTACAAGAGAACAACAGCGGTCACCTTTATCGGGGCCCGCTTCGGATGATCCCCACCCGGTGCTTTACCGGGTGGAGCACGTAAGGAGAACGGCAGCTATGCCGAAGTTCAAGACTCACAGTGGCGCCAAGAAGCGCTTCAAGCTCACCGGTAGCGGTAAGCTCGCTCGCCAGCAGGCCAACCGTCGCCACTACCTGGAGCACAAGTCCTCGCGCGTTACCCGTCGCCTGGCTTCTGACCAGATCGTCGCTAAGGCCGATGTAAAGACCATCAAGCGGATGCTGGGCCTCTAAGCTCTCCCTTTCGCAATACGGGGAAGCAATACCCCACCACCCATAGATTTCACCCATCCCGCAAAATCGCGGGCACTGGGGAACTGACTTGAAGGAGTACACACGTGGCACGTGTGAAGCGGGCAGTAAACGCCCACAAGAAGCGTCGCGTCGTTCTGGAACGCGCAAAGGGTTACCGCGGTCAGCGTTCGCGCCTGTACCGTAAGGCCAAGGAGCAGCTGCTCCACTCGTTCGTTTACAGCTTCAACGACCGCCGTAAGCGCAAGGGCGACTTCCGCCGCCTGTGGATCCAGCGCATCAACGCTGCATCCCGCGCCAACGGCATGACCTACAACCGTCTGATCCAGGGCCTGAAGGCTGCTCAGATCGAGGTTGACCGTCGTATGCTCGCAGAGCTGGCTGTTTCGGACTCGAACGCTTTCGCTACCCTGGTAAAGCTTGCCAAGGATGCACTTCCAGCTGACGTCAACGCCCCAAAGGCTGCCGCTGCTGAGGTTGCTGCACCTAAGGCTGCCAAGGCTCCAAAGGCTGCTGCCAAGTCCGTCGAGGGCGAAGGCGTAGTCAAGGCCGTTGAAGGCGAAGACGCACCTGAGGGCTTCATCATCAAGGGCAACGCTGGCTCGAACAAGTACCACGTTCCAGGCTCGACCTGGTACGACCAGACCGAAGCCGAGTTCTGGTTCAACTCCATCGAAGCTGCCAAGGCTGCAGGCTTCGAACCAGCTGGCGGCGAATCCCGTCAGCAGATGAAGTAAATCTCTTCTCCCTTTGAGCTGAGGCTCAGGTAGGACAGATCACACCGAAGGGTGGGTCCCGCGCACAGCGCGGACCCGCCCTTTGCATGTTTCTACCGGTATTCTCGAGACATGAGCAGTTTTCCTCCAGAAGTGATGTCCAATCCACGCGCCGAACGAGTCAAGGCCATCGCGCGTCTGGCCAAGAGCAAGGGGCGCGAAGCCACCGGCGAATACCTCGTTGAGGGCCCGCAGGCGGTACGCGAAGCACTCAAGGCCCATCTGGAGGACGACAACCTGGTCCAGGGCGTCTACGTTGTCGGCGGCTTTCTGGAGAGCCACGAAGAATTCGTGCAGCTGCTCGATAGCGCCAAGGTTCCAACCCGCATCGTCACCGGCGAAGTGCTGCACGCCATGGCTGACACCCAGACCCCGCAGGGCATTCTTGCCGTGGTCGCCATGTCCCAGCCGCAGCTGAGCGAGGTGCTGGACACCAAGCCGAAGCTGATCGCCGTGCTCTGCCGCATCCAGGACCCGGGCAATGCCGGCACCATCCTGCGTGCCGCCGATGCCGCCGGAGCCGATGCGGTGATCCTGACCAAGGGCAGCGTGGATATCTACAACCCGAAGGCCGTGCGCTCCACCGCCGGCTCGCTGTTCCACGTACCGGTGCTGAACAACATCGAATTCGACCACCTGGTCGCCGCCGCGAAGACCACCGGAAGCCAGATCCTGGCCGCCGACGGCTATGCGGCGCACAACCTGGACACCCTGCAGGATGCCGCCGTGCTGCGTGCAAGCCAGCCAGGCACCGAAGCGCCAGAAGCACAGCCGGTGCTGGAAGCGCCAACCCTGTGGCTGTTCGGCAATGAAGGCCAGGGGCTGGAGGAGCACGAGAAGGACGCCGCCGACTACCGCGTGGCCGTGCCGCTCTACGGTGTTGCCGAATCCCTGAACGTGGGTACCGCATCCACCGTCTGCCTGTACGCTTCGGCCCGCGCCCAGCGCTCAGCGAATCGGAGCGCACTGGACTCCCATGGCAGCTGAACTCAAGCAAATTGTTGCCGTGGCCATCGTCGATGACCTGGCCCGGCCCACCAAGCTCCTGGCCGCGCGCCGCAACCGCCCTCAAGCCCTTGCCGGGCTCTGGGAATTCCCCGGTGGAAAAGTCGAACCCGGCGAGAGCGAAGTCCAGGCCGTGCACCGCGAGCTGCGCGAGGAACTCGGGGTGCAGATGCGTCTTGGCGCGCCCATCCCAGGCCCGCATCCCCAAGGGTGGCAGCTGAACGAGAAGGCCGCCATGCGCATGTGGTTCGCCCAGATCACCGAGGGCGAGCCAGCGACCCTGGACGGGCATGACCAGCTGGCCTGGCTGGAACTCGATGACTCGCTGTCCGCCGTCGTCCCGTGGATTCCAGCCGATGCGCCGATCGTGGCGGCATGCCTGGCCCAGGCACGTGCCGGGGCGCAGCACTAAACACCCGTAAGCTTGTTACCGCGCCAACTTCTGGCACTGTGCCTATAGCCGATATTTTGAGGAGCACTTTTCGTGAAGCGATTTATGAGCGTTATCGCTCTGGCCTTCGCCGCCGTCCTAGCCCTTTCTGGTTGCGTCAACATGAACGCAGAAGTCGACGTCTTGGGCAAAGACAAGGTCGCCGGGGCCATGCAGCTGACCCTGCACAAGTCGACGCTCAATGGCGTCAGCTTTGAAGAAGTCCTCGAGAGCCAGATCGACATCGAAATGATGGAACAGCAGCTGGGGGACCAGTGGAGCTACAGCAACATCGATGATGGCGAAAACGTCGGCCTGCGCTTTGAAACCACCAGCCCGATGACCTACGTCCAGCTGGCTGACGCATTCCGCGTCTTCGGCTTCGAAATCAACCTGGGCGATGACGGGAAGGAATACTCCTTCTCGATGCCGGGCGACAAAGCCACCGTGGATTCTTCCTTCACCGAAGCGAACCTGCACGTCACCTTCCCCGGCGCAGTCACCTCGCACACCCCGGGTACCGTCGAGCACCACACCGTCACCTTCGACATGATCAAGGGCGCCGCCGCCTACCAGGCCACCGCCAAGGTCGACCACACCATGTTCTACTCCGCAGTATTCGGCGGGGCGCTGCTGGTTTTGACCTTCGTCTTCGTTGCCGCTTTCGCGCCAAAGGGTGCCAAGGAATCGCATTAATGAGCAGCAATCCTGCTTCAAGGTAAGAAGCTTCACGCCAAGGGCCCGTCATCGGTGAAACGATCACGGGCCCTTAGCCATAGAATGGAAGCAAAGTGTTCTACGCGTAAGTACAAGATAAGAGTAAGGATCGATCGATCCCATGTCTGATCAGACAACTGAACAAGCTCCTGTCGGGGAGTCCAATGTTCCGCACCCAACCGATGAAGCCGGCATCCAGGGCGCGGTCGACGCCGCCCTGGCAGCCATCCAGGCCGCTGGCGACCTGAACGAGCTGAAGGAAGCGCGCCTGGCCCACACCGGCGAGAAGTCCGCGCTGTCCCTGGCCAACCGCCAGATCGGCAAGCTGGACAAGACCCAGAAGGCTGTTGCCGGCAAGCTGGTCGGCGGTGCCCGCGGACGGGTCAACAAGGCCCTGGCTGCCCGCACCACCGTGCTCGAAGAAGCCGAAGCCGCCCGCATCCTGGTCGAAGAAACCGTGGATGTCACCGCGGCCGCCCGCCGCCGCAGCGTTGGCGCCCGCCACCCGCTCTCGGTCCTGCAGGACCGTGTATCCGACATCTTCGTCGGCATGGGCTGGGAAATCGCCGAGGGCCCGGAAGTCGAATCCGAATGGTTCAACTTCGACGCGCTGAACTTCAAGCCGGACCATCCTGCCCGCGAAATGCAGGACACCTTCTTCGTGGAGCCTGCCGACGCGCACCTGGTGCTGCGTACCCACACCTCCCCGGTGCAGGTCCGCTCGATGCTCGAGCGCGATGTGCCGGTCTACGTGCTGTGCCCTGGGCGCACCTTCCGCACCGATGAGCTCGATGCCACCCACACCCCGGTTTTCCACCAGTTCGAAGGCCTGGCCGTGGACAAGGGCCTGACCATGGCCGACCTGCGCGGCACCCTGGAGCACTTCGCCCGGCAGATGTTCGGTGCCGAAGCGCAGATCCGCCTGCGCCCTGCCTACTTCCCGTTCACCGAGCCATCGGCAGAGCTGGACATCTGGCACCCAGGTGCCAAGGGCGGACCGCGCTGGATCGAGTGGGGCGGCTGCGGCATGATCAACCCGAACGTGCTGCGCGCAGCTGGCATTGATCCCGAAGAGTACTCCGGCTTCGCCTTCGGCATGGGCATCGAGCGCACGCTCATGTTCCGCAACGATGTCCCAGACATGCACGACATGATCGAGGGCGACATCCGTTTCAGCCAGCACTTCGGGATGGAGATCTAAGCAATGCGTATTCCACTATCTTGGCTGCGCGAGTACGCGCAGGTACCAGCCGACGCATCGGCTGAAGACGTCATGGCAGACCTGGTCAAGGTCGGCCTCGAAGAAGAAGACGTCCACCGTCCAAGCGATGAGCTCTCGGGCCCCATCGTGGTCGGCCAGGTGATTTCCCTGGAAAAGGAAGTTGCCTCCAATGGCAAGACCATCAACTGGTGCCAGGTTCGCGTGGTTCCAGAAGGCGCCGAGCAGACCCTGACCGGCAAGGGCATCGACCCCTCGGGCGTGCAGGGGATCGTGTGCGGTGCGCACAACTTCGTGGAAGGCGACAAGGTCGTTGTCACCCTGCCCGGCGCCGTGCTGCCAGGGGACTTCAAGATCTCGCCGCGCAAGACCTACGGCCACACTTCGGCGGGCATGATCGCTTCCTCCCGCGAGCTGGGCATCGGCGAAGACCACGACGGCATCATGGTCCTGTCCAAGCTGGGCCTGGACCCGGAACTGGGCACCGACGTCTTCGAGCTCTTCGGCCTGGATGACCAGGCGGCGGAGATCAACGTGACCCCGGACCGCGGCTACTGCTTCTCGATCCGCGGCGTAGCGCGCGAATACGCGCTGGCCACCGGCACCTCCTTCACCGATCCCGCATCGATCGTGACCGTTTCGGAAACCACCGAAGCCGGCCATGAAGTAGTTCTCCGCGACGAAGCGCCGATCTACGGCGTACCGGGCTGCACCCGCTTCGTGACCCGCGAGGTCACCGGCATCAACCCGAGCCTCCCGACCCCGCGCTGGATGGCTTCGCGCCTGCAGCTGGCCGGCATGCGCTCGATCTCGCTGGTAGTCGATATCTCCAACTACGTCATGCTGGAACTCGGCGCGCCACTGCACTTCTACGATGCTGACAAGCTGGCCGGTGCGATTACCGTGCGCCGCGCCAACGCCGGCGAAAAGCTGGTGACCTTGGATGCCAAGGAACGCGAGCTGTCGGTCGAGGACCTGCTGATCACCGATGAGTCCGGCGCCATTGGCATTGCCGGCGTCATGGGCGGCGCGGCCACCGAGGTCTCGGATTCGACCAGCCGCGTGCTGGTCGAAGCCGCGCACTTCGACACCGTGTCCATCGGCCGTTCGCGCCGTCGCCACAAGCTGCCTTCCGAAGCCTCCAAGCGCTTCGAGCGTGGCGTGGACCCACGCATCATGCAAATCGCGGCCCAGCGTGCCGTGGACCTGCTGGTGCAGCTGGCCGGCGGCACCGAAACCACCAAGGCCACCGACGCGGGCCAGATTCCTTCCGACACCCAGATCCAGCTGCCGGCAGGTTTCGCTGGAGCCCTGATCGGCGTGGACTACACCGATGAGCAGACCATCACCGCGCTGGAAGGCATCGGCGCGAGCGTTGAGCAGAACGCCGAGGGCTTCCTGGTCACCGCACCAAGCTGGCGCCCGGATTTGGACATCAAGGAAGACCTGGTCGAGGAAGTAGCCCGTGTAGTCGGCTATGACAAGATCCCGGCGACCTTGCCTGTGGCCCCTCCGGGCCGTGGCCTGACCCGCGCCCAGTCCCAGCGCCGCCGCCTGCTGCAGGGCTTGGCAGATGCAGGGCTGACCGAGGTCTTGAACTACCCATTCGTTTCCGAAGCGCAGAACAGCACCTTTGGTGCTGCGCAAGCCGGTACCGAGGTCAAGGCCATTTCGCTGGCCAACCCGATTTCCAAGGAATTCCGCTTCCTGCGCACCTCGCTGCTGCCGGGCTTGCTGGAAACCGCTCGCCGCAACATCGGCCGTGGCTTCCGCGACCTGGCACTGTATGAAGGCGGCCTCGTCTTCCTGCCAGGTACGCAGCTGGGTTCCTCGGTTCTGCCTCCGCTAGGTGAAAAGCCAAGCGATGAGGTCCTGGCCGAACTGTTCAACGGCGTCCCTGACCAGCCATGGCACCTGGCCGCGGTTCTCACCGGCCGCGAAGCATCGGCTGCGGCCGGCTTCGCACCGCGTGCCTGGGACTGGGCCGACGCGCTGGATGCGGCGCACTGCGCAGCAGATGTCCTCGGCGTTGAGCTTGAGGTTGCCCAGGGCAGCCACCAGGCCTTCCACCCGGGCCGTGTTGCAGTACTGAAGGTTTCCGGGCAGGTCGTTGGCTACGCCGGTGAACTGCACCCGCAGCTGCTCAAGGACCAGGACCTGCCAGCACGTACCGTGGCCATGGAACTGAATGCTGCCGCACTGATGGCTGCTGCACCTGCAGTGGTTGTTGCCCAGCAGCACCTGTCCGCCCAGCCGCTGGCTACCCAGGACGTGGCCTTGGTTGTCGACCAGGACGTCGTGGCTGGAGATGTGCTTGCCGCCCTTCGCGAAGGCGCTGGTGAACTGCTCGAAGACATCGCGCTGTTCGACGTGTACCAGGGCCAGGGCATCGAAGACGGCAAGAAGTCGTTGGCCTTCGGCCTGAGGTTCCGTGCCGCCGACCGCACCCTGACCGCCGACGAGGCCTCCGAGGCTCGTGCCGCCGCGGTGGCTGCGGCTACCGAGAAGTTCGGCGCTTCCCAGCGCTAGGCTTTCGGCCTGCCAGATGCCCTGCTGCTCTCCCGATGATCGGGAAGCGGCAGGGCATTTTGCTTTGTCGCCATGCCCGGGTTGGCCAGGTTGAGGACTACACTTGATCTGGGATATCCCGACAATGCGACTAGATGAGGGAAGAGGCTTGAAGTGAAGGGATTGCGTTCATGCGGTACTGTGCTGCTGGTGTTCTTCCTCGGGATCCTGGCCGTTGCCGTCCTCATCGCGGCAGGCTGGGCAGCGGTGCTGTTTATCCAGCGTGGCGCCGGAACCCACCTCGAAGAACCGGCGACCCCGAGCGCTACGGTAGAGGAAGAAGCACCCGATAGGCTCCGCCCATCGGAAACCTACACGCCCTAGCTGGCAGGTGGCACCGGTACAGTGGGAAGAACCCGTGTCAACGTTATGAGCCCAGGGCCTTCCTTCGCCTGCGCGATGAACCCGTAACGGGCAAGCACTTTCAGCGAGGCGATATTCGAGGCATCGGCACGAGCGATAAATGCGCTTCGACCGGTTTCCTGCAATTGCGCGAGCCCCTCGCTGACTATTTCCTTCGCCAAGCCTTGGCCCCAGCATTCCGGGGCGATCCAATAGCCGATTTCGGTGGCATGCCTGCGTTCGGTAGCGGTGAAAAGTCCAACCGGAGAATTCTGGCGGCGCGCGATAAACCAGGAGATCTCCGGACTGCTCAGGGCATGATCCACGCGTTGCGCGGTGTACTCCAGGCTCCATGTGCTTCCGTCGCCGATATGGGCCATGACGCGTTCGTCTGCAGCCAGGCGCGCAACGAAATCTGCATCCGCCTCGGTCATTGGCATTAGCAGCAGTGAAGGACCCATGGGTTCAGCCTATGCGGGAACGAAGCGCGCGCAAACTTGTTTCATTGGCCGTAGTTCTTCTACGAGTCCTTCGGGATGGAAGCCGATTTCACCGGGGACTTTCCGCAATGCCCCGGATTCAGCCTGGACTTGCGCCCGCGGCAGTAGCTTCGAAACAAAAGCAGGGAACGGCGAAAGTTCGCCGTTCCCTGCTGAAATTCAAATACTTTACTTGGCTGCGCCAGCGGTAACTGGTGGCAGATCCGACCATGGGAAGGTAATCCACTTGTCGGTGCGGCGCCATTCGTAATCCGGGACCATGATGGTGCGCGGCTTGGTGTACAGGCAGACGGTCTTGACCTCGGCGCCCCAGGCAGACACCAGATCGACAACCTTTTCAAGGGTGCGGCCGGAGTCGGAGACATCGTCAACGATCAGGATCTTCTTGTCGCGCAGGTGGCCATCGTCCAGCATTGGAGGAAGAACCACTGGCTCCGGCAGGACGGTGCCGATGCCGGTGTAGAACTCCACGTTCAGCGCACCGCAGGCCTTGACGCCCAGAGCGTAGGAAATCGAGCCGGCCAGCAGCAGGCCGCCTCGTGCTACTGCCAGAACGATGTCCGGCTCGAAGCCGTCGTCGACAATGGTCTGTGCCAGTTCGCGGGAAGCTTCACCGAAGGTGTCCCAAGTGAGGATCTCGCGCTCTGGTTCTGAAAGGACGGATGCCCCGGAATCGTCAATGCTAGTCATTCTGCAATTTTAGCCCCGAATTTGGTGCGGTGCTGTCCAGTTCAAACCAATCGATCATTTTTTCCTCCCATGCCCGGAGGATTCCCATCCGTTGATCAGGCATGAATAGGCATGCAATGCACCTGCTTGAGGAATCCATCACTTTTCGGCGAATCCCGGTTGGAACAAGCGCGTTGCGGCCCCAATGCGCCGAAAGCCGTCTTAAGGATGATCGATGCCACACCCCGGCTCGCTAGGATAGGAGAAAGGCCATCAGCCGGAGATAACCCGGAACTCGAAAGAAGGAGACGCATCGTGGGCCCACGAACCCGAAGCATTCGAATAGCCGTTACCGCAGCGGCACTTTCCTTGGGCCTGGCTGGCGCCCTGCCTGCCGCGCAAGCTGCCACCGGTGTGCAGGTCGTGGCCGGGCAGAACCTGGAATCAGTCACCATCGAGGATTCCACCGGCAAGCTCAATGAGCAGCGGCTGCGTGATGCACTGGACGAGCTCGATTTCAACGAGCCCACGGACGTGGCAATCTACGCCCGCAACGGAGAATACTCCGATGACATCAACACCAAGACGCTGGAATACGCCAAGTCATCCCATCCGGAATGGATATCAGGGAAGCCCGAAGACTATGGCGACTACTGGGCCGACGGCCTGTTCATCATCACCTTGTCCATCGAAGGAGAAGGAGATGGACAGATCGGCACGTACTTCGGCGAAGACCGCAAGGTCTCAGAGAGCTCCATGGAGAGCATCCACGAAGCCGGCTACGACGACTTCAATCTATCCCGGTGGACCGACGGCGTCATTGCGGTAGCCGATCAGGCGGCCGTGATCATGAATCGGCCCTGGTACCAGCACCCGGCCTTGTGGATATCCACGGGCGTCGGAGGCCTCGTGGCTGCCATTATCGGCGGCGTCGCACTGCACACTCGGTCAACGCGGCGGAAAACCTTCGCGGAAGAACTGCATCAGGGGACCTTGCACCTGACCAACGTCACGATGGATCTGGAAGAAACCGAATTGGCGGCTCGTACGCTGCCGTCGGCTTCAGGGCATGCAGCCGAGCTGGAGCAGCGCTTCACCAAGTTCATGGCCAAATACCGTGCTTGTTTTGAAGCGCAGCAGGCACTGGAAGACTCGGGCAAGAAGGAGCGCTCCGGCTCCGAAGGCGTTCGCTTCGCCAAGGAGTTCCGCGAAACAGCGCAGTCCCTGGACCTGACCGATGACGCCATCATCGCCGCGGCGGCGCTTTATACCCGTTCAGCATCCTGGGAAGAGGCGTGGCATGCACAGACCGAGCCGCTAGAAGAGGACCTGGACGAGATCAGGGAGTTGCTCAACGACGTAGAGCCGGAATTGATGGGCAGCGCGGCCGCCTTGGCTTCCTACCGGGAAATGGCAACCACGCAGCTCGGCGAACTGTCAGCGCAGCTGAAGGAAGAATCGATCACGGTGGATCAAGCGCTCGATGGATTATCGGAGTTGCGTGCCGAATTGACCGAAAAGCTGGATGTCTTCGGCCAAGCTCAAATCGAAGTGTATGCGGAAAGTGCCGAAGAGAAGGCCGACATGCAATCGGCATTGAAGAAATCCCGCTACGAATCCGGGGCATATGACGGCCGTTCCGGCACCATCCTGGACGTTTTGAATCCCGCATCGATGTATTGGCGGGTGGGTGGCTACCACCACGGATATTCCGCGGGCGTCAGCGCAGTGGCCGAGTCGCGTGAAGCAGCGAGCTCGTCGGGCGGAGTCTCCGGCGGATACTCTGGGGGCGGAAGCTTCTCCGGCGCTGGCGGATCTTCGCGCTTCTGATAGAAGGCAACGATATCTTCGCAGAGCTGCTGCCGTCTTCGGTACATGTGGTCCAGTCGCGTACCGAGCTGGAAGACGGCCGATCCTATGGGGAAGAAGAACGGTACATCGCCGAGGCGGTGCCTGAGCGGCAGCAGGAATTCCGTACTGTCCGTGTCTGCGCTCGCCGAGCGCTGGCACAACTGGGCCATGCGGGCGTTGCCTTGGTTCCAGATCAAAAACGGGCACCGATCTGGCCAGCTGGCGTGGTGGGGAGCATGACCCATTGCGCTGGCTTCCGTGCAGCGGCAGTAGCCTCCGCCAACGATATTCGCGGCCTTGGCATCGACGCCGAACTGCATGCTCCGCTGCCGGCAGAAATCCTCGACATCATCTTGCTTCCCGAAGAGCAGGTGATGGCCGCCGAGCTATCGGCGCACCATCCGGGCATCGCCTGGGACCGGCTGATTTTCAGCGCCAAGGAAAGCGTCTTCAAGGCGTGGTTCCCGCTGACCAGGCAGTGGCTGGATTTCCTGGAATGCGAGATTCGCGTCGATGCGCAGTCCCGCCGTTTCTACGCAGGAATCCGGGCTACGGGACCGGTTGCCGCGCGGCATGCTCTCGCATCGATGAGCGGTCGCTGGAACGCCGAAGGACCGCGCGGCCAAGGGCTGCTGGGGACCTGCGTCATCGTTCCCTAGCAGCGGTGCACCGGGAACGGATCTAGAATTCTTCGCCGTGGGTAATCACATTGGCCGCGCGGCCCACGATTTTCGGATCGGGGGAGCCCACCAAGTGGTGGTCCTTGCCCTTGTACTCGAAAAGGTTCAGCACGTGGCGCATCGCCTGCAACCGGGCGCGCTTCTTGTCGTTGGACTTCACAACGGTCCACGGGGCATGCTCCGTATCGGTCTTGAGGAACATTTCCTTTTTGGCTTGGGTGTACTTTTCCCACTTATCCAAGGACTCGAGATCCATGGGCGAGAGCTTCCACTGGCGCACCGGATCGATGCGGCGGATGGTGAATCGGGTCAGCTGCTCGCTGGCGGACACCGAGAACCAGAACTTCACCAGGTCGATGCCCTCGTCGACGACCATCTTCTCGAAGGCGGGAGTCTGCTCCAGGAAGTGGTCCACCTGGGTTTCGGTGCAAAATCCCATCACGCGTTCGACGCCGGCACGGTTATACCAGGAGCGGTCGAAGAGCACGATCTCGCCAGCCGACGGGAAGTGCTGCACATAGCGCTGGTAGTACCACTGGGTGGACTCGCGCTCGCTCGGCTTTTCCAAGGCCACCACGCGGGCGCCACGCGGGTTCAGGTGTTCGGTGAAACGCTTGATCGTGCCGCCTTTGCCGGCCGCATCGCGGCCTTCGAAAACGATCATAATCCGGCGGCCATGGGCTTTCGCCCATTTCTGCAGTTTCAGCAGTTCGATCTGCAGTGCCCGCTTTTCAGCCTCGTAGGTGGCGCGATCCAGTTTCTGGAAATACGGGTAGTTCTCCCGCCAGGTATCGACGATGCTTCCATCGGCGCGGACCAGCACCGGATCGTCATCGTCGTTATCGAGGACGGAATAGCCCTGGAAGGCTTCATCGAGCAGGGGGATCTCTACAGTCATGCAATGACCGTAGAGCTATCCGGTGAACAGCTTGTGAACAAATGCTGAACAAGACCAAGCCAGAGGGTTGTTTGTGATGAAGGACAACAGCCCTGCGGACCTGGCCGGAACATCATGGCGCCGTGCGCCGATCAGGCAGGGAAGGGCGGAAGCGCCTCGGAAAACAGCCATGCGTCCAGGATGGCCTGGATCTCTTCCGCCGGTGCGTAGTGGCCCAATAGGTCAGCGAACTTCTGCGTGCTCACCGTCGAATGCTGATGCGTGGCGGTCCATTGGCGAAGCATCGTGTAGAAGTCCGTTTCGCCCAACCGCCGCATCAGCGCATACAGGGCCAGCGCTCCGCGCTTGTACACCCGGTCATCGAACATGTCCTGGGGCCCGGGGTCCCCGACCATGATGTCCTGCGGCAAGCCTTCGAGCAGGGCCCACGCGTGGCGGGCACGCTCGTCCAACGCCATCACCTGGGCTTCTTCGGAGTACACCCATTCGCTGAAGCAAGCGAAACCCTCGTTGAGCCAGATATCCTTCCAGCGCCCCGGAGTCAGGGAGTTGCCGAACCACTGGTGCGCGAACTCGTGGGCGATCAGGCGCTGGGCTTCCCACTGCAACGACAAGTGGTTCTTGCCGAAGATGCTCAGGCCCTGGGCTTCGAGCGGGATCTCCAGCTCGTCATCGACCACGACGATCTTGTAGCTCTCGAACGGGTACGGGCCGAATTTCCGCTCGAACAGCTCGGCCATCGCCGTCTGCTTCGCGAACGCGCCGCGCACCGGCACCTCGGTTCCCGGAACCGAGTAGGCCACCAGGTGGCCGCCTTCATCGAAAGGAATCTGGCTATAACGGCCGATCTGCACGGTGGCGAGGTAGCTGGCCATCGGCTCACGCTGCTCGTAGACCCACGTCTCGCGGCTGGCCGAACGGCGATGGTCTACCAGCTGGCCATTGGCCACGACGCGGTAGCCGGCATCCGCTGAGATCTCGAAGCGGTAGCTGGACTTGTGGCTGGGGTGGTCGTTGCACGGGTACCAGGTCGAGGCGCCTACTGGCTGGCCGGAGACCAGGATGCCATCGGTGAGCTCTTCCCAGCCAAGCTCGCCCCACAGCCCGTTTTCTGCCTGCGGGCTGCCGGCATAGCGCAGGTTCAGCTCCACGCGCTCGCCGGCTTTCACCACTGCTGGCAGGGAAACAACCATCCGGTGGTGCTTCTTGGCCACCGGCACCTTGCGCCCCTGGCAGGTGGCCTTGATGATCTTCAATCCGCTGAGGTTCAACGCGACCTCATTGATATCCTCCAAGGCGCGGATGCGCAGCATGGCCCGGCCATCGAGCAGGTTGCTGGCGAGCTTGATGACCAACGACAGGTCATAGTGCTCCACCGTGTACGTCGGGGACCCATGGTGCTTGGTGTACTCATCGAGTATGCGGTGGGGCATCGGCGGGGAATCCTCAGGCTTGTTGGTCAGCCGGTTGCTCGGCTTTGGTCTCGGGTTCGATGTTCCAGCGTACCGCCGGATTGCCGCGCCAGTAGGTATTTGCCGGAAGCACCTCGCCGCGCAGCACCAGGCTGGCTGGCCCGGTGGTGGTGCCTTCGGAGATCCGCGCGGCGGGCAGGATGACGCTGTGCGGGCCGAGCGTTGCCCCGGCGCCCAGGGACACCGCGTCGATGGACATGATCCGGTCGTGGAACAGGTGGGTTTGCAGGACACTGCCGCGGTTCACCGTGGCGTGGTCTTCCAATGTCACCAGGTCCGCTTCCGGGAACCAGTAGCTCTCGCACCACACGCCATGGCCGATCTTTGCCCCCTGCGCGCGCAGGAACCAGACCAAGGCCGGGGTGCCCGAAGCCAAGCGGGCGAACCATTGGGCGCAGACCAGCTCGGTGAAGGAATCCACCATTTCGGTGCGCCATATGAAGGAACTCCACAATGCGTGCTCGCCCGGGCGAATCACGCCAACCACCAGCCACTTGGCGGCGACCGCCACCAGGGCGGCGACTGCTCCGGCCAGGACCAGCACCGCGCCGGAAAGCAGGATCGCGACCAGCGGGTTGAAGTAGGCGGTCAAGGCGGACAGCGCCCAAAGCACGCCGCCGGCAATTCCGACCGTGGTGAACACCGCGAGGCCACGGGTCAGCTCCCACCCCGCCCGCATCGCCTTGAGCTTCAGGGTTGGGCGGTAGGTCAGATCCGATTCGCCTTCCACGGTGGTGCGGCGCAGCTTGTGCGGGGGCGAGCCGATCCACGAGGTGCCGGCCTTCATCTTCTTCGGCGTGGCCGACAGCACCGCGATCAGCGAGCGCTTGGGCACCCGGCGCCCGGCATGCAGGATGCCGGAGTTGCCCAGGAAGGCCTTCTTGCCCACGCGAACCGGGGCAATGTGCATCCAGCCGCCGCCGAGCTCGTAGGAAGCAACCATGGTGTCATCGGCCAGGAACGCACCCGAGGAAATGGTGGTCATTTTCGGAATCAGCAGCACCGTGGAGATCTCCACATCGCGGCCCACCTTGGCACCGAGCAGGCGCAGCCAGATCGGGGTGAAGAGCGAGGCGTAGA
Source organism: Glutamicibacter sp. NPDC090743 (assembly GCF_044769125.1). Lineage (NCBI taxonomy): Bacteria > Bacillati > Actinomycetota > Actinomycetes > Micrococcales > Micrococcaceae > Glutamicibacter > Glutamicibacter sp. NPDC090743. The sequence goes on along the minus strand of NZ_JBIVXE010000003.1, from coordinate 21,289 downwards.
GCGGGAAGAGCAGGTCGCGGGCGGTATCCAAGACGCGTTCGGTAGCCCAGGCCTGCCAGCCAACGCGGGAAGTGACCGGATGCCACCCCTCTGCCAGGCCGATGGAAAGCAGGCGGACAATAACGATGGTCAGCACCATGGTGGCCAGGAACCACACGGTGGCGCCTAGCAGCACGGCCGGAATGAACCGCCAGCCGATCCCGGCCAGCGATTGCGCGCTGCCAAGTACCGGGGCTATGGCCAGCAACGCGGCGATCACCGGGAGCCACTGTGCGAGGTTCAACGCCATGGAACCGATGCCGCCCAGAATACGGGGCAGCGCCTTGTGCTCCGGTTCCTGCGTTGGCCACTTCGGCTTGGCCTTGCCTTCGCGCTGCGCCGGCGAACCGGCATAGCGGGAATGGCTGCGGGCCTGGCCGTAGACCGCGGATCCGGCTTCAACGATGGTGTGCGCACCGATGGCTGCCCCGGGGGCCAGGGTGCTGCGGGCGCCGATGGAGGCGTGGGCGCCGATCTCAATGGTGCCCACGTGCAGCTTGTCCCCGTCGATCCAGTAGCCCGAGATATCCACCTCGGGCTCGATGGAGGCTCCGGGGCCGACTCGCAGCATGCCGGTGACCGGTGGCAGGGTGTGCATGGTCGCGGTGCGGTCGATCTGCGCACCGAGCATCCGCGCATACCAAGGCAGCAGCGGAGCGGACGCCAAGGACACCGGATCGACCACGTCGGCGATGTGCTGGGCCACCCAGAGGCGCAGGTGCACCGAACCCGAGCGGGGGTAGGTCCCCGGCTTCAAGCCGCGGAGCAAGAGCTTCGTGGCCGCGATGGACAGGCCCATGCGCCCTACCGGGGTCACGAAGACCAGCCAGAGGCCGGCAAGCACGTACCACGGGGTCGGCAGGTGCGCCTCGAAAACACCGAGGAACACCAGCAACAGGTGTCCGAGCATGAGGTAGGTGAACCAGCGCAGGCCCGAGAGGATGAACAGCGGCGCGGCGGCCAGGGACTGCGCCCATTGGGTTTCCCGCTGGGTGCGCTTGACCATGCGAGGCTGCGCCGGCGTCGCGGATGGCTGCTGGCTGCCGAGGTATTCGAGCAGTGCACCAAAACGCGGGTAGTCGTAGAGCTGCGCGACGGTCAGGTCCGGGTAGCGGGCACGCAGTGCCGAAACCAGCTGGGCCGCGGCCAGCGACCCGCCACCGGAAGCGAAGAAATCGGCGTCCAGGCCGGCGGCCGAAGCGCCCAGCGCGCCGCGCCAAGCTCCGGCAATAAACTGCCCGGTCTCATCGAGTTCGGGCAGGCCGGAGCCCTCGGCAGCCAGTTCGGCGCCCGGCAACGGCCACGGCAGCGCATTGCGGTCCACCTTGCCGCTGGTCTTCATCGGCAGGCTGCCCATCACCGCCAGGATCGGCACCATCGGCGCCGGCAGGTCGGCAAGCAAGCGGGTGCGCGCTGCACCCAGATCATAGTTTTCCGCTGCCTGCAAGTAGCCGACCAGGACCTTGTTGCCGGTGGCGGTCTCGCGTACCGCTACCGCCGCGGAAGAAACTTCGGGAAGGGAGTTGAGCGCGGCGTCGATTTCGCCCAGCTCGATACGCCGTCCGCCGATCTTCACCTGGTCATCCACGCGGCCGATGAAGATCAGCCCCAGCGGGTCATTGATGACCATATCGCCCGAGCGGTAGGCGCGCTCCCAGCCCAAGGTGGGCATCGGCGCGTACTTCTCGGCATCTTTTTCCGGATCCAGGTAGCGGGCCAGTCCCACGCCGCCGATGATCAGCTCCCCGGATTCCCCTTCGGCGACCGGGATCCCCTCGGTATCAACCACCGCCAGATCCCAACCGTCCAGCGGCAGGCCGATGCGTACCGGCACGCTGCCGTCCATGGTGGCGCCGCAGGCTACCACGGTCGCTTCGGTCGGTCCGTAGGTGTTCCAGACTTCGCGGCCTTCGGTGGCTAGCCGCCCGGCCAGTTCCGGCGGGCAGGCCTCGCCGCCGAAAATCAGCAGGCGCACCGAGTCCAGGGCCTGCGCCGGCCACAGCGCCGCCAAGGTGGGCACGGTGGAAACGGCGGTAATGGAACGGGAAATCAGCCACGGGCCCAGGTCCATGCCGCTGCGCACCAGGGCGCGCGGGGCCGGGACCAGGCAGGAGCCGTTGCGCCAGGCGATCCACATTTCCTCGCAGGAGGCATCGAAGGCGACCGACAGTCCGGCGAGTACCCGGTCGGTGGTGTTCAGCGGATCGCCGGGCAGGAACATCTTCGCTTCGGCATCCACGAAGGCCGCTGCCGAACGGTGGGTGACCGCGACGCCCTTGGGCTTGCCGGTGGAACCGGAAGTGAAGATGATCCATGCGTCATCTTCCAGTCCAGGCATTCGCGGGTTCGCAAAGGGCTTGGGGCGCTGGCTATCGGCCACGACGGTATCGCGTCCCTTGATGATGCCCGCGACTTCGGCCTCGGTGAACACGGTCTTGGCGCGCTCGTCGGGGTCATCGGCATCGACCGGGACATAGGCGGCCCCAACCCACATGATCGCGAGGATCCATTCATACAGGTGCCGGGTGCCCGATTCAACGCGCACGCCGATGCGGTCGCCGGCGCCTAGGCCCTGGGCATGCAGCCGCCGGGCCTTGTTCTTGACCTCTTCGAGCAGCTCCGCGTAGCTCTCTACGCGTTCGCCGTCGTCAATGGCCGGCGCATCGGGATGAGCCTGGGCGGTGGCCTGCAGGATGTCCATGAGGGTGCGCGCAGCCGGCGCCAGGGTTCCGGAGGGGAACTGGGGTGGATGGATTGGTGCATCCGGCGCTGGAGTTCGTTCGTTGTCCATGCTGATCGGATCCGCCCTTCACTAAGAGTGCAAGATGGGTCGCTGGGGGAGAGCGTCCCGGAAGTGAAGTGGATCCTGGAGGGGTGGAACGCAAGGGTTCCAGTCACCATTAAAGCGTGCCGCGGGCGGCCCGCACCAAGAATATGGTTGAACTGTCATGCATCTCTCAACTATTGCGCACCGCCTGCAGCAATTTGCGCGGGGTGTGGTGCAGCACGTCGCGCATCCAGTCCGCGCCCAGCCCCCAGGATTCCAGCGCCTGGATCTGGTGGCTGTAGGAGTAGGGGATGTTCGGGAAGTCGGAGCCGAACACGATCTTGTGCGATAGCCCGGCCACGAGCTGCGGATACTCCGCCGGCAGTGGGGCGATGCGGTTCATGAATCCGGTGCCCACCATGGTGGTATCCAGGTAGACGCCCGGATGCTGCACGGCCAGCTGCGCGAACTGCGCATAGTCGGGCAAGCCGGCATGGGCGATGACCAGCACCAGCTGCGGATGGCGGGCGAGAAGTTCGCGGATCGGCCCGATCCCGGTGAACCGCCCGGCATGCGGCCCATGGCCGCAGTGGATCACCACCGGCGTCCGGGCCTCGGCCAGCAGCGCCCAGGCGCCTTCGAGCAGCGGATCGAGCGGGGTGAAGCCGCCCACCTGCACATGCACCTTGAACAGCTGCACCCCCTCGGCCAGCGCGGCGCGCACCAATTCGGTGGCCCCGGGCTCCGGGTAGAAGGTCCCCGAGCGGATCGCCTCGGGATGGCGGTCGGCGAACTGCCGCGAGTATTCGTTGAGCCAAGCGGCCATGTCCGGGCGGTGGGCATAGTTCAAGGTGCCGTAGGCGATCACGCCCAGTTCCCTCAGCGCGGCAACGCGCTGGGCCTCGGGCAGCCGGTAGCCGATCGGCCAAGGGTATCCGGCGCGCTGGGCTTCGCCATCGAAGTAGGACCAGACCTTGGCCAGCACTTTCTCCGGCATGAAGTGCACGTGCACGTCGATCAGGCCCGGGATGCCTAGGGCCTGCAGGTATGCCGGCACCGCCTAGTCGGTGGCGGGGCGGATGCCGGCGTGCTGGCTCAGTTGCTGCTCGATCATTGCTGGTGAGCCATCGCTAGGGAACCAGGATGACCTTGCCGGTGGTGGCGCGCGATTCCAGCGCGGCATGGGCCGCGGCGGCTTCGGCCAGCGGGAATTCGGCGCCGATGCGCACATCGATGTCCCCGGCGGCCACCCAGCCGAAGATATCGCCGAAGCGCCAGTGCATCTCTTCTTCGGTCGCCAGGAAGTCATCGAGCTTCGGACGGGTCACGCTCAGCGACCCGCCGGCGTTCAGCCGCTGCAGGTTGAAATCCGGGACCTGGCCGCTGGCTCCGCCAAAGAGCACCAGGGTGCCGCGGCGGCGCAGGGCGGCCAGCGAGGTTTCGAAGGTGTCCTTGCCGATGCCGTCGTACACCGCATGCACGCCGGCCCCGCCGGTGACCTGCTCGACGGTGGCGGCGACCTGGTCGTAGTCCACCACGTAGTCGGCGCCGGCAGCCTTGGCCAGGTCCTTTTTCTCCTGGGTCGAGGCGGTGGTGATTACCGTGGCGCCCTTGAGCTTGAGCAGCTGGGTGAGGATCAGCCCCACCCCGCCGGCGCCGGCGTAGGTCAGCACGACATCTCCGGAGTGCACCATGTAGCTCGAATGCACCAGGTAGTGCGCGGTCATGCCCTGCAGCGGCAGGGCAGCGGCAATGCGCAGCTCCACCGCATTCGGGACCTTGCCCGCACGCTTGGCCTCAACCAGCGCATACTGTGCGTAGCCGGCGGTGCCCGAGGCAGTGGCCACCCGGTCGCCGATCTTGTAGTTCTGCACCCCGTCGCCGATCTGCTCCACTACGCCGGAGAATTCGCTGCCCGGGGTGAAAGGGTAATCCACCTTGTAGACGCCGCTGCGCTGGTAGGTCTCGATGAAGTTCACTCCGGTGGCGGCGACCTTCACCAGCAACTGGCCGGGTCCCGGGGCGGGAACGGGCACCTGGCCCAGTTCCAATCCGTTGGCATCTGCTGGTTCATTAACCACAATGGCTTGCTGCTGCATGGCGCGGTACTCCTGGCGTGCGTGCGGGGGGATCCGGGGGAACGGTTCCCGGGTTGGTCTCTACGGCAAGTGTAGGACTTTGCGTCGTTGCGCGGGCCCGCCTGGGTTGGATGTCGGGTTACGTGACAAATAATTTTATGAATATTTATTAGCGCGGGTGAATATTTCGCGGTAGAATCTGGTCATGACGATTTCAGTAGCTGTTTCCGGCGCCAGCGGATACGCCGGTGGCGAGGTGCTGCGCATCCTCGCGGCCCACCCCGACGTAGAGATTGGCGCGATCACCGCCCATTCACAGGCCGGGCAGCGACTCGGCTCGATCGCACCGCACCTGCATGCGCTCGCCGATCGCGTACTGGTGGACACCACCGTGGAAAACCTCGCCGGGCACGACGTCGTGTTCCTGGCCCTGCCGCACGGAGCCTCGGCCGCCGTGGCCGCAGCCCTTCCCGAATCCACCCTGGTCATCGACGCCGGTGCGGACCACCGCCTGGAATCAGCCGTTGCGTGGAAGAAATTCTATGGTTCCGAGCATGCCGGCTTCTGGCCCTATGGCTTGCCTGAACTTCCCGGGCAGCGCGAAAAGCTGGTCGGCACCAAGCGCGTTGCGGTTCCCGGCTGCTACCCGACCGGCGCGCAGCTGGCCCTGGCCCCGGGCTTTGGAGCAGGACTGTTGGAGCCCGACGACGTAGTGATCGTCTCGGCCTCGGGCACCTCGGGTGCGGGCAAGTCGCTGAAGCCCAACCTGCTGGGCAGTGAAGTCATGGGCTCGATGAGCACCTACGGCGTGGGCGGCTCCCACCGCCACATCCCGGAAATGGAGCAGGGCTTCTCCAAGCTGGCCGGCGAGCCGGTCACCGTCTCCTTCACCCCGACTCTGGCCCCGATGCCGCGCGGCATCCTGACCACCGCCACCGCCAAGGTCAAGGCGGGAGTCACCGAAGCGATGCTGCGCGAGGCCTGGACCGAGGCCTACGCCGGCGAGCTGTTCGTGCACTTGCTGCCCGAAGGCCAGTGGCCCACCACCGGAGCGGTGCAGGCCTCCAACCATGTCCAGCTGCAGCTGGCCTTCGACACCCACGCCAACCGCGTGATCGTCACCGCCGCACTGGATAACCTCACCAAGGGCACCGCAGGTGCCGCCGTCCAGTCGATGAACATCGCCCTGGGCCTGGAAGAAAACACCGGATTGCTCATGCAAGGAGTTGCACCGTGAGTCTTGCCCACACCAGCACCCACCCATCGGCCGCCGCCACCGGCGTCACCGCCCCGGCAGGCTTCAGCGCCGCCGGCGTGCCAGCGGGCCTGAAGTCCACCGGCAAGAACGACGTCGTCGTGGTCAAGAACCACGGACCGGAATTCACCGCCGCCGGTGTCTTCACCTCCAACCGCGTGGCCGCCGCCCCGGTGCACTGGTCCAAGCAGGTGCTGGCCGACGGCCGCATCGACGCCGTAGTGCTCAACTCCGGGGGAGCCAATGCCTGCACCGGCGTCGAAGGCTTCGCCAATACCCACAAGACCGCCGAATACGCCGCGCAGCTGCTCGAAGTGTCCGCAGGTGACGTTGCCGTGGCCTCCACCGGCCTGATCGGCGAACAGCTGCCCATGGACAAGCTGCTTCCCGGCGTGAAGGCCGCTGCCGATACGCTGGCCGACGACCAGAACGCGGCCGATGCGGCCGCCGCGGGCATCATGACCACCGACACCGTGCCGAAGCTGGTCTCCCGCATCGTCGGGGCACCGGGCTCCGGCCAGGTCATCATCGGCGGCATGGCCAAGGGCGCGGGCATGCTCGCCCCGGCACTGGCCACCATGCTGGTAGTGCTCACCACCGACGCGGTGCTCACCAGTCAACAGGCCGATGACGCACTGCGCGCGGCCACCGCGATGAGCTTCGACCGCGCGGACTCCGATGGCTGCATGTCCACCAACGACACCGTGCTGCTGCTGGTCTCCGGCGCTTCGGGAGCCGCCCCGGTGATGGAAGAATTCACCGCCGCGCTGACCGATGCCTGCTGCGAGCTGGCCGCGAAGCTGATCGAGGACGCCGAGGGCGCCGATCACACCATCGCGATCCGCACCTACAACGCCGCCACCGAAGCCGACGCCCTGGAAGTTTCCAAGGCCGTCTCGCGCTCCAACCTGGTCAAGACCGCGGTCTTCGGCAAGGACCCGAACTGGGGCCGAGTGCTCTCCGAGGTCGGCACCACCAAAGCCGCTTTCGAACCCGGTGAGCTGAACGTGTCGATCAACGGCGTCATGGTCTGCAAGAACGGCGGGGTCGGCGAAGACCGCAACCTGGTCAATCTCGATGAGCGCAACGTATCCATCGAGATCGATTTGAACGCGGGCACCGAGCAAGCCACCGTGCTGACCAACGATTTGACCCACGACTACGTCCACGAGAACTCCGCCTACTCCAGCTAGGCAGAAACAAGGAACACTCCCATGGCCCACACCGCCCGCACCAACCTGGATATCGCCCAGTCCAAGGCCGAAGCGCTCATCGAGGCGCTGCCCTGGATCCAGCGCTTCGCCGGGACCACGATGGTCATCAAGTACGGTGGCAACGCGATGGTCAACGACGATCTGCGCCGCGCCTTCGCCGAAGACATCGTGTTCCTGCGCCACGCCGGGGTCAACCCGGTCGTAGTGCACGGCGGGGGACCGCAGATCAACAAGATGCTCGACACCTTGGGGATCGAATCCGAATTCCGCGGCGGGCTGCGCGTGACCACCCCAGAGGCCATGGACGTGGTGCGGATGGTGCTCACCGGCCAGGTACAGCGCGACCTGGTCGGCCTGATCAACTCGCACGGACCCTACTCGGTGGGCATGTCCGGCGAGGACGGCGCCACCTTGCAGGCAGTGCGCACCGGCACGGTCGTGGACGGCCTGCCCGTGGACTTGGGGCTGGTCGGCGAGGTCACCACCGTGCGCACCGACCAGGTGGACTCGCTGGTGGATGCCGGGATGATCCCGGTCATCTCCACCGTCGCCCCGGAGTTCGACGAATCCGGCGAGCCCACCGGCGCGGTGCTGAACGTCAACGCGGATACCGCCGCGGCCGCGCTGGCCACCGCGCTCGGCGCCGCCAAGCTGGTGATCCTCACCGACGTGGAGGGCCTGTACGCCGCCTGGCCGGACAAGTCCTCGCTGATCAGCTCGATCACCAACGACGAGCTGCGCTCCATGCTGCCGTCGCTGGAATCGGGCATGATCCCGAAAATGGGCGCCTGCCTGAAAGCCGTCGACGGGGGCGTGGGCCAGGCCCACATCGTCGATGGCCGCGCCCCGCACTCGATGCTGCTGGAAATCTTCACCACCGCCGGCGTGGGCACCCAGGTGCTCCCGGCCACCGCACAAAAGAAGGACGCCAAGTGAGCGAGCACGCCGCTGAAACCACCTCCTCCGCCCTGGCCGGAACCGCTGAAGCTGCCGGGCTGGCGCAGCTGTCCTCGGCCGCCCTGGCCGAACGCTACTCCAGCTCCCTGCTCGGCGTCTTCGGCACCCCGCAGCGCGTGCTGGTGCGCGGGGCCGGCTGCCATGTCTGGGACGCCGATGGCCACCAGTACCTGGATCTGCTCGGCGGCATCGCGGTCAACACCCTGGGCCACGGGCACCCGCTGCTGGCTTCCGTGATCAGCAGCCAGCTGTCCACCCTGGGCCATGTCTCGAACTTCTTCACTTCCCCCAGCCAGATCGCGCTGGCCGAGAAGCTGCTGGACATCTCCGCCGCCCCGGCCGGCTCCAAGGTCTTCTTCGCCAACTCCGGCACCGAAGCCAATGAGGCCGCGCTGAAGCTGACCCGGCGCAACGCCGGCACGCCGCAGGCCCCGCGCACCAAGGTGATCGCCCTGGAGCATTCCTTCCACGGCCGCACCTTGGGCGCGCTGTCGCTGACCTACAAGGAAAAGTACCGCGCGCCCTTCGCCCCGCTGCCCGAAAACGTCAGTTGGATCCCGGCCGGGGACATCGACGCGCTGCGTGCCGCGGTGGACGAAACCGTCGCGGCGGTCTTCATCGAGCCGATCCAGGGCGAAGCCGGCGTGAAGATGCTCTCCGCGCAGTACCTGCAGGCCGCCCGCGACATCACCCGCGAAGCCGGCGCCCTGCTGGTCTTCGACGAGGTGCAGACCGGCATGGGCCGCACCGGGGCGTTCTTCGCCTCGGCCCCAGTGATCCCGGACGTGATGACCCTGGCCAAGGGCCTGGGCGGAGGCTTCCCGATCGGGGCGATGATCGTGTTCGGCGAGCAGAACACCGCCTGGCTGGCCCCGGGCGACCACGGCACCACCTTCGGCGGCAACCCGGTGGCCTGCGCCGCCGGCCTGGCCGTCATCCACACCATCGAATCCCAGAACCTGCTGGCCCATGTGCGCGCCACCGGCGATTGGCTGCGCGAGCAGCTGGCAGGCGTCGAGGGCATTGCCGCCGTGCGCGGCGCCGGGCTGCTCACCGCCTTCGAACTGGCCGCCGCCAACGCGCCGAAGCTGGTCGCCGCGGCGCTGGATGCCGGATTCATCGTGAACGCCACCGACGAGAAGACCATCCGCCTGGCCCCGCCGCTGGTAATCACCACCGAGCAGCTGGGCACCCTGATCGCGGCCCTGCCGCAGCTGATCAGCGCCGCCAGCTAGCGGCCGGCAGCAACTTCGCGACCACCCCCTGCGACAGCAAAGGACTAACACCATGAGCGCAACCCGCCACTTCCTGACCGACCTGGATTTCACCCCCGACGAGCAGTCCAAGGTGCTGGACCTGGCCGCGGCGATGAAGGCCGACAAGTACGGCTACCAGCCGTTCGCCGGCCCGCAGAGCGTTGCGGTCTTCTTCGACAAGACCTCCACCCGCACCCGCGTGTCCTTCCACGCCGGCATCGCCGAACTCGGCGGCTCGCCGCTGATCATCAACTCCGCCGATTCGCAGCTGGGCCACAAGGAGTCCATCGCCGACTCCGCCAAGGTGCTCGAGCGCATGGTTTCCACCATCGTGTGGCGCACCTTCGCCCAGTCCGGCCTGGAGGAAATGGCCGCGAACTCTTCGGTTCCGGTGATCAACGCGCTATCGGACGACTACCACCCCTGCCAGCTGATCGCCGACCTGCTCACCGTGCGCGAGCACAAGGGCAAGACCGCCGGGCTGACCATGGCCTACCTGGGCGACGCGGCCAACAACATGGCCAACTCCTACCTGCTGGCCGGGGTCACCGCCGGCATGCACGTGCGCATCGCCGGCCCCGAGGGCTACCTGCCCGAAGCCCGCATCATCGAGGCCGCGCAGCAGCGCGCCGCGCTGACCGGGGGATCGGCCACGATCACCACCGATGCCGCCGCCGCGCTGCAAGACGCCGACGTGGTCGTCACCGACACCTGGGTGTCCATGGGCCAGGAAGCCGAGAAGGCCGAACGCCAGCAGCTGTTCACCGGCTACTCGGTGACCGCCGAAGCCATGAAGCTGGCCAAGGACGACGCGATCGTGCTGCATTGCCTGCCGGCCTACCGCGGCTACGAGATCGACGCCGAGATCATCGACGGCCCGCAGTCGGTCGTGTTCGACGAGGCCGAGAACCGCGTGCACGCGCAGAAGGCCGTGATGGCCTGGCTGATGGTCGCCTCCGGCCTGGCCGAAGATCCACGAGTGGAGCTCTAGGATGTCCGCCCAGCCAAGCACCAAAACCGCCCGCCAGGCCCGCATCCGCGCGTTCCTGGGCAACAACTCGGTCAAGTCCCAGGCCGAGCTGCTCGGCCTGCTCAAGGACGACGGGCTGGAAGTCACCCAGGCCACGCTCTCGCGCGACCTGGTGGAAATCGGAGCGGTGCGCATCCGCGACAATTCCGGGCAGCTGATCTACGCGGTGCGCCAGGAAGGCGGGGACCGTTCCCCGAAGACCGCGATCACCCAGGAAGTGCTCGACGCGCGCCTGGCCAAGATCTGCGCCGAGCAGCTGGTCACCGCCGAGGCCTCCGGGAATATCGTGGTGCTGCGCACCCCGCCGGGCGCGGCGAACCTGCTGGCCCTGGCCATCGACCACTCGCAGATGCCCTCGATCCTGGGCTGCATCGCGGGGGATGACACCATCATGGTCACCACCCGCGCGGCCGACGGCGGCGCCGAAGTGGCCGCCCGCTTCCTGCAGCTGGCCGAGCCGCGCTGACCGGCGCCGCCAGGTGATCGGGCGCTTGCCGCCGCGAACTTCTCCACAGTCCGCGGCGGCTTTGCCATGCCGGTCGAGATGGCGCCCGATGATCGGGGCATGGAACCACTTCAGAGCGCCAGCGCCACGAGCACCGCGGGACCCGCACTGGCCGCCAGCCTGGGGACCGTGGCGCAGCAGCTGGCCAGCGGCACCCCGCTGGACGCCGCCAGCTTGCTGCGCGCCGAAGCCGCGTGCCTGTTGCTGTTCCAGAACCTCTGCGCCCAGGCCTCGGGCTGCGCCGATCCGCGCCTCGCGCTAGCCCACGCCCACTTCGCCGAAGCCTTCAGCCGGCAAGCCGCCCGCACCGTCGTGATGGCGGCAAGCCAGGTGGAGACCAGCGCTGCCCACGCCCTGGACCTCGCCGAATTCGACCACCTGCGCGCGGGCACCACCGATTTCAGCGCCCCTGCGCAATTCGCGCCCGGCCGCACCCTCTACCTCGATGCGGCCACCGTCCTGTCCCAGATGCTGGATGTGAATTATTTCGAGGCCGACCGCCGCGTCAGGGACGCCCATCTGGTCCACGCCCGCAAGGATATCGCCGGTGCTGCCTGCGCCCCGCGTTTCACCCTGCTCGCAGAACACTTTGCCGGCACTCCCGCCCCAGGCACGCCAGTCGCAGATCCGTCCACGGAGGCCATGCTGTCGCCTGCCGGCTGGGCCCTGCCTGGCCTGCACAGCACGCCGGATCCCCGCGAGGTGCTGAAAACCGCCCGCGCGCTGGACAAGTTCGAACCCGAAGACACCACCTTCGACGGCCTGCCCACCACGGCCACTGCCAAGGCCGCCGACGGCACCTTGCTCGAGGAGCATGCCGCCGCGCACCTGAGGGAAGACCAGATCCGCATCCGGCAGAAGCGCATCAATGGCTTGATCAAGGAGTACAAGGACGCGCACGACCAGGCTACGACCCCGAAGCTGGGCCTCTTCCGCGGCAAGGTGGTCAATGGGGTTCATGAATTCATCGTCCGTGTCCGGGAGATCGACGCGGAACTCTGGGAATCGCTGATCACGCAGGCCGACAACAAGCGCACCAAGGCCGGCGCCGCCGCCCGCAAGGCCGCAGGCGCCGCCAGCGACAGCCCTTCCGGCGATGAGCACTGCGATACCGCAGAGCCGTCTTCCAGCGGACACCCCGGCCCGGAGCCCGACCCCGACCCGGAATCCGACGGCGGCCAGCAAGCGCCTGGTGGCAAGGCCGAGTGGGAAGAACCCGGGGAGCACCTCTGGAACAGCGACCAACCTGCTCCGGACTGGGCGGGCGTTGGCCTGCCAGCTCCTGCGGATGATGCCGCGCCAGATCCCGACCCGCCGAACCCGCCGGGCACACCACTGCCGGGCTTGCCGGCAACTTGTTCGGTGCCCGAACGCCGGCTCAATGCGCTGAACGCAATCCTGCGCAATATCGGCCCCGACAGCCAGGGCAAGCGCATCACCCCCGAAATCGTGGTGCACGCGCGCTTTGAGGATCTCCAGGATCTCGCATCGCTCACCGGCATCAGCGCGCACGGCGTGCAAATTTCCGTGCCCCAGTTGCGCACCATGCTGTGCGAAGCCAAGGTGATCAGCCCGATCTACAACGCCGACGGGGTGATCATGGATATCGGACGCGACGCCCGGCTCTTCCCGCGCTGGATGAAACTTGCCGCCCGCGACCGGGACGGCGGCTGCCTGGTCCCAGGCTGCACGGCAGACCCGGCACTGATCGAATTCCACCACTTCAAACCGTGGGCCAAGGGCGGCCATACCCGACTCCAGGACTGCTGCCCGCTCTGCGCACTGCACCACACCATGGTCCACAGCGGCTACCTGAAACTGGTCAAGATCAAGGGCCTGCCCCATGTCATCCTGCCCAAGCATCTGGATCCGCAGCAGCTGCCGCGGCGCAACACCTATTTCGCCCGCACCTAGCTGCCCGACCTCGCAAAACTGCCGCGCCCTCGACTAGGAGTGCGCGGCAGAGTTCGTGCGTTAATGCCATTCGGATTCGGTCAGGCGGCAATATCCTCCACGGCATCCAGCGAGAACGCCCGCTCGAAGGCGGCCTGGACCTCATCGGTATGCGCGACCAGGATGATCTTGTGGATCGGCGAAATATGCTTATTGGTCTCGATCCACCGGCTGATCGCTGCATGGGCGATGCTGGCAACCTGATCAGGATCCCACCCGAACGCCCCTGCGCCAATCGCCGGGAACGCGACCGAGTGGGCCTCGTGGCGGGCCGCGACATACAGGGAGTTCACGAAGCAGTCGTCGAGGATCTTGGGGTTCGGCTTGATCAGCGCCAAGTTGGGGGCCGCGGTGTGGACGACCCACTTGGCATGCAGGTTGCCGGCCTTGGTGACGACGGCAATGCCCGAAGGAATCCCGTCGGGGTAGCGATTGGCCCGAATTTCCCGGCAGGCGGCCAGCAGGCTGGGACCAGCAGCTGCATGGATCGCGCCGTCGACGCCGCCTCCACCGAGCAGCGAAGGATTGGCCGCATTGACGATGGCATCAACATGAAGGGTGGTGATATCACCCCGGTACAGCTGGATTTCCATTGGGTACCTCCGAAGAACGTTCCGTATCGGCTCTATGATCACACCATACGCCCGGGCGCTGAGTACTGGAAGAGGCAAAACCTAAGGTTTCCTGCGTGTTCCGGAGCCTGGCCAGGCCCCGCAGAGCAGGCCGCAGCGATAAGCATGTGATGCATGAATCGGCACACCGTTGCATAAATATGAGTTACATTGCATAAAGCTTTGCTAGAGTAGGGTGCAACGTCAATTTTCTCCGGCAGAAAGGAACGGGCCATGGCCTCGTCAACAAATGAAGGATCGCTCTGGGGCGGTCGCTTCTCCGGCGGCCCAGCGGATGCAATGGCAGCGCTGAGCAAGTCCACCCACTTCGACTGGCGCCTGGCCAGCTACGATATTGCCGGATCCCGTGCCCATGCCAAGGTGCTGAACCGCGCGGGCCTGCTCACCGATGCCGAGCTGGCAGACATGATCGCCGCCCTGGACCAGCTCGAAGCCGACGTCATCTCCGAGGTCTATGTCGCAGCGCCAACCGACGAAGACGTCCACGGCTCGCTGGAACGCGGCCTGCTGGAGCGCGCCGGCACCGCCCTGGGCGGCAAGCTGCGCGCCGGCCGGTCGCGCAATGACCAGATCGCCACCCTGGGCCGGATGTTCCTGCGCGACCACGCGCGGATCATCGCCCGCGGCGTGATCGACACCCTTGACGCCATGGTCGAGCAGGCCAAGGCGCACCCCTATGCGCCGATGCCCGGGCGCACCCACCTGCAGCATGCCCAGCCGATCCTGCTCTCGCACCTGCTGCTGGCCTACTCCTGGCCGCTGCTGCGTGATGTGCAGCGCCTGGTCGACTGGGACAAGCGTGCCGCCGTGTCGCCCTATGGTTCCGGTGCGCTGGCCGGCCAGACCCTGGGCCTGGATCCGAACTTCGTCGCCGCCGAGCTGGGCTTCGACTCGGCCGTGCATAACTCGATCGACGGCACCGCCGCCCGCGACGTGTTCGCCGAATTCTCCTGGATCGCGGCCATGATCGGCGTTGACCTCTCGCGCGTCTCGGAGGAGGTCATCCTCTGGGCCACCAAGGAATTCAGCTTCGTGAAGCTGCACGATTCCTTCTCCACCGGCTCCTCGATCATGCCGCAGAAGAAGAACCCCGATATCGCCGAGCTGGCCCGCGGCAAGGCAGGGCGCCTGATCGGCGACCTGACCGGCCTGCTGGCTACCCTCAAGGCCTTGCCCCTGGCCTACAACCGCGACCTGCAGGAAGACAAGGAACCGGTATTCGACGCCGCGGACACCCTGGAAATCCTGCTGCCGGCGGTCGCCGGAATGATGGGCACCTTGACCTTCAATACCGAGCGCATGGCGGATCTGGCCCCGCAGGGCTTCGCCTTGGCGACCGACATCGCCGAATGGCTGGTCCGCCAGGGCGTGCCGTTCCGCGACGCCCACGAACTCTCCGGCGCTGCGGTGCAGCTGGCCGAATCGCGCGGCGTGGAACTGTGGGACCTGACCGACGAGGAATACGCCGGCATCTCCGAGCACCTGACCCCGGCGGTGCGCGAGGTGCTCTCCACCGAGGGTTCGCTGAACGCCCGCAACGGCCAGGGCGGCACCGCCCCGAGCGCAGTCGCAGCGCAGCTCGCCGAGTTCGAGCGTCAGCTCGACCAGATCAAGGCCTGGGCCAAGTAGCACCAGGCAGGGCCAAGCGGCCGCCGCGCGGGAAGAATCCTGCCCGGCGGCCACTTGCGCCTTAACCACGGCTTCGAGCCCTTGCGCATTTGCGCCCGATTCGCGCTAAAGTGTGATTCATGACTCGACTCCTGGCCCCTGCCGAACTCATCGGGCAGGTCACCACCGCATTGGATGAACTTTCCGTACAGGTGCGGGAGGTTCCCGACACCCAGTACAGCAAGCCCAGTTCGCTGCCGGGCTGGAGCACCGCCCAGCTGATCGCGCATCTGGCCTCCTTCGCGAAGGCCGCCGTGTGCCAGTTCGAGTACGCCGGAGCCCAGCGGCCGCCGCTGATGTACGACGGGGGCGCCGAGGGCCGGATCGAGGCGATCAACATGACCGCGCTGATGCGCCCGGAGTCCCTGCGCGCCTTGGCCGCCGACGCGTTGGCCCAGTTGCGCGCCACCCTGCCTGGTGCCGAAGCCACGTGGGAGGAGCCGGTGGGGTACCGCCCGGGGGCCAAGGCCGCGGACCTGATGTACGCGACCTGGCGAGAGATGCTGATCCACGCCACCGACCTGGACGAATTCCTGCGCCCGGCCGCCAGCTGGCCGCCGGCATTCAGCGCGCATCTGTTCCGGGCGCTCGAAGCCCGCGTTCCGGAAGGAACCCGCCTGGTGCTGCAGCCGCATGGCAAACCCCGGATCGTGCTCGGGGACGGGGCGAAATCGTGGGTGCTCTCGGGCACCGATTTCGACTTGGCCGCATGGATGGCCGGCCGCCCGGCGGCCGGGCCGGTGCAGGTTACCGCGGCCGCCGACGGGGCCGCGGACCCGCAGCTGCTGCCCTGGCCCAGCGATCGCTTGATGAACCGCTAGCCTGGATGGTTAACCGCCGTACCGCATGGACACCGCCCAAAATGTGCTCATGATTATGCACGATCGTGCGGCGTGCGGCGCGCGAAGGGACTAAAATTACTAGGCGTGACTACTTCTGAGAGCATTAGCGACCTGCTGGATCGACTGTGCGAGATCGTGCCCGACTACCCGCAGCCAGGGATCTCCTTCAAGGACCTCACCCCGGTCTTCGCCGACCCGACCGGCCTGCGCCGCATGGTCGACGAGCTGATCGCCCCCTTTGAGGGGCAGTTCGACATCGTCGCGGGCCTCGAAGCCCGCGGTTTCGTGCTGGCGGCGGCCGCCGCCTACGCCTCGGGCAAGGGCATGCTGACCATCCGCAAGGCCGGCAAGCTGCCGCGCGAGGTCTACCGCGACGAGTACACCTTGGAATACGGCACCAGCTGCCTGGAGGTGCACAAGGACGAGATCGCCCCGGGCACCCGCGTGCTGATCCTCGACGATGTGCTGGCCACCGGCGGCACCGTGGGTTCAGCGGTCCGCCTGCTGGAGCAGACCGGTGCCAGGATCGCCGGCGTCGGCGTCGTGCTGGAACTCGATGGCCTCGAAGGACGGGCCAAGCTGCCGGGGCACAAGGTGCTCTCCTTGCAGGTCGTCCACTCCTGAGCCGGGCAGCGCGGTGCCGAAGCGGCAGCCGGGAAGCGGCGCGCAGGTAACAAACCGCCACGCTTCCACGCCGTTGGCGAACAGCCCGGCAGCGGGCCCGGCCAGCGCTTGGCACCGGTGCGCGCGATTACCTGCGCCGGGCCAAAGGCGCGTATCATTATCTGTCCTGTGTTTTTACGTGGGAACCGTTTTACGTAGGGCCCTGTGCTTTGCGCAGGGGCACATTTTGAGCGCGAGGGGAAACTGGGTTGACCGATACGATCGAGGCCGATCTATTAGCTGAATCCGACTATGTGGGCCGCCTGTACGCGCGGCTGGACGAGTTGCGCGCCGAAAAGGTGGAGCAGCTTGAGCGCACCCGGGCCCAGGGGGCGGTGGGCACCTTCCAGAACATGTCCGAACGCGACTCTTTCGCCACCCTCTACGAGGACCGGATTGCCCAGCTCGACGCCGTCGAGGACCGACTGGTCTTCGGCCGCCTGGATATGGCAGCCAACGGCCAGGGGCAGGAAGCCGGCAACGGCTCATCCTCCGGCGCCCCCCGCTACATCGGCCGCATCGGCCTGTCCGACGAGGACCTGAACCGGCTGATGATCGACTGGCGCGCCAGCGAAGCGGCCCCCTTCTACCAGGCGACCGCGCTGAATCCGCGCGGGGTGCGCCGCCGCCGCCACCTGATGCTCAAGGGCCGGACCGTGGCCGGCATCGAGGACGACGTGCTCGACGAGACCTGGCTGGATGAGGGGCACACCCACCACGGCGAGGGCGCGCTGATGGCCGCTTTGCGCGAGAAGCGCACCGGCCGCATGGGCGATATCGTCGGCACCATCCAGGCCGAGCAGGATGCGATCATCCGCGCGCAGCTGCCCGGCGCCGTCGTGGTCCAGGGCGGTCCGGGCACCGGCAAGACCGCCGTCGCCCTGCACCGCGCGGCGTTCCTGCTCTACGAGTACCGCGAACGGCTGAAGAACGCCGGGGTGCTGATCGTCGGCCCGTCCACTTCCTTCATGCGCTACATCGAGCGCGTACTGCCCTCGCTGGGCGAGACCGGCGTGGTCATGTCCTCGGTGGGCGAGCTCTACCACGGCATCCACGCCGTGCCGGAAACCAGCCGCACCGTCGCCCGGCTCAAGGGCCAGCTGTCCATGGCCAGGGTGATCGCCACTGCGGTGCGCAATCGCCAGCGGCTGATTCCGGAAACCCGCACCCTGGTCGTGGAGGGAACCCGCCTGACCCTGACCCCGAAGATGGTCAAGAACGCACGAGAACGCGCCCGCCACACCCACAAGCCCTACAACGAGGCCCGCGAAACCTTCGTCAAGGTGCTGGTGGGGGACCTGGCCGAGCAGTTGCGCCGCAAGCTGGAGGAATCGGCCGGGCAGTCCTCGACCACTGACCGTTCCTACCTGCCCCAGGAAGTGCGCGAATCGCACGATGTGCGCGTGGCGCTGAACCTGTGCTGGATGCCGATGACCCCGCAGCAGCTGGTGGCCGAGTTGTTCGCCACCCCGCACCTTTTGGCCGCCGCGGCCCCGCACCTGAAGGAAACGGACCGCGACGCCCTGTACCGCCGGGCCGGCTCGCCGTTCACCGAGGCCGATGTGCCGCTGCTCGATGAGGCATCCGGGCTGCTCGGCGAGTTCGCCGACCCGCTGGCCGGCACGCACACCGCCCAGTACGAGGCCGACGTGGAAAATGCCAAGGCCGCGCTGCGCAATATGCACACCATGCTGGAAAACGCCGGCATCGACGGTGTGGTCACCGCGGAGCAGGTGGCCGGGGTGAACCAGGAAACTGCGGCCCGGCTCACGGCCGCCGAACGCGCCGTCGCCGATCGCACCTGGGCCTACGGGCACATCGTGGTCGACGAGGCGCAGGAGCTTTCGCCGATGCAGTGGCGCCTGCTGGTTCGCCGCTGCCCGATGAAGTCCTTCACCATCGTGGGCGACATCGCCCAGACCTCGGCCGCCTCGGGCGCCAGCAGCTGGTCCCAGGCCCTGGAGCCGTTCTTCGGTGAGCGCTTCGAGCTCGAAGAGCTGACCGTCAACTACCGCACCCCGGCGCAGATCGCCGACGCGGCGGTGCGCGTGGCCCAGGCCGCCGGCCTGCGGATCACCACCCCGCAGGCGGTCCGCGAAGGCGACTGGCCACCGGTGCTGACCAAAACCACCGAGGCCGAAGTCCAGGATGCGGTCCTGGCCGCGCTGGGCGAAGAGCTGGAGTACTCGGCCGGGGGACTGCAGGCGATCATCGTGCCGCAGCAGGATCTGGCCCGCATCCGCGCGGCGGTCCAGGACGTGCATGGCGACCGCGTTGGCGCCGGTTCGGGCGGATTGAGCCAGGACATCGTGGTGATCACCGCGCGCGAGTCCAAGGGCCTGGAATTCGACGGCGTGCTGATCCTGGAACCGGCCGAGCTGGTCGACGAGGTGGACGGCGGCGTGGGCGATTTGTATGTGGCGATGACCCGTACCACCCAGCGCCTGCGCGTGGTCCACACCCGCGAACTGCCTGAAGGCCTGGAAGGCTAGCAGCGCACCGCGGGGTCGGCTATGTGACCAAGGGGCGGGCCGGGGAAGTGGCACGAGCCTGCCACCAAGCGATAACCTTAAACCCATGCGCCGGGAAGGCAACCCCAACTCCCGGTGCGATCACAGGTGCACGCAAGCAGCAACGCGGGCACTCGGGGCAGAACGAAGACAGAAAATGGTCACAGTGAGCATGTCTGATACGAAGCAGAATCCCGTGATTGCGGGACAGAGCAACGACGCATCTTTCGAGAACGTCTGGCAGGAACTCAAGTGGCGCGGCCTGGTGCACGTGTCCACCGACGAAACCGAGCTGGAACGAGCCCTGTCCGAAGAGTCTGTGACCTACTATTGCGGGTTCGATCCCACTGCGCCGTCCCTGCATCTGGGCAACCTGGTGCAGTTGCTGAATATGCGCCGCCTGCAGCTGGCCGGCCACAAGCCGCTGGCCCTGGTTGGCGGTTCCACCGGCCTGATCGGCGACCCGCGCCAAACTGCGGAGCGCACCTTGAACACCAGGGAGACGGTGACCGAGTGGGTCGCCAAGCTCCAGGCGCAGGTTTCCCGCTTCCTCTCCGATGAGGGCGAGAACGCGGTGCAGCTGGTCAACAACCTGGACTGGACGCAGCAGCTGTCGGCCTTGGACTTCTTGCGCGATGTGGGCAAGTACTTCCGTGTGGGCACGATGATCAAGAAGGAGATCGTCGCCGCGCGACTGAACTCCGACGAGGGCATCAGCTACACCGAGTTCTCCTACCAGGTGCTGCAGGGCTACGACTTCCTGGAGCTGAACCGCCAGTACGGCTGCACCCTGCAGACCGGCGGCTCGGACCAGTGGGGCAACCTGACCAGCGGCACCGACCTGATCCGCAAGGTCCAGGGCAACTCGGTGCACGCCTACGGCACCCCGCTGATCACCAACTCCGACGGCACCAAGTTCGGCAAGTCCGAGGGCAACGCCATCTGGCTGGATGCCGAAATGTGCAGCCCGTACACCTTCTACCAGTTCTGGCTGAACACCTCCGACGCGGATGTGATCGACCGCTTGAAGGTATTCACCTTCCTGACCCGCGAGCAGATCGCGGAACTGGCAACCGAAGTTGCAGAGCGCCCGTTCAAGCGCGTCGCCCAGCGCACCTTGGCCTGGGAAGTCACTTCCCTGGTTCACGGTGTGCAGGCTACCGAGCAGGTGATCGCCGCTTCGGCTGCGGTCTTCGGCAATGGCGATCTGGGCGCGATTGATCTTCCTACCCTGGAATCGGTTATCGCGGAGCTGCCTTCGGCGAAGGTTGCTGCGGACGATCTGGGCATTTTGAATGTCCTGGTTGCCTCGGGCCTGAGCAAGTCATTGTCCGAAGCACGCCGTACGGTCGCTGAAGGTGGCGCCTACGTCAATAACGGCAAGGTTGGCGGCATCGAAACTGAACTGGCCGAGGCGGACTTCCTGCATGGCCGCTACGCGATCGTGCGCCGCGGCAAGAAGAACATGGCAGTGGCTGAACTGGCCAAGTAGGGCCCAGTAACTACCGCACTACACTAAACCGCCGGAAAAGCTTGTGAACCAAGACACTTTTCCGGCGGTTTTGTTGTACCTAATTATGATAATCCCTAGTCAAGGTCGGATTAGAGGCTGAAATTCGACCCGTAGGCCGATTTTGCGTCGTGGCTGAACCCGTGTAGAGTTTTATCTCGCGCCGCTGATCCGGACAGCCTGAAAGGGCGAAACGGAAACGGCGGGGTGAACAAGACTGAAACGTCGAGTTGACAACGGTCAACTTGGTGGTAAGCTTGTAAAGTTGCTCCGGAGCGAAGCAGTCATCGAAGGATTGGTGGTTGTGGTGTCGAGAGTGTTTGTTGTTTGAGAACTCAATAGTGTGCCAAGTTTGTTGATACCGAATATTTTTATTTGGTGAATACATAACATTTGCTTGAGGCATTGCA